>DATMQV010000369.1:0-30044 GCA_035566615.1 Xanthobacteraceae bacterium
CGGCTTGATCTTGTTCGCCGCAATGGCGGCGTTCATCGTCTCGAAGGTCTGCATCGAGCCGACGGAAATGCCCTGCACGTTGGCGCGTTTGGAGAATATCAGTCCGGGGTTGAGCTCGCGCGCGCCGCCGCTCAAGCCGCCGATGATGCTGACCTTGCCGCCGACCCGGATGGCGCCGAATGAAAGCGTCATCGTATTCGCGCCGCCGACTTCGAGCACCTGATCGACGCCGTGCCCGTGATTGAAGGCGATCGCCGCTTTGTCCCATTCGGGCGTGGTCCTGTAGTTGATCCCGCAGGCGGCGCCGAGCGCCTTGGCGCGTTCGAGTTTCTCGTCGCTCGATGAGGTGATGATCGCGACGATGCCGGTCGCATGCGCGAATTGCAGGCCGAAGATCGAGACACCGCCGGTGCCTTGCAGCAGCACGGTTTGTCCCGCGACCAGCTTGGCGTGATGGAACATCGCCTCCCAGGCGGTCACCGCGGCGCAGGGCAGCGTTGCGCCCTCGTCGATCGAAAGATGCGCGGGAATTTTGACGACGCCTTCCTCTTCCAGCACCACATATTCGGCCAGCATGCCATCGATGCTGCCGCCGAGCGCCGAAGCGTGCACATGCGGGCCCGGCTCGCCGCCCGCCCAGCGCTGGAAGAAACAGCCGGCGACCTTGTCGCCGGCTTTGACGCGGGTGACGCCGGGCCCGGTTTCAACCACTTCGCCGGCGCCGTCCGACAGTGGGACGAGATTTTCGCGCACCGGCGCCCGATAGGTGCCGCGTACGATGCCGAGGTCGCGATAGTTGAGCGAACAGGCAATGACCTTGACCAGCACTTGCCGGTGAAGCGGCTTCGGCGCCGGCCGCTCGACAAGGGCCAGCGACTCGATGCCGGCGCCGCCTTTGGGCAATTGATAGGCACGCATTCGTGGATCTCCGGTATTTGCATTTCAACAGCCGCTATCGCGGGACGATGCTCAGGCGGGGGCGGTGCCGGCAACGGCCCACGCTATCGCAGCATAGGACCGTGGGCCGTCAGGCTCGCCGTCGAGATACGCGTCGCGGACCAGATCGCGCAGGCGATCCCGCCGTCCCGCGGGCATTGCCGCAAGATATTCGGCACCCGGACCGTCCTTGCCGGCAAGCGGTACCCAGAAATCGTCGAACGCGCTGAACTCCATGCGGATGTGGAGCGCCGTATCACGAACGTCGGTGAAACCGGCGGCGTGCCAGGCGGCTGCGAGTTCGCCGGGCCGCGTCGTCGGCCGGGTATAGTTGTGCGCACGCCGCTTACGGCCCTCGTCGTCGAAAGCCGCCGCGGTATCGTAGAACATGCGATTGGCAACATAACCACCGCGCACATCCCAGACCGCGGCCGAGACGGTCGCGCCCGGGCGGGCGACACGGCGCAACTCCACAACGGCGCGTTCGGTCTGTGGAACGAAATGCAGCACCAGCAGGGAGAGCACGCGATCGAAGCTGTGATCGGCAAACGGCAACGCGCAAATGTCGCCAACCTTGAATGTAATTCGCGGATCGCGAATTATCCGGCTCGCGTAGTCGATGTAGATCGGTGAGAAGTCGACGCCGGTGATGCTGCGCGCATTGATGCGCCGTGAGAGGGCCGACGTCAGACTGCCGGTCCCGCAGCCGGCATCCAGAATATCCTCGCCGTCGTTGCAACCGGAAAAGTCGAGAAACGGCTCCGCAAGGCGGGCGCTCCAACGCCCCATGATCCGGTCATAGCCCTCGCCGCTTCCGGCCGTGAAAGTCGATGAGACAGCCATTGCGTATTCCTAGCTTGCCACCGGCGTGACGCTGACGCCCACTTCGATGCGCTGCCCGCCCGAGCCTACGACTTCGGCGCCACGTCGGTATAGTCGCGGCCCAGCGCAAGCACGATATGCTCGTCGGATGCGAGTACCGCATTTGTAGGATCAAGCCCGATCCAGCCGGCCTGCGGTCCGCACCATACCAGCATCCAGGCATGCATCGCGTCGGCGCCTTGCAAGCGCGTGGCGTCGGTGCGCAACGCCGAGCGCAGATAACCGCTGACATAGCCGGCCGGCAAGCCGATGCCGCGTAGTCCGGAAATCATGATATGCGCGAAATCCTGGCAGACGCCGCGACGAAGCGCAAAGGACATCGGCGGCGTGGTGGTGACTGTGGTGGCGCCGATTTCATAGACAATGTCGGATTTCAGGCGACGCATGAGCTCGATGGCGCCGTCGAGTATCGGGCGCCCGGGCGCAAAGCTTAGCTGTGCGTAACCGCGGATTTCAGGATCGAGCTAGACCACGCGGCTCGCAAATACAAAATGTGCAGGCGACGCGGGCCCGATGTCGCTGGTGGCAAACGTCTCTTCGCGTGTCGTTTCCCATGCAGGCGTCGCGAGCGCGTCAGGTTCGACCAGGGGATCGACGCTGACGCGCGCCGTCAATTTGACGGTCAATGTCTGGTGCGGCGCGTCCACGTCGATCCAGGTCAGGCGATTGCCGAAGAAGTCTTGTCCCTCGCGGCGGTGCTGAGGTTCGGGGCCGATCTGCAAAGCCGCGACATGAACACGCTGACCGTTGCGGTTGATCGGCACCTGCCGCAGCACATGGCGCGCATGCGCCACGGGGGAAGCATAGACGTACGTGGTCGACTGGCGGACGTCGTAGATCACGCCAGCGCCTCCCGGGTCGCGTCGGCGCGCTCGGTGTTGGTCAGATAGGCGGCGGTGATGGCGTCCGAAAGCTTCATCAGCGCTTGTTCGGCGTCCAGGATCAACGCCTCGTCCACCGCCGCAACGTCCACGGTGCGCAGCCGTGTCGCGAGCGCGGCTGCGATCTGCTGCACTGGCGACAGCCGCCCTGTGGCGCCGCGTCCCGGCAAGGCCGAGAGATGCGCCTCGATGCGGTCGAGCTGAAACGCCATCGAACGCGGATTGTTTGGATCGAGGACGACAAGATCGATCACCGGTGCCGGTGCCGCGACCATCACGTAGCGCTGCCGATAGGTGATCTGGCTGTCGGCAAGCTCCAGCAGGACGTCGAGGCCGCCTTCGGCGGCGCCGGGCAGCGCCAAACATCGCGTCAGCCGGCCGGCGAGGATGGCGCGTTCGATGCGCCGACCGAGTTCGAGGAAGCGCCAGCCGGCAAGCCGCGTCATATTTTCCTGCGCCAGCCCCGAGAGCGAAGAGATAATGCGCAAGGCGGCCTCGACCCGCTCAGTAATGGCGCTTTCGTTGGCTCCGGACGCGAGCGGCATCGCAATGATGGTGGCGAGGTCATTGATCGCGCGCCAGGCGTCCGGCGAAAAGCGATCGCGGATCACAGAAGCGGCCGCGCGTGCCGCGCCGGTGAGCGCCGGCAGCGCGCCCGATAGCTGAGTGTTGGTCAACACCGCGCGCACCAGGAAAGCGCTTTGCGCGCCGCCCGTTTCGTCCGGCGCCGCGCTCCACGCTTCGAGCAGCGAACCAAGCGCCGCAAGCAGCGGTGCCGTTGTCTCGTCGGCTTCGGCGGCGCGATTTGTCATCGCGCGCACAAGGCGCAGCGTCGCTTCGGCGCGTTCAACATAGCGGCTGACCCAGAAAAGATTATCAGCGGCGCGGCTCGGCAATAATCCGCTGGCGCGCTGGACCTCGATGCGCTCCGCGGCCGGCAGCAAGGTGATCTCGCCGACGGGGCCGCGCGCAAGCAGCCACGCATCCGCGGTCGCGGCGCCGCGCTCCAAACTGACGGCGCGGGCGTCGGCCGTTTCAGCGATGCGCACAAAGCCTCCGGGCATGACCTGCCAGCGGCCGGCAACCTTGTTGAGAAAAATACGCAGCGTGAACGGCCGCGGCTGCAGGCGGCCGTTGCGCCAGACCGGCATGCTCGACAGCGTCACCGCTTCCTGCGCCACATAGTCGATACCGCGATTGCGGATGGAATGGACGAGCGCCTCGCGCTGGGCGTCATCAAGCTTCGCGCCCAGCACGCCGGTTTCGCTGCGCTGGTCGACATGCGACTCGAAAGCCGGAGCAATTACCAGCCGGTCGAGTTTTTCGATGATTTGTTCGCGCACGTCGGCTTGGCCAAGCCACCAGGTCGCGACATTCGGGATGGCGAGCTCCGCGCCAAGGACGCTGCGCGCCAGCGCGGGCAGAAAGGCCAGCATGGCGCGCGCCTCGACGAGGCCGGCGCCGAGCGCGTTGACCATAACGACCTTGCCGTCGCGCACGGCTTGCAGCAGACCGGGCGCGCCGAGCCGCGAGGCGGCGTTGAGTTCGAGCGGATCGGCAAAGTCGGCGTCGATACGGCGCAACAACACTTCGGTGCGCTGCAAGCCGGAAACCGTGCGCACGAAGACGCCGTCATCGCGCACGCTCAAGTCTTCGCCCTCGACCATGAGAAAGCCGAGGTAACGCGCCAAATACGCGTGCTCGAAATACGTTTCGCTCATCGGTCCGGGCGTGAGCACGCAAATGTGCGCGTCGTCCTGCCGGCCAAGAGACGCGAGCTCGGCTTGAAAAGCCTGAAAGAACGGTGCGAGCCGCTCGGCGCGGCTCGCACGATAGATGTCGGGGACGGCGCGCGACAGCGCGAGCCGGTTCTCGATCGCATAGCCGGCGCCCGATGGCGCTTGCGCGCGGTCGCCGAGCACCCACCAGTGGCCGTCGGCGCCGCGCGCAACATCGACCGCGTAGAAGCGCAGATGAGCGCCGCCGGGCGGTACGCCGCCGACCAGGGGGCGTAAGAATTCCGGATTGCCGGCGATGACGGTTGCCGGCAAATGTCCGTCGCGGGTGAGCTGTGAAGGACCGTAGGCGTCGGCCAGCACGGCTTCGAGCAACTCGGCGCGCTGCACGAGGCCGGCCTCCAGTTCACGCCATTCGGTGGGCTCGATCATCAGCGGGACATGGCTGAGCGGCCACGGCCGCTCGATGCCGGCTGCGTCCTCGTAGACGCGATAGTACACGCCGGAGCTGCGCAAGTAGCGATCGGCGGCGGCGAAGCGGCGGTTGATTTCCTCGGGGCCGAGCCCGGCCAGCATGCTGAGAAACGACCGCCAGTGCGCACGCACCCTGCCGCCGTCATCCATCATTTCATCGAAAATGCCGGGGAGCGGCCGGTAGGCGGCGACAAATGCTTCGAGGCTTGCAGTGTCGCGTTCGGCGGTCGTCTCGAGCGGGGCGGCCATCGGCACTTTTTATTGGATAGCCCGCCGCAGGTCGAGGGTGGTCGGGTATTCGAGCGATACATCGAGCGTCGCCACGTCGATCGGTCCGGGCGTATGGCCGTGATCCTTGAAGCGTGCCCGGCGCCGCGCCTCCGCCTCATAGGAATTCACCGGGTAGGTATCGTAGTTGCGGCCGCCTGGATGCGCGACGTGATAGACGCAGCCGCCCAGCGAGCGGCGATTCCAGGTATCGACGATGTCGAAGGTCAGCGGCGCCTGCACCGCGACGGTCGGGTGCAAGCCGGACGCCAAATTCCAGGCCTTGAAGCGCACGCCGGCGACGAATTCACCCGAGCGTCCGGTGGACGTCAGCGGTACACGCGCCCCGTTACAGGTGATGACGTGACGGCCGTCGGTCAAACCTTCGGCCTTGAGCTGCAATCGTTCAATTGAGGAATCGACCAGCCGCACCGTGCTGCCAGCCACGCCTTCTTCGCCCAGCACGTACCAGGGCTCGATCGCCTGGCGTAATTCGAGCCGCACGCCGGCATGCTCGACCGCCCCGCAGAGCGGAAAGCGGAATTGGCGTTGCGCTTCGAACCACGCCGGATCGAAGATGTAGCCGGCGCGGGCGAGGTCATCCAAGACCTCGAGGAAATCGCTCCAGACGAAGTGCTCGAGCATAAAACGATCGTGCAAGGCCGTGCCCCAGCGCACCGGCTTGCCGTCGAGCGGCGTGCGCCAAAAGGTGGCGACGAGCGCGCGGAGCAACAATTGCTGCGCCAGGCTCATGCGCGCGTCCGGCGGCATCTCGAAGGAGCGGAATTCCACGAGGCCAAGCCGTCCGGTCGGGCCGTCGGGTGAGAACAATTTGTCGATGCAAATCTCGGCGCGGTGGGTGTTGCCGGTCACGTCGACGAGCAGGTTGCGGAACAAGCGATCGACGAGCCACGGTGCCGGCGCGGCGCCATCGCCCGGCGCGGGCACCCTGAGCAGAGCGATTTCAAGTTCGTAGAGCATGTCCAGGCGCGCTTCGTCGATGCGTGGCGCCTGGCTGGTCGGGCCGATGAACAATCCGGAAAACAGGTAGGAGAGCGACGGCCGCCGCTGCCAGTACAGCACCAGGCTTTTGAGAAGATCGGGCCGCCGCAAGAATGGGCTGTCGGCGGGGCTGCTGCCGCCGAGCGCGACGTGATTGCCGCCGCCGGTGCCGCTATGCCGGCCGTCGATCATGAACTTGTCGGTGCCGAGGCGCGACTGATGCGCTTCTTCGTAGACGCCGCGAGTGATGGCGACCGCTTCGCGCCATGACGCGGCGGGATGCACATTCACTTCGATCACGCCGGGATCGGGCGTGACCTTGATGACGCACAGCCGCGGGTCGGGCGGCGGCTCATAACCTTCGACATGCACCGGCAGGTTGAGCTCCGCCGCCGTCGACTCGATGACGGCGAGAAGCTCGAGATAATCGGCGAGCGTTTCGACCGGCGGCATGAACACGCACGAGCGTCCGTCGCGGACCTCGATGGCGAGCGCCGTGCGGACCGGGAGTCCGGCCGCGCTTGCCGCTGCCGCCGGTCTCTGCATGATCAAGGTTTCGGGAGCGAGCGGCGGCGACGCGTCCGCGCCGGCAGGTGTACGCAACGCGTAAGCGCCGATCGGATGGGTGACGCGCGGATCCGGCAGGGGTTTCTTTTCGCCGAACGGGTCGGCCGGAACGAGATGCGGATACTCGACGGGGGCGACGTGGGGCAGGGACTGCAGCGGCAGGCGGAAACCGATCGGCGAATCGCCCGGAACCAGAAAAATCCGGCCGCGGCGGGTGCGCCACACTTCGCTCAGCCATCCGGGTTTGGCTTGCGCGGTCCAACGCTGCACCGGCAGCACGAAGCCGGCCGGCTTGCTCAAATGGCTGTCGAACAGGCCCAAGATCCGCGCCCGCTCACGCGGGTCGTCGATCTTCGGATCGCTCGGGTCGATGTTCTCCGGGATCAGACCTTGTTTGACCATCCGGTCGGCCGGATCCTCGTAAGCAGGCTGAACATAGTCCGCCGCGATGCCAAGACGCGCGGCAATCCCGTTCGCGAGATGCTGCGAATCCTCGGCCGTTGGATTGTGATCGGCCGCTTCGCGCGCGATCAGGCTGTCGTCGCGCCAGATCGGTACGCCGTCGCGCCGCCAATAGAGTGCGAAGGCCCAGCGCGGCAGCGGCTCGCCCGGATACCACTTGCCCTGGCCGTATTGCAGAAGCCCGCCAGGCGCGAAGCGATTGCGCAAGCGCCTGATCAACTCGTCGGCGCGTTGCCGTTTGGTCGGGCCGACCGCGGCCGTGTTCCATTCGGCCGACTGATAATCGTCGACCGACACGAACGTCGGCTCGCCGCCCATGGTCAGTCGTACGTCCTGCGCGAGGAGATCGGCGTCGACCTTTTCGCCGAGGGCATCGAGCGCGTTCCAGGCTTCTTCGGAAAACGGCATGGTGACGCGCGGATGTTCGGCGATCCGCTTGACGCTCATGTCAAACGAGAAGTGGACTTCACTCGGCTCGACCAGGCCGCTGATCGGCGCCGCCGAGCGATAGTGCGGTGTCGCTGCGACCGGCAGATGACCTTCGCCGCAAAGGAGGCCCGAGGTGGGATCGAGCCCGATCCAGCCGGCGCCCGGCAAGTAAACTTCGGTCCAGGCATGCAGATCGGTGAAGTCGTGCTCGGCGCCGGCGGCGCCTTCGAGCGGCTTGAGGTCGGGCCGCAATTGGATGAGATAGCCCGAGACGAAGCGCGCCGGCAGGCCGATATGGCGCAGCAGCTGCACCAGGAGCCACGCGGTGTCGCGGCAAGATCCTGCGCCGGAGCTTAAAGTCTCCTCCGGCGTCTGCACGCCGGGCTCCATGCGGATCAGATAACGGATCATCCGCTGCAGCCGCTGATTGAGATCGACCAGGAAATCGATGGTGTTGCGCTCGGAGCGCGGGATCGAGCGGATCAGTTCGGCGAGGAGCGGACCTGCGGGCTCCGGAGTGACAAAGGCCGCCAGATCCTCGTGCAACTCCGGCGGAAATGAAAACGGCCACTTTTCCGCATGGGGCTCGATGAAAAAGTCGAAAGGATTGATCACTTCCATATCGGCGATCAGATCGACCGTTATGGAAAGCTCCTTGCTTTTCTCGGGGAAGACGAAACGCGCCAGCCAATTGCCGTGCGGGTCCTGCTGCCAATTCACGAAGTGCTGAGCCGGTGTCACGGTCAGCGAATAACTGCGAATGCGCGTGCGGCAATGCGGCGCCGGCCGCAAGCGCACGATCTGCGGTCCGAGCGCGACGGCGCGATCGTAGGTGTAGCGCGTTGCGTGGTGAAGCCCGACCAGGATGGACATGGTTGCGGTCTGCTGGGTTACGGTATTTTGGGTTACGGTATTTTTGGGTTTGTGCTTGCTACGGGTCAGAAAGCCGCTATTTCCATGCAATTTCCAGGCCGCCCTGAAGCATGATCCCGAAAAGTGGAAACCGGTTTTCGGTCAAGATCATGCTCAAACCAACAATCTAGTCGGGCCCGGAGCTCGCTGCGGAAATAAGCCTAGCACGCCAAGACAGGTCCACAATGAAGGACGGCGCGGTACCCCCGTAGCCGCGCCGCCGCCTGCCACATGCTCGATGAGTTTCGAGGGCCTTGCGGCTGGCGCGCAGCATTTTGAAGAGCGTCGCTCAACGCAACCTTGATTTCGATCAATCCGGCCGGCTGCGCCGCCTAAGCACTCTCGATTGCCGCGATCATGACGCTGCGATGATGAGTTCGGCGTCTCGTCTTTCCCGCCGATTGCCGCAGGTCACTCTATGACGCCGCGCACGATGTGGCCGGTCTCCGGCCCACCGGCCGGCATTGCGCTCGCGGGCACCCCTTGACGCTTGTCGCCGAGGCGCAGCAGCGGAACCAGTACGAAGGCGAATGCGGTGAAGGCAGCCGACACCAGGATGAGCGGGGTCAGCTTTTGATGGAACAGATGATCGAACAGGTACGATCCGATGATGTCGCCCGAGGCGGTGGCGAGATTGATGAGCGACATCATCACCGCGAAACTAAATCCCTCGGTTCGCCGCGGGCAGTAATCGGCGGCGAGTGTGACCGTGGCGACGGTCGCGAGCATGGCGGAAAATCCGCTGCAGAAATTCAGGATCACGGCCGACGTCTCGTTGACTAGCAGAAGGTAAGCCGCAGTGGTGATGGTTCCAAGCGCGATGCTCAGATTGAGCAGCCGTTTGGATGACATGTTTTCGAACAGCTTGGGATAAAGCAGTGCGCCGGCGATCCATCCGGCCGAAGCGATCGATCCCAGGATGCCGATAAAGCCTTGCGGGAATTTCAAGCTGTCGGTCATCGCGTAGTAGAGCGGCGTCGCGAATCCGGGACTGAAGTAATAGAGAAACAGAAACAAGCCGATGATCCACAATTCGCGCTTTTTGAAAGCCTCGCCGAGGCCGCGAATTGTGCTGCGGAGCGCGCCTGCGTCGAGGCGCGTTCGCTCCTCCGGCACAAGCAACAGCGTGCCCAACAGCACTGCCGCCGGCGCGGCGGCGACGATGAGGGCAGCGGTGTGCAAGGCCGTGGCCGGCGGCAGCCATTGCACGAGCTGACCGCCGACGATGGCCGAAGCCATCGCTGCGGCGTTGAACCAGAGCCATTGCTGATTGACGAAGCGTCCGCTTTCGCCGAGCCGTTGGCCATTCTCGACCAGAACGGCGCCGCAGACCGTGCTCGATATCGCCATCGCATAGGCGGTCAGTTGCAACGCCCAAACGAGTTGGCCCGGCGCGGTGAGCTGGGTGGTCCAGAGATAAGCGCCCATCGCGATGATGTTCGCGGCAATCAGATAGGTTTTCCGCCGATAACCGAAAATTGGGACGAAATCGGAAAGCACACCGTAGACGGGCTTTATGATCCAGGGGAAATTGAATACCGCGAGAAAGGCGGTGACCTGGAGCGCGGCCCAGCCGTGAACCTCTTTCAAATAAAAACTCAGCGGTTGAGCGATCAATCCGCCGATCTGACCGACGCCTTCCACCAGGTAGACCAGGGCGAAGAACAGCAATAGCCGCTTGACGGCCGCGCGGTCGGTGTCGGATCGGTCGGCACGCGGCGACGGTGGCGTGTTCATGCGGATTGCGGCTCTCGCAGCCTGAGCGGCCCCCATTGGAAGGGCTTCGGGCATTTGGTCAAGACGCAATGATTGGCGGCAAGAGTGTCGCCGGCCCGAAGGAGATGTGATCGGTTTGCTTCCCCGAAGCCGCGGTCAATGCGTCAGAGGCGGGAGGAACGGCCGGCGGAAGGCGTTGCGCCTCACTGTGCTCTGACGGAAAATCGCGCGCTGACCGATAGCCAATCGTCTGCTTGATCAAGCAGCGTTCCAGTCGGGCTCTGCATGCCGCCTCGCTCGATGAGCTCGCCGTGCGTCAACGAACGATTGCCGAGGGAGACGGCTGTCGCTGCGATGACGAGCGAGATGGTCAATCCCACTGTCGCTATCAGTTCGATCGTGGCAGCACGCCGCCGCGATGCGGTGTTTTCTTTTCGCGGCGGGGCGAAACCGGGCACGCCGGTCAACTCTGCCATGGCCGTGGTCCTTGCGAATCATTGTTCCGTGGTCACAAGATCGCCGTGGGGCGGCGCCATTGAAGAATAAAGGCGAATTGGTGAGTTTTGGTTAAGGCTTGGTTAACGCCGGAGCGTCGCCGACGAAATAGTCAATGTGTGGCTTCGCCAACACGTCTGGCAAACACGCGTCGCTGATTTCCGAGGGACCGCAACGGGCGCGAACGCCGCGGCCGCAGGGCCCGCTCGACCCCGTCGCAAAAGCTATTTGGCGGCGACCGCCCTTGCCGGATCGAAAACCATCGGCACGTGACCCGGTTGCTCGGCGATTCGCGCGAGCCAAGCGCGCAACGCCGGATAAGGCGCGAGGTCGAAGTCGCACAGATGCGCGATGTGCGTGTAGGCGTAGAGCGCTATATCCGCAATAGTATAGCGGTCGGCGACAAAAAAATCCTGCTGTGCGACGTGCTTCTCCATCACGCCCAGCGCGCGATGGCCTTCCTCCATCCAGTCTTCGAAAGCGTGGCGCTGCAGGTCGCGCCCGCCTTTGACCAGCGTCAGCCAGAAATAAGCAGCGCCGAGATTCGGCTCCAAGCTGTGCTGCTCGAAGAACATCCACTGCAATGCTTGGGCGCGTTCGATCCGATCGTCGGGCGCCAGCGGCGTGCCGCCCGCGACGTACCAAAGAATGGCGTTGGATTCGGCCAGGTAGCGGCCCGGCGCCACTTCCAGCAGTGGCACTTGCCCGTTTGGATTTTTCTTCAGGAAATCGGGTGTGTGGCTTTCGCCTTTCAAGATATCGATCTCGACCAGCCGGTAAGGCGCGCCGAGCTGCGCCAAAGCGAGCCGCACCTTGTAGCTATTTCCCGAGCGCTGCATCGAATAGAGTGTGTACATCGCTTCTCGCAGTCCGCTGCCGAAATTCCTGACGCTACTATGCGGGACGATCTATGTCTTGAACGCGGCGATGTCGTGACCGGTGCGATCCGTCGCAGGCGCCAACGCCACTTTAAAATTATTTCAGAAGAAACGTGTCGGATAAAGCCATCGGCCGGGCGAAGTGAAGCGTGCTGCGTCGCAATAACAGAATAAATGTGACGAGCATCACCGGCACCCCCAAGGGTATGAGAGTCAACTGCGCGGCACTGCGGGCGACGAGCGGCATGAGCCAGAGCGCCGCCAGCGCTGTTTTCTCCCAAGGCCCGAATCCGCGGACCAGTCCGTCCACGGCGAAGAAGGCGATGGCCGGCGCCAGAACCATCATGTCGTAGTCGAAGGTGAAGGGTGTCGCGAGGATTGTCGCGATACAGAGAGACGCGGCCTTGACCGGATAGGCCGTATCGCTTCGCCACAGCCAAATCAGAGCGGCACCGAGGCATGCCACGAGCAGCGCTTGCAAAGCGTAGGCCAGCGGGACCGGCGCGCCCCACATGCGCGCCCAGGCAAACAGGCTCTGCATCTTGTACCAGCCGAGATCGCCCTGCTCGAGCGCAACGGTGCGCATGAAGTGCGTGGAGTCGAAGAAAGCACGCCACACATCCGGGCCGAACGCAGCGGTCGCCCCCACGGCAAGGAGCGCGATCGTCGCCGCCGCGGCGGCGAAAGAGCGCCAGTGCCCGCCCGCGGCGAGCGCCAATGGAATCATCAATCCGAATTGCGGTTTGTAGGCGAGCAATCCGAACAGAAAGCCGGCCACGATCGGGCGCCGATCCAGCACGGCCAAAGCGCCGCCAAGCAGCGCTGCCGAAAGGAAGCCATTCTGGCCGTGACCGAGATCGACCAGCACGGCTGGGAAGGCGACGGCAAGAAGGAGTTCTGTCCGCGATTCTGAGCCTCGCGGAGACGCCCCCTCATCCCGACCTTCTCGCCGCAGGCGGGGAGAAGGAACAATCGCGCGGATCGCCAGGAGATAAAGCACCAGCGTGACCACCTGCCAGGTCACGAACGCGGCGCCGTAGGGCAAGAGCGCCAGCGCCGCGGTGATGAAAAGGAAGAACGGCGGATAGAACCAGCTGTAGAACGGTGTCGCCTCGCCGAAGATCGCCTGCTCGCGGGCATGCTGCCGGGCAAGGTCGTAGGGGGCCTGTGCGTTGCCCTCCAGCACGTGGGTTCCGGCCGAATAGAAGCTTGAGAAATCGGTTCCCAGCGGGCGGCCTTGAATGTCGACAAGCCCATGGGCGGTGACCAGCATGAAGACGATGCTGGCCGCGGCCACGCACAGGATCGCGACGGCCACCAGGCGGATACGCTCGGGCGTGAGCCAGGCCCCGCTGCGCAGGATATCGAATGCCCGGTTCAAGGTGCCGCTCCGCTCGACAGGGGGCTGTGCGGTCTATTAGGCCAGTGCCGCCTTAACGGAGAATTGAGCCTTTCGATCTGTTGCCCGGCCTTGCCTGGCGCGGCGCGGCGCTTTAGAGCATGTCCCGGAAAAGTGGAAGCCGGTTTTCCGAAAAGGATAGCGCAAGAATCTAGAGCACATCCCGATTCGGTTGGATCGGAATGTACTCTAGGAAACAGCGCCTCATCGGAGGATAGTAATGGCCTTTCTTGCGGACCGCACCGCGCGCATCAAGCCGTCGGCGACCATCGCTGTCACGGATAAAGCGCGCGCGCTCAAAGCGGCGGGCCGCGATGTCATCGGGCTTGGCGCCGGCGAGCCGGATTTCGACACGCCCGACAACATCAAAGAGGCGGCCATCAAGGCGATCCGCGACGGCAAGGCGTCGAAATACACCGCCGTCGACGGCATTCCCGAATTGAAGGCCGCGGTCGCGCGCAAGTTCAAGCGCGAGAACGAGCTGACCTACAAGCCCTCGCAGATCATTATCGGCACCGGCGGCAAGCAGGTGCTGTTCAACGCGCTGCTCGCGACGCTCAATGCCGGCGACGAAGTGATCATCCCGGCGCCCTATTGGGTGAGCTATCCGGAAATGGTCCTGCTCGCCGGCGGCGAGCCGGTCGAGGTCGCGACCACGATGGAATCGGGTTTCAAGATGAAGCCCGAGGCGCTCGAGCGGGCGATCACGCCGAAGACCAAATGGATCATCTTCAACTCGCCGTCCAATCCGACCGGCGCCGCCTATACGCGCGATGAGCTCAAAGCGGTCACCGATGTGCTCGTGCGCCATCCGCATGTGCACGTCATGTCGGACGACATGTACGAGCATCTGGTCTATGACGACTTCAAGTTTTACTCGCCGGCGCAGCTCGAGCCGGCGCTGTATGAGCGCACGCTGACGGTCAACGGCGTGTCCAAGGCCTATTGCATGACCGGCTGGCGCATCGGCTTTGCCGGAGGTCCGGAGCCGTTGATCAAGACGATGGCGATGATCCAGTCGCAGTCGACCTCGAACCCGACCGCGGTTGCGCAATGGGCCGCCGTAGAAGCGCTCGACGGTCCGCAGGATTTCATCGGCAAGCACAACAAGATTTTCAAGGAGCGGCGCGATCTCTGCGTGTCCATGCTCAACCAGGCGAACGGCATTCGCTGTCCGAAGCCGGAGGGCGCCTTCTACGTCTATCCATCCTGCGGCGGGACGATCGGCAAGGTGGCGCCGACCGGCAAGAAGCTCGTGACCGACGAGGATTTCGTCACCGAGCTTTTGGAGGCCGAGGGTGTCGCCGTGGTGCAGGGCACGCCCTTTGGGTTCGGGCCGGCCTTTCGCATTTCCTACGCGACGGCCACGAGCGCGCTGGAGGAAGCCTGCGCCCGCATCCAGCGCTTTTGCGGCATTTTGAAATAGCCCGTCATTCCGCGCTCGTGCAGAGCTTGTGAGGGCCGGCTATTTCGGGGCCGGACCCGTGGCATGCTCTGGAATGACGGGGCGACCGGGATCGGCGGCAGACGAGGCGTCTTTTCTCGCCTACAATCTGCGCGCCAACGGCCCCGCTGGGGGAGCCGGGGTGAGGGAGTATCCACTATGTCTCGCAGTGCTTTCGCCGCGGTGGCCGCAATGGCCGTCGCGCTCACGATGGTATTGGCGCCGGCGAATGCGCAGCCGCGACGAATCCAGCTTGGCACGCTGACCTGCGCGATGTCGTCCAGCATCGGGCTGATCGTGGGTTCGCAAAAGAACGTAAACTGTGTTTTCCGCGGCCAGCCCGGCGAGCCGGAGGAAGCCTATACGGGCACCATGACCACCCTCGGTCTCGACATCGGCATCACGACCGGTGGCGTGATCGTCTGGACCGTATTCGCCGACACCAGCCGCTATGCCGGCATGCTCGCCGGCAGATATACTGGGGCGACAGCGGAAGTGTCGGTCGCGGCAGGTCTCGGCGCCAACGTTCTGGTCGGCGGCTCAAACCGGACCGTCGCGTTGCAACCGCTCTCCTTGCAAGGCCAGGTGGGCCTTGATGTCGCCGCGGGCGTCGGTCAACTCGATCTCCATCCCGCGCAATAATTTCGCTGCGGCGCCGCCCCCCGCGAGGTTCGCAGCAAAAGGACATAAGCAAATTTATGATTCTAGTGCGGTTTCCGGACTTGAAGTTTCGAAGCGAGTTTGCCGCTTGATCTTCGGAACTTTGAGTCCACCGCGTGCGCCGCCGGTAAGCCTGGATCAGGCGTTCGTCTGAAATTTCTAGTCTTCCGCCCGGGGGAGCAACGTCGCGCCCCTTGACCAGCCCCGCCGCTGCCTGAAACGATGGCAAAGCGCTGCCCGCGCCCCAACGACGGGCGGCGCTGGGAGGCAGTCATGGCAGCAAACGGCAATCACGCAACGCGTGCGACCGGACCCCGCTGTATCGCGCTGGTCGGTCCCTTCCAAAGCGGCAAGACGACATTGCTCGAAGCGATTCTTGCCCGCACCGGCGCCGTCGCGCGCCAGGGCGGTGTCGAAGCCGGAAATACGGTCGGTGACGCCAGCAAAGAAGCGCGCGATCACCGCATGAGCGTCGAGCTCACGGTCGCCACCACGAACTTCATGGGCGACCCTTACACATTTCTCGATTGTCCCGGCTCGGTCGAATTCGCCCATGACATGCGTGCGGTGCTGCCGGCGATCGATGCCGCCGTCGTCGTCTGCGAAATGGACGAGAAGAAAGTTGCGCAGCTCCAGCTCATCTTGCGTGAGCTCGAAGAGCAAAAAATCCCGCGGCTGCTTTTCCTGAACAAAATCGACAAGGCCGATGCCGGCGTGCACGACGTGCTCAATTTGTTGCAAGGCGCTTCGCGCACCAAGCTGATCCTGCGGCAAATCCCGACATTTTCCGGCGAGATCATCAGCGGCTTCGTCGATCTCGCGCTCGAACGCGCCTTTGTCTACAAGGAGCACGCCCCCTCGGAAGTCGTTGCGCTCGACGGCGACGTGGCCGATCGCGAGAAGACCGCGCGCTTCTCCATGCTGGAAACGCTCGCCGATCACGACGACGAGCTGATGGAGCAGTTGCTGGAAGACATCCAGCCGCCGCGCGACAAGGTGTTCGACGATCTGACGCGCGAATTGCGTGAGGGACTGGTTTGTCCGGTGCTGATGGGCACGGCCACGCGCGCGAATGGCGTACTGCGTTTGTTGAAGGCGCTGCGCCACGAGTCGCCCGGTATCGCCGAAACCGCCAAACGCCTCGGTGTGAAACCGGCCGGCATGGACGCGGTCGCCTACGTGCTCAAGACGCAGAACACCACGCATGGCGGCAAGATGTCGATCGTGCGCATGCTTGCCGGCCAGGCCGGCGACGGCACGACCTTCGTGTCCGGCGACGACGAAGCCGGCCGCGTCGCCGGCGTGTTCAAGCTTGTCGGGCAGACGACCGAGAAGCGCGGTCCCGCGGCGGTCGGTGAGACAGTGGGCTTCGCCAAAGTCGACAAGGCTAGGACCGGCGACACGCTGAGCGCAGGCAAGCACGCGCACGCGCCGGTGGCCAAGATCGAGCCATATCCGCCGGTGCTCGCGATCGCGATCTCGGCCAAGGAGCGCAAGGACGACGTCAAGCTCGGCCAGGCGCTCAACAAGCTGGCCGAGGAAGATCCGTCGATCATCATCGTGCACAATCCGGAAACGCACGAAGTCGTGTTGTGGGGCCAGGGCGAGATGCATCTGCGCGTCGCGACCGAACGTCTCGGCGATCGCTACGGCGTCGTGCTCGAACGCCGTCAGCCGTCGGTCGGTTATCGCGAGACCATCCGCAAGGGCATCGTCCAGCGCGGCCGGCATAAGAAGCAGTCAGGCGGCCACGGCCAATACGGCGATGTCGTGCTCGACATCAAGCCGATGCCGCGCGGTTCGGGCTTCTCCTTTGAGGACAAGATCACCGGCGGCGTCGTGCCCCGCAACTACATCCCCTCGGTCGAGGAAGGCATTGTCGACGGACTAAAGCACGGACCGCTGGGCTTTCCCGTGGTCGACCTGCATGTGTCGCTGATCGACGGCTCCTACCACACGGTTGATTCGTCCGATATGGCGTTCCGGACTGCCGGACGCATCGGTGTTGCCGAAGGTTTGCCGCAATGCCAGCCAGTATTGCTCGAGCCGATCCATCTGGTCGAGATCGTCTGTCCGACCGAGGCAACCGCAAAGATCAACGCGCTGCTGTCGGGACGCCGCGGGCAAATTCTCGGCTTCGATACCCGCGAAGGCTGGGACGGCTGGGACGTGGTCCGCGCCAAGATACCGGAGGCCGAAATCGGCGACCTCATCG
The DNA here is from genome assembly GCA_035566615.1 of Xanthobacteraceae bacterium. Lineage (GTDB taxonomy): Bacteria > Pseudomonadota > Alphaproteobacteria > Rhizobiales > Xanthobacteraceae > BOG-931. Next base: position 17,356 of record DATMQV010000369.1, read on the forward strand.
TCGAGGTCCGTTCGGCGACCGCGGGCGCCGGCACCTTCACGTTCAAGTTCGATCACATGGCCGAACTGACCGGACGCACTGCCGATCAGATCATCGCGGCGCGCCGCGCGGCTGCCTAAGCCGGCGCGGGACAGATTGCTCAGACGTTTTGCAGCCCCAATACGGCGGCCGTATCGGCGCGCACCTTGCGGGTCAGTGCGGCGTCGTCGATCAATGAATGCCCATAGGACGGAATGATCGCCTCAAGCTTGGCTTTCCAGCCGCCGCCGGCCAATTCCTTGCCGAAGCACAATTCGAGGACCTTGATCATGATCGCCGCGGCGGTCGAGGCGCCCGGCGACGCGCCGAGCAGCGCGACCAGCGAACGATCTTGCGCTGCCACGATCTCGGTGCCGAATTTCAGAATGCCGCCCTTCACCGGATCGCGCTTGATGATCTGGACGCGCATTCCCGCCCGCTGCATCCGCCAGTCGCTTTCCTGCGCCAACGGATAATAAAAAGTCAGCGTGGCAAATCGTTCTTTCGGCGATTGCACGACCTGGTCCACCAGATACTCATCGAGATTGAAATTGTGCAAACCGACTTCCATGATCGGCAGAATGTTGCCCGGCCGGATCGAGGCGAACAGATCGAGCCACGAGCCGTGTTTCAGGAACTTGGTGGAGAAACCGGCATAGGGCCCAAATAGAATCGAATGAGTATCGCCGATGACCCGGGTATCGAGGTGAGGAACGGACATCGGCGGCGAACCGACATCGGCCATGCCGTAGACTTTGGCGTGATGCCGTTTGTTGATGGCTGGGTCGTCGCAGCGCAGCCAAATGCCGCTGACCGGGAAGCCGGCGTAACCGTTCGCTTCCGGAATCCCCGATTTCTGCAGGAGCGGCAAGGCGCCGCCGCCGGCGCCGAGAAAGACGAATTTTGCCGTGGTCGATGTTTGCGCGTTGTTGGTCGAATCGATCGTTTCGACGCGCCAGCGGCCGCCGTCCTCGCGGTGCAGCCCGGTGACGCGACGCGAATAGTGAATGGCGAAGCCGCTGAGCGTCTGCAAATAACCGATGAGATCGCGGGTCAACGCCCCGTAATTCACGTCCGCGCCGGTGATCATCCGGGTAGCGGCGATGATGTCGGAGTCCGGACGGCCCTCCATGACGAGCGGGAACCAGTCTCGTAGCGTCTGCTTGTCCTCGGTGAATTCCATGCCCCGGTAAAGGTGGTGCGCGGTTAGCGCGGCATATCGCTTTTTCAGATAGGCGACGTGCGCGGCGCCATGGATGAAGCTCATATGCGGCACCGCGTGAATGAACAGATCGGGCGACCCCAGTGCCCTCTTTCGAATCAAATAGCTCCAGAATTGGCGGGAGAGATCGAACTCGACATTGACGGCGAGTGCCTTTGAGATATCGATGCTGCCGTCGCTGCGCTGCGGCGTGTAGTTGAGTTCGCACAAAGCGGCGTGGCCGGTCCCGGCATTGTTCCAGGCGTCGGAGCTCTCCAGCGCCGCGCCTTCCAGCGTCTCGAAAATCTCGATGCGGAGCGACGGTTCGAGTTCCTTGAGGAACACGGCCAAGGTGGCGCTCATGATGCCGGCACCGACCAGAACGATGTCGTTATCCGCCGCGCGCGTTTGATTCATGATTTGCTCTCCCGTCGGGATGGGCCGCTACACACGGCCACGGCGCAGCTAGAGCGGCATGACTTTTCTTCGAATCGTCATGCCACTCTAGCGCATTTGTTTGCGCATGATCCTTTCCGAAAACCGGGTCCCACTTTTCGGGATCATGCTTTAGCTATTTGCTCGGCCGGAAAGGAACCGCAGCGCCGGCCGCAAGGATCACATAGACCCGCCGCCAGGGTTGATTGTCGATCAGTTTCCAGCGGCGGCCGCCGCCGGCGGTGTCCTCCGCCAACAATATGTCGCCGGGCTTTAGCGTGAAATGATGTCCGCTGCGTGTTTCAAAATCGAGCGTGCCGCTGAGTGTTATCACCAACTGACGGGTGGGCGCGTCATGCCAGTCGAGCGTTCCACCCGACGTGGTTTCCTGAAAGGACACGGTCGTGACCGGCAGCTTGCCGGTGAGGATATCGCCATGCGGGCCGCGTTCGAGATCGATAACGCCCTCCGCAAAATGCGAGTTGTCGTCGTCCCCGGTCCAAAGGCGCACGCAGCGAATCATCCTGGTCTCCTCGTGCCCTGCGGCTATTCTACCGTGCGGTCCGCTTACTCAACGCCACCCGTCCATCGCAACATTACCCGGCAATGATGACAGCGCTGCTGTCTTGTTTTTGCGAGGGCGAAAGCTTCGCCGATCGGGCCGCTTGAAAACATGTGACGGTAACAAAGAATAAGTTTAAATCAGCTTATTGGTGGGAGCCAATCTGTATGGAAACCACACCCTCGTATTTTGACGAAAGGCCCACGGGAGCACGGCGAGTGTTGCCCTTCCGTCATCATGATCGCGGATTGTTTGCTTCCGCGTAACGGAGAAGAAATCATGGCGAAAACGGTAGCCGACCAGTTCGCGGAAACGTTGGCTGCGGCCGGGGTTAGGCGCATCTATGGCGTCGTCGGCGACAGCTTGAATGGGCTGACGGATTCGCTGCGCCGGCAGGCAAAGATCCAGTGGCTCCATGTGAGGCATGAAGAGGTCGCCGCATTCGCCGCCGGGGCCGAGGCGCATCTGACAGGCGAACTGGCGGTGTGTGCCGGAAGCTGCGGGCCGGGCAATTTGCATCTGATCAACGGACTTTTCGATTGCCACCGGTCGCGTGTCCCGGTGCTGGCGATTGCCGCCCAGATTCCGTCGCCGGAGATCGGCGCCGGCTATTTTCAGGAAACCCATCCGCAGACGCTCTTCAAGGAATGCAGCCACTATTGCGAATTGGTCTCCGAGTCGCAGCAGTTGCCGCGCATCCTGGAGATCGCCATCCGCGAGGCGGTCGGCAAGCGCGGCGTTGCTGTGGTGGTGCTGCCCGGCGATGTGGCACTGGAGCCTGCTTCGGACGCGCCGCTGGCCAAAATCGGTGGCTTGCTGCCCCCTCGGCCGGTGGTCACACCGGCGGATGCCGAGCTCAAGAGCCTCGCCGCATTGTTGAATGGTGACGACACCGTCACCATCCTGTGCGGCTCGGGCTGTGAGGGCGCGCACGAAGAGCTCTTGGCGCTCGGCAAAAAGCTCAAAGCTCCGATGGTGCACGCACTGCGCGGCAAGGAGCACGTCGAATGGGACAATCCTTACGACGTCGGCATGACCGGATTGATCGGCTTTTCGTCCGGTTACTACGCCATGCTCGATTGTGACATTCTGCTCATGCTCGGGACGGACTTTCCCTACCGGCAATTCTATCCCCGCGGCAGCGTTGTTCGCATCGCCCACGTCGATATCCGGCCCGAGAATATCGGCAAACGCACCCCGGTCGATCTTGGCGTCGTCGGCGATGTGAAGGCGACGATTATCGCCCTGCTGCCGCTGCTTAAGGAAAAAAGCGACGATTCACATCTGGCGCAGGCGCGCAAGCACTACGCCAAGGCGCGCAAGTCGCTTGACGACTTGGCGGTTGGAACGGGCAAACGGGTGCTGCACCCGCAACAGGTCGCCAAAGCCATCAGTGATCACGCCTCAGCCGACGCTGTGTTCACCTGCGATGTCGGCCTGCCGACCGTGTGGGCGGCGCGATATCTGGCGATGAACGGCAAGCGCCGCCTCATCGGCTCGTTCTGGCACGGCTCCATGGCCAATGCGATGGCGCAGGCGATCGGCGCGCAGGCGGCGTTCCCCGGCAGGCAGGTCATCTCGCTTTCGGGCGATGGCGGCTTCAGCATGCTGATGGGCGACTTCTTGAGTCTCACGCAGCTTCGGCTTCCGGTGAAGATCGTGGTCTTCAACAACGGCAAGCTCGGCTTCGTGGAGCTCGAGCAGATGTCGACCGGCTTTCTGACCACCGGCACAGATCTCGAGAACCCAAACTTCGCCGCAATGGCGGAAACCACCGGCGTGCGCGGCATCAGGATCGAGAAACCGGACGAGGTGGATGCCGCCATCACAGAAGCGCTAGCCCACGACGGTCCTGTACTGGTCGATGCGGTGGTCGCGCGCACCGAGCTTGCGATGCCGCCGGCGATCACCGCCGAGATGGCGAAAGGCTTTACGCTCTATATGGTCAAAGCGGTGCTCAGTGGGAGAACCGACGAGATCATTGACCTCGCGCAAGGGAATCTTTGGCGCTAGCGGAGGCTTGCATGGAGGTTACCGCATTACTCCTGTCGAGGCTGCAGTTTGCCTTCACGATCTCGTTCCATATTATCTTTCCATCCTTCTCGATCGGACTGGCGGCGTGGCTAACCATTCTTGAAGCTTTGTACCAAGCGACCGGTCGTCCGGCCTATCGCGTGGTGTTCGAATTTTGGCTCAAGATCTTCAGCGTGGCGTTCGGGATGGGGGTGGTGTCCGGCATTGTCATGGCCTTCCAGTTCGGCACGAATTGGGAGGTTTTGGCTCGCATGGTCGGCCCGATCCAGGGTGTGCTCCTCTCCTACGAGACCTTCACGGCGTTTTTCCTTGAGGCGAGTTTCTTCGGGATTCTCTTGTTCGCGCGCTCCCGCGTGCCGCCGTGGTTCTATTTGTTCTCGACCGCGATGGTCGCGCTCGGCACCACGCTGTCGGCCTTCTGGATCATGGCGAACAACAGCTGGATGCAGGCGCCGATGGGCTACGCGCTCGAGAATGGCGCCTTCGTCCCCACCGACTGGCTCAAAATCGTCTTCAGTCCAGTGCTGTGGGTGCGCTTTCCCCACATGTTGCTCGCTGCTTTCATCACCGGCGCTTTTTGCGTCGCGGCGACCGGCGCCTGGTATCTGCTGCGCGGCAAATACCCCGCCGAAGCGCACATCATGCTGCGCATGGGCCTGTTCCTTGCTGCAATCTTGGTGCCGATCCAGATCTTCTTCGGGCATCTCAACGGCGATTACGTCCACGACTATCAGCCGGCCAAGTTCGCCGCGATCGAAGCGCGTTGGCACGACGAGCAACCGGCTGGCGAGGTGTTGATCGCAATCCCCGATCAGCACGCGGAGCGCAACCTTTACGAAATCAAGGTGCCCGTCCTCGGCAGCCTGATCGCCAGCATGAGCTTGGATTCGAAGGAAGTTGGGCTTACCGATTTTCCGCGCGTGGATCGGCCTCCCGTGCTCATTCCGTTTTTTGCGTTTCGCATCATGGTCGGTTCCGGGCTCATCATGCTCGCTCTCGCCTGGATTGGATCGTATCTCAGTCTCAAGGAGCGGCTGGAGCGGAGCCGTTTGCTGCTGTGGGCGATATTCTTGAGCTTTCCGCTGCCGTTCATCCCCATTCTGACGGGCTGGTTCACGGCCGAAGTCGGACGGCAGCCCTGGACGGTCTATGGCGTGTTGCGCACCGCGGACTCCGTCACTCCGTTTCTGACGACGCGCGCGGCGCTCGTCTCTCTGATCGTCTTTTGCCTGGTCTATACATTCATTTTCGCCTTCGGTGCGCTCTATATTCATCGGCTGCTGCGTATCGGTCCGGTCGGGCGTCTGGTTGAGCCCGCCGCCGCGGCGGTTCCCAACCGTCCGCTGTCGGTCGTCGATGAGCCTCTGCCGGCAGAATCGCCAGGAGAATAGCCATGCTGATGTTCTGGGTATTCGTCTTGGCGGTCAGCGTATTGCTTTACGTGCTGCTCGACGGCTTCGATCTCGGCGTCGGTATTCTCTTCGGCCTGACGCGCAGCGAATCGAGCCGGCGCGGGATGATGGCGGCCGTGGCTCCGATCTGGGACGGCAACGAAACCTGGCTGGTGGTGGCTGGCGTCGTTCTCTGGGGCGCATTTCCGATTGTCTATGCGACGTTGTTTTCCGCCTTCTATCTGCCGCTTCTGCTCATGTTGGCGGGCTTGATTCTGCGCGGCGTTGCCTTCGAATTCCGCTACAAGGCCGAGCGCATGCGTCCGGTCTGGGACGCCGGCTTTGCCGGCGGATCGTTGGCGGCAGCCTTCATTCAAGGCCTTATGGTCGGCGCGCTGGTCGAGGGGCTTCCGGTCGCCGACGGCCGCTATGTGGGTGGGGAATTCGGCTGGCTCAGTCCATTCGCGGTGATGTGCGGCGTCGGGCTGTGCCTCGGCTACACGTTGCTCGGCGCCTGCTGGCTGGTACGTAAATGCGACGGCGAATTGCGCGAACTGGCCTACCGTCTGATCCCCTATCTGTCGATCGCGCTGCTCGTCGTCCTGATCGTCGTCTTCGCTTACGCCCTGGCCGTGGATCTTCGCGTCATCGGCCGCTGGCTGGAGCGTCCTTATTTGTTCGTCTTTCCGGCTGTCGGGATCATGGCGGCAATCGTGCTTTTCATCAGCGTGCGCACGCGCCGCGATGGACTGCCGTTCTATATGGTCGCGCTCATGTTCGCCGCGGCCTTTGGTACGCTCGCCATCTCATTCTGGCCCTACATGATTCCCTTCTCCATCACCATCGAGCAGGCGGCGGCGCCGCACTCGAGTCTGGCTTTCATGTTCTGGGGCGAAGGCTTGTTCGTCTTTCCGCTGATGCTGCTCTATACCGTGATCAGCTACACCGTATTCAGAGGCAAGGTGGGACCGGCGTCGGGGCATTACGAGTGAAGCGGCGCACGTCGTCGACGGCCATCCCGGGAGAGAGAGATGAACGACTTTCGCAAGGAAACCGATAGCCTCGGCGAGGTTCGTGTGCCCGCGGACAAATTGTGGGGCGCGCAGACTCAGCGTTCGCTGGAGCATTTCAGCATCGGCGCCGATCTGATCCCGCGCGAAATGATCACGGCCTATGCGGTCCTGAAAAAGGCGGCGGCGAATGCCAATCACGCCGCCGGCCGGCTCGACGACAAGCGTCATGCGCTGATCGTGAAAGTCTGCGATGAAATACTGGCAGGTCAGCATCACGACATGTTCCCGCTGCATGTCTGGATGACCGGCAGCGGCACCCAATTCAACATGAACGTCAACGAGGTGATCTCGAACCGCTGCTGCCAGCTTGCCGGCACGGCGCTCGGCAGCAAGACGCCGGTTCATCCCAACGATCACGTCAACATGTCGCAATCGTCGAACGACAGCTTCCCCTCGGCGATGTATATCGCAAGCGCCGTCGCCGTGAGGCAGCGCCTGATCCCGGCCGTGAAGGCGCTGCACGATGCGATCGCCGCCAAAGCCGGTGCGTGGGACGACATCGTCAAAATCGGCCGTACCCACATGCAGGACGCGACGCCATTGACGCTCGGGCAGGAATGGTCCGGCTACGCCGGCATGCTCGCCGACGATCTCGAACGCATCGACGATGCGCTCAAGGGCGTATACCGGCTGGCGCTCGGCGGCACGGCGGTCGGCACCGGCATCAATGCCGAACCCGGATTCGCCGAAGCCGTGGCCGCGGAGATCGCCAAGCTGACGGGCCTGCCGTTTGTCACCGCGCCGAACAAATTCACCGTGCAGGGAGCCCACGACGCGCTGGTGCAGCTTTCCGGCACGCTGCGTACGCTTGCGGTCTCGCTCTACAAGATCGCCAACGACATCCGGCTGATGTCCTGCGGCCCGCGCGCCGGCTTTGCCGAATTGCTGATCCCGGAAAACGAGCCCGGCTCGTCCATCATGCCCGGCAAGGTCAATCCGACCCAGTGCGAAGCGCTGACCATGATCGCGGTGCAGGTGATGGCGAACGACGTCGCCGTGGGTTTCGGCGGCGCCGGTGGCTATCTGGAAATGAACGTCTACAAACCGCTGATGATTTCCAACATCACGCACTCGATCACGATCATGACCGACGGCAGTACGAACTTCCGCAAGTTCCTGGTCGAGGGCACGAAACCCAACCTGAAGAAAATCAAGACCGATGTCGAGCGCTCGCTCATGCTGGTGACCGCGCTCGCGCCGGTCATCGGCTATGACAAAGCCTCGCAGATTGCCCATTACGCGATGGACAACGATCTCACCCTCAAGGAGGCTGCGTTGAAGCTTGGTTTCGTGAGCGAGGCCGAGTTCGATCGCGTCGTCGACCCGGCCAAAATGGTCAAGCCGTACGTCGCGACCGGCCGGTAGAGCATAATCCGGAAAGGCTTACCCTCGGGCTTTGACCGGACGGGTGGAAACCGGTTTTCGACAAGATCATGCTCAAACAAAAGGCTAGAGCGGGATTTCGATCCAATGATAACTCATCGCGCTCTAGCAGCGGGATGGCGCTGATCCGATGAACGTCGTGCAAGCCTCAGCGCCGGGAAGTGTGAATTCGCCGGAGAGGAGCGCAGGCGACGTCCTCTCGATTCTGTCTGCCGCCACCAGGCTGCTGTTCACCAACGGCGAGACCACGCGGCGGATGATTCTGGGCTTGGAGCGGTTGGGCAGGGCGCTCGGCGTCAACGTCACATTATCAGCGCGTTGGGGCGAGGTTGTGCTGCGGATCGACGATCCGGCCGGTCCGCGCCTGCATTGGATCGCCGCGACGCCTGTTGGCGTCGACATGCAAAAGGTTGCGGCGGCTAACGACCTGATCGACCGAATTTGCAAGAACGCGATCGGGTTTGGCGATGCGCAGTCGGAGCTGGCGGCCATCCGGCACCTGCCGCCGGTTTCGCTGGCGCGCTTTGTCCTCCTGACGGCGGCGGGCGCCGCCGCGCTCGGCGTCATCTTCGGTGCCGGCCAATGGCTTACGCTTGGCCTTATTGCGCTCAGCGCCGGCGCTGGCGCCCTGCTGCGGCGATGGCTGGCTGCGCTCGGCAACAATCCGTTCGCACAGCCGTTTGGCGCCGCTCTGCTGGCCGGCCTCGTCGGTGCGATTGCGGCTCGCTTTCAGCTCGTTTCCATGCCCCATCTGGTCGCCGTCTGCCCCTGCATGGTGCTCGTGCCCGGGCCGCATTTCCTCAACGGTGCGATCGACCTCGCGCGCACGCGCGTCGCACTCGGGGCATGCCGGATCGGCTATGCAAGTCTTATCACCCTTGTCATCAGCGTCGGCCTATTGGCCGGCCTTTCACTCGGCGGCCTCGATCTGCCGGCTTCGTCGCCGGCCGGGACCGTCCCGCTCGGCTATGACGTGATCGCAGCCGGCATTGCTGTCGCAGCCTACGGCACATTCTTCGCCATGCCATGGCGCATGCTGCCGATCCCGATCGCCATCGGCATGCTTGCACATGCCTCACGCTGGCTCGTGATCGTGCAGGGCGGCGGCAGTGCCGAAACCGGCGCGCTTGTCGCCTGCTTTTTGGTTGGCGCCATCGTCACGCCGGTCGCCGACCGCTTGCGTATGCCATTTGCCGCTTTCGCTTTCGCTTCGGTCGTATCGCTGATACCCGGTGTTTATATCTTCCGCATGGCCAGCGGCTTGTTGGATCTGATCGCGCCGGGGCATGGTCCTTCGCCCGAGGTGCTGCTGGGCACGATGGTGGATGGCGCAACGGCGCTTTTGATCATTGTCGCGATGGCGTTCGGATTGATCGTACCCAAGCTCGGCATCGAATATTTCTTCCCGACGCTGACCGACGCGGAGCCGGCGGCAAGTGAATAGCGCCTGGCCGGTTCCACTGCTAAATTGCGCCGCTCGCCTTTATCCGATTGACACTCCTGCATCGTGGAGAAGGAAATGCCCGCTTATTGGGTCGCCCGCGGAAAGGTCAACGATCCCGCCGAGTACAAGAAATACGCCGATCAGGTGCCTCCGATCCTTGCCAAATATGGCGGGAAGGCCTTGGCCCGCGGCGGCCGTTTTCAGATCATGGAAGGCCCGGAGACCTTCCAGCGGTTTGTCGTGATCGAGTTTCCGACCTTCGAGCAGGGCGTCGCCTGTTTCACGTCCGAAGAATACAAGAAGGCCGCGGCGTTCCGCCGAAACGGCGCCGGCGAAGTCGAAGTCGTGGTGATCGAAGGACTGGAGCCGGCGAAGTGATACTTCCCATCCGCTCGTCCCCGCCGAGGAGGCGGGGACGCAGCACCTAATTTTGCCAAGCTCGTGCGCCCCGAAGCCTAGATTCCCGCTTGCGCGGGAATGAGCGGTTATAGCAGCTACGCCGCCGCGCGCGGCTCTCCGCCGCCGGGTGGCGGCACCGGCATGCCGTCGGCGGCATATTCGTTGAGCTTGTTGCGCAGCGTGCGGATCGAGATGCCGAGCACATTGGCCGCGTGGGTGCGATTGCCGAGGCAATGCTTGAGCGTTTCGAGGATGAGATCGCGCTCGACCTCGGCGACGGTGCGGCCGACGAGGGCGCGCGATACTTGCTCGGCAGCGAGCGCGGCATGGGCGACCGAGGAGGCACTGCGCTGCTGGTCGAGGCGCGCGCCGTCCGGCGCGAGGATGGATTCGGCACCGATCTCCACGCCGGTCGCCAGCAGCACGGCGCGATGCATGGTGTTTTCCAGTTCGCGCACATTGCCCGGCCAGAGATTGACCGTCAGCGTGCGGCGCGCCTCTTGCGACAGCGGTCGCGGCGGCAAGCCGTTCGCCGCCGCATATTTGCCGACAAAATATTGCGCGAGCTCGAGCACGTCGGCCGGCCGCTCACGCAGCGGCGGGATCTTCAAGTTGACGACGTTGAGGCGGAACAACAGGTCTTCGCGAAAGGTATGCTCGCGCACCGCGTCGGCGAGATTGCGGTTCGAGGTGGCGATGATCCGGATGTCGATCGGCACCGGCCGGGTGCCGCCGACGCGGTCGACCACGCGCTCCTGAATGGCGCGCAACAGCTTGGCTTGCAGCCGCACGTCCATTTCGGAGATCTCGTCGAGCAGCAGCGTGCCGCCATTGGCCTCCTCGAATTTGCCGATGCGGCGCGCAATCGCGCCGGTAAACGCGCCCTTCTCATGGCCGAACAGCTCGGATTCGAGCAGCGTTTCCGGGATGGCCGCGCAGTTGACGCAAATGAACGGCTTCTTGGCCCGGTTCGAGCGCGCGTGCACATAGCGCGCCAGCACTTCCTTGCCGGTGCCCGATTCGCCGGTGATCAGAACCGACGCGTCGCTCGGCGCGATCTGCAACGCAAGCTTGACCACGCGCGCCATCGCCTCGTCGCGATAGATCAGTTCACGCGTGTCGTCGGCGACGGCGGCCAGCACCGCGGCGATCAATTCCGGGTCCGGCGGCAGCGGGATGTACTCTTTCGCGCCTGCTTGGATGGCGGCGACCGCGGCGCGGGCATCGGTCGCGGTGCCGCAGGCGACGATCGGCGCGTGGATATGCTCGGCTTCCAATGCGGTCACCAGGTCGCGGATGGCGACCGCGACATCGACCATCAAGAGATCGGCGCCGCGCCCGGACCGCAGCACGGCCATCGCCTGCGTGATGTCCGAAGCGTGGGTGACCGTCGCGCCCCTATCCATCGCGAGCTTGGTCGCGGTGGTGAGCTGGCCGTTGAGACTGCCAACGATCAGGAGCCGCATGGTTTGTTTCCTTCTTCTGTCGCGGTGCGCAGATCGCGAATGACGAGTGGCGAACGGCGAATGCGGGTGATTCGATTCCCGCCCCTATTCGCCATTCGCCTTTCCCTATTCGCGTGTTCGCGCATCAGCCACGCTCCGCCTTGATGATTTCCGTCATGGTCACACCGAGCTTCTCTTCGACCAGAACAACCTCGCCGCGGGCGACCAGGCGGTTGTTGACATAGATGTCGATCGCCTCGCCGACCTTGCGGTCGAGCTCCAGCACCGTGCCCGGGCCGATCTTGAGGAGGTCGTTGATTTCCATCCGCGCGCGGCCAAGCACGGCCGAGACTTGAACCGGTACATCGAAGACGGCTTCGAGGTCGCCGGCGACGCGCGAGGTCGGGCCGTCGGGTTCCGGCGCAATCGGCATGTCCGGCTGCACCGCGCGATCCTCCAGATTAGGCAGAGGCACTTTGCCGTCGTCGCTCATTCCCGTTTCTCCTCCTCGCCTCAGCTCGCTTCGGCGAAACTGCGGCGTGCAGTGATGTAGCGCGCGACCGCTTCGCCGATCACGCGGTCGGCGGCGCCGGCGTCACGATTGACGCCGCCGTCGGCCCATTCGATCCGGCAGTCGCCGGCCGCGATATTGGGTTCGCCGAGCACGACCAGCCGGCCGGCAAATCCGTGAGCGCGCGCGATTTCGTCGATCTTTTCGCGCGCGGCTGCATAAAGTCCCTCGTTGACCCGAACGGCGATGTGAGGCGCCGCCACAAGCTCGCGGAAGCAGCCGCCGGCAAGCGCGGAAATTTCGGCGAACGGCTCGCGTTCGATCAGGCTCGGCGCAAGCTTGCGCGCGACCGCGACCGCCACCTCGACCGCTTCGCATTCGAGCCGCGCTTCGATTGCTTTCAGAGCGCCGGCGGCGTGGTCGATGCCGGTCGCGATACGTTCGAGCGTGCTGGCGATTCGCCGGCCGTTTTCGACCTCCGCGTCATGCTGACCCTCGGCATAGCCGCGCTGGCGGGCGGCCGCTTCCGCTTCGGCGAGCTTCGCCGCGTGGTCGGAGAGCGTGATCGTCGGCTCGCGCTGGCTGCCGGCCGCGAAATCGACATCGAACAGGAATTTTGCCGGGGCGGCCATCAGTAGATCAGCTCCTCTTCGCCGCGCGTCTTCGAGATGACGATCTCGCCCTTGGCGGCGAGGTCCTTGGCGAGATTGACGAGCAGCACCTGCGCTTCGTCGACGTCGCGCAGCCGCACCGGTCCCATGGCGCCCATGTCGTCTGCCAGCATCTTGGCGGC
>DATMQV010000370.1:0-2450 GCA_035566615.1 Xanthobacteraceae bacterium
GCGTGAAAAAGGCATGTTCATCGTGGCGGCCGAGATAGACGCCAGGATCACGCTGGACTTCGTCGTCGACAGTGGCGCGGCATACGTCACCATGCCGGTCGACATATTTGCCAAACTACGAGAGGCCGGCACGATCGAGGACGCAGACGTCCTTGGCGCAACGCAGATAAGGCTCGCCGACGGTTCGACGCGAGATACCATTATCTTTATCATCAGGTCGATGCGGATCGGCGACAAATTCTTTCAGGACATCAAGGCCGCGACTGTTCCGCCTTATGGTCAGACTTTGCTGGGCCAAACGTTTCTCAATCATTTTAGATCGTGGTCAATAAACAACGCCAAAGCCGAGCTTGTCCTCGATCTGCCGTAGTAGCGGGCGTGCCCTAGACCCGCTCGGCTCTTTATGCCAGCCAGCGCTTGCGCCGCTTGTAGTGCTTGCCTTCGCGGAACGATTTGCGCCTACCTTCGGCGACGCCGAGATAGAATTCCTTCACGTCTTCGTTCTCGGCGAGCGTCGCGGCGGATCCATCGAGGACGACGCGGCCATTCTCCAGGATATAGCCGTGGCCGGAATATTTCAGCGCCAGATTGGCGTTCTGCTCGGCCAACAGGAACGACACGCCTTCGCTCTCGTTCAGGCTCTTCATGATCGTGAAGATCTCCTCCACGATCTGCGGCGCGAGCCCCATCGACGGTTCGTCGAGCAGGATCATTTTCGGGTTCGACATCAGCGCGCGGCCGATGGCGCACATCTGCTGCTCGCCGCCCGACGTGTAACCGGCAAGCGACTGCCGCCGCTCGCGCAAGCGCGGGAAATAGGCATAGACCTTTTCCAGATCGGCGCGGATCGCTGCCGCGCCGTCACGGCGCGTGAACGCGCCGGTGAGCAGATTCTCCTCGACCGTGAGATGGCCGAAGCAATAACGACCCTGCATCACCTGGATGCAACCGCGCCGCACCACTTCGTTGGGCGAGAGCGCCTGCACCTCGGCGCTGTCGAACACGATCGAGCCTTTGGTCACTTCGCCGCGTTCGGAGTGCAGCAGATTGGAGATCGCCTTGAGCGTCGTGGTCTTGCCGGCGCCGTTCGCCCCGAGCAGCGCGACGATGCCGCCCTTTTGCACCGACAACGACACGCCCTTGAGCACCAGAATGACGCGGTCGTACACCACCTCGATATTGTTGAGCGTGAGGATGGCGTCGGTTGCCGGCTCCGGCGCAACTTTCATCGGTGAGGCGGCGGGCATGGTGGTTCCTCGACCGTTTCCCGGGCGCAGCGCTGCATGGAACGCAGTGAAGTGATGCGCTGCAGAACCGGGATCGTTACAGACTCAGTGTTTGTCAAGACCCCGGATCGGCGATGCATCGCTCGCGCGCCGCACCGCGTCCCGGAAACGCCGCCGCGCTTCACCTCACGACGACTTGTCGCATGGCTCGGTCCGCTTCGGCCAGCCGGTATTGGCTTTCACATATTCCTCGGCGGTCGAGTTGATCAGCGGCAGCACCTTGTCCTTAATCGGCTGTATGGACGGCACTTTGGTATTCCACTTCGTTCCGTCCCACTCGACCAGCGAGATACCGCCATGGCCGTTGTGGTCGGCGCAGCTCAGCTTCACCGGCGCGGCGAAGCCTTCCATGCCGAGCTCTTTCATGCGCGCGGGAGTGATGTCGAGCGCCTCGAAGCCGCGCCGAACATCCTCGCCGTTGACCACCTTCTTGCCGGTGATCTTCTGGGCGTTGCGGATCGCTTCGGCGATCAGAACCGAATTCCAGATGGCGCGATTGTAGAAGTTCTCGCCCACCTTGTCCTTCGAAGTGATCTGGCTCTTGCCCTTGTCGACGACGTATTTGAGGATGTCCTGAATGACCGGGAAGTCGGTGCCGACCGCGTTGAGGTCGAGTGAGCTATAGCCCTTCGCTTCCGGACCGGCCGGGCGGGCGTCATCATCGTTGCCCGACCACCAGACGCCGACCATGCGGCTCATTGGGAATCCGATCTTGGCGGCTTCCTTGACCGCGGTGGGATTCATGGCGCCCCAGCCCTGGAGATAAATCCAGTCCGGCCGGTCGCGCCTGACGTCGAGCCAGAGCGAGCTTTGGTTCTGCATCTGCGGTGCCGGCACCGGATAGAGCTTGAGCTCGAAGCCGTAGTCCTGCGCGAGTGCCTGCAACAGCGGAATCGGCTCCTTGCCATAGGGCGCATCGAGATGGACGAGGCCGATTTTCTTGCCCTTGAGCTTGTCGAAGCCGCCTTCCACATCGGCGACATGGCGAATGAATGCCGAAGCGCCGTCCCAATAGGTGGCGGGCGGATTGAAAATCCACGGGAACAGATTGCCGTCGGCTGAAGCCGAGAGCCCATAAGCCATCGACAGAATCGGGATTTTGTCGACCGCGGCCTTGGGTATCAGTTGCAGCGTGATGCCGGTCGAATACGGGTTGACCACGGC
>DATMQV010000371.1:0-5277 GCA_035566615.1 Xanthobacteraceae bacterium
TGGAAGGCCGCGTAGGGGGCCTGCTTGAAGCAGATGGCGATCTCAGTGTTCCGCTGCGGCAAATATTTGCCGGTCCGCAGATAGAACGGCACACCCGCCCAGCGCCAATTGTCGATCTCGAGCCGCAGCGCGACGTAGGTCTCGACATTCGAATTTTGCGCGACGTTGGGTTCCTGCCGATAGGCGTTTGTTTTCTTGCCCAAGACGGTGCCGGCACCGTACTGGCCGCGTACCACGTCCGACGGTTTGACCTCGGGAATGGTGGCCAACAATTCGGCCTTCTTTGAACGAATGGCGCCCGCGTCGAAGCCGACGGGCGGCTCCATCGTCACCATCGAAAGCAATGTGAAAAGGTGATTGGGCATCATGTCGCGCAGTGCGCCAGTCGCCTCGTAAAAGGATCCGCGCCCCTCTACGCCGACCGTCTCCGCCGCTGTAATCTGCACATGGTCGATGCGGTCGCGATTCCACATCGGCTCGAAGATGCCATTGGCGAAACGAAAAGCCATGATGTTCTGGACTGTGTCCTTGCCGAGAAAGTGGTCGATCCGGAAAATCTGGTCCTCATGCAGCGTGCGCAGGATCCGGGAATTCAAAGCGCACGCCGAATCGAGGCTATGTCCGAACGGCTTTTCGATCACCACCCGGCGCCAGAATCGGCGGCCGCCGTTCTGGTCCTCGCCCTGGTCGGTGAGCTTGGCTTTGCCCAGTTGATCCACGACGGCACCGCGGACGATCGTACGCGATCTGCGCGCCGCACTAGCGGAGAGGTCACCCGAGCGGAAGCTCGAAGTGGTCGCGTCGGTTCGCAGTTTGGTCGAGAAGATCGTGATCTATCCAAACGACGATCCGCAAAGCCGTGACCTTGAACTCGTGGGCCAACTTGCCGCACTGCTCAGTACGGAGGACCTTCGTAATAGTATGAGGAGAGTGGTAGCGGAGGACGGATTTGAACCGCCGACACACGGATTATGATTCCGCTGCTCTAACCAGCTGAGCTACTCCGCCAGACCGTCGTCACTGAAGACCGGCTGGGGCGAGATTTAGGGCACTTTACCGCGCTTTCCAAGAGGATAATCGGCCCCCGGCACGCCCAGAAACGCCGGCTCAGGGCCCGGCATTACCCGCCAAAATCTAGGCCGTTTCGCCGATGCGCGCGTCTTTGTCTGCGGGCTCGACAGCCGAACCGGAAAGCTTCGCGAACCGGATCAGCGAAAAATGTCCGAGCGGCGGCATCGGCCGGCGCTCGACCACCCGGACGCCGCCATACGACGCGGCCCATTGCGCCAAGCGCTGCCAGCGGAATTCTGGCCGCCATCCCAACCGCCGCGCCAAAGGCGCAAACCCGCGTTCAAAGGCGGCGCGCGGTCCACCCTCGGCGCCAAGATGATTCACCAGGATGATCTCGCCGCCCGGCTTGAGCACTCGCGCGAACTCGTCGAGCGTCGCCTCGGGATCCGGAACCGCTGTGATGACATATTGCGCGACGACGACATCGAAGACGCCGTCCTGGAAGCCCAGGTGCTGCGCGTCCATGACCGCGAGCCCATCGACATTGCTCAAGCGATGCGTGGCGGCGCGCTCCTTGGCCTTCTGCAGCATCGGCGCCGAAAGGTCGACGCCGATCAGGCGGTTGGTCCGCGCATAATCAGGCAAGGATAGGCCGGTGCCGACGCCGACCTCGAGGATGCGGCCGCCGATGCGTTCGGCCGCGGCGATCGAGGCCTTGCGGCCGCGATCGAAGACTGCTCCGAACACGACATCGTAAATCGGCGCCCAACGCGCGTAGGCTTTAGTGACTGCGTCCTTGTCGAGTTCGCTTGCCATCGCGTCCTCGCCGCGGGCGCGCGCCGCGCGATCAATGCGCTGCGGCGAGGTTGGCGGAAGCCGCGCGCTTGGCGGCGGGTGCAGCGATCGTGCTGGCGATAATGCCGCCGCCGAGCACACGCGCCTGCCCTTCGGCAGAATCGTAGAACGCGCAGGCTTGACCGGGCGACACGCCATCCTCGCCCGCGACCAGTTCGACCTCGACACTGCCGTCAACAGCGGCGCGCAGCCAAGCCGGCTGCGGCGACCGCGTCGAACGCACCTTCACATAGACCTCGCGGCCATTGTCCAAAGCTTGTTCGAGCGTGCCGGCGCCCAGCCAGTTCACCTCGCGCAGCCGGATGCGGCTGGTGCGTAGCGCTTTGCGCGGGCCGACGACGACCCGGCGGGAGTTTGCATCCAGTCGGATCACATAAAGCGGTGTGCCGGTCGCGATGCCGAGGCCACGCCGCTGACCGACGGTGAAGTGGATGATGCCATCATGACCGCCCAGCACCCGCCCATCGAGGTCAACGATCTCGCCGGGCGTGGCCGCTCCAGGCCGCAGGCGCTCGATCACATCGGCGTAATGCCCGCTCGGCACAAAGCAGATGTCCTGGCTGTCATGCTTGTCGGCGACCGGCAGCCCATAGTGCCGGGCGAGTTCGCGGGTTTCCGCCTTGGTGCGCTCGCCCAGCGGGAAGCGCAACAGATCGAGCTGCGTGGGCGTGATCGCGAACAAGAAATAGCTCTGGTCGCGCTCCGCTTCGCGCGCGCGGTAAAGCGCCCGTCCGCCGTCCGGCAGCGCCCGCGAAGCGACGTAATGGCCGGTCGCCAAAACCTTTGCACCAAGGTCGCGTGCGGTCTGCAGCAGATCGCGAAACTTGATCGCCTGGTTGCATTCCAGGCAGGGCACCGGGGTCTCACCGGCGACGTAGCTTTCGGCGAAGCGGTCGATCACCGCTTCCTTGAAGCGGCTCTCATAGTCGAGCACGTAATGGGGAATGCCGATGCGCTCGGCGACCGAACGGGCGTCGTGGATATCGCGTCCGGCACAGCAGGCGCCCTTGCGGTGGGTTGCGGCGCCGTGATCGTAGAGCTGCAGGGTAATGCCGACCACGTCATATCCGGCGTCGGCCAGAAGCGCCGCCGTGACCGACGAATCGACACCGCCGGACATCGCGACCACGACGCGCGTGTCGGACGGACGGCCCTCGATGTCGAGACTGTTCGGCATAGCCCTATCGATTCCTTTCGGCCGGCGACGCCGCTCGGCGCCGCCGTCCTGACGGTTGATACTATAAGCGCCGAGCCCCTCATCCGCCACTTCGGAGCAGGTACGCTTCTTCCGGGAGGAGCGGCAAAACTTGCCTATCGCGCCCGGGACGGACACAGCGCCGCAAGCGGCGCACTCACCTAACATATTGAATTTACGCCGATTGTTTGGCGACCGCCGGCTGGCCCGCCGGTTGCAGGCAGATCGATGTCCACTCGCTTTCAAGGATCGAGCAGTGCCAAGTATAGCGTCCGACGTCAATTCGACGTCATCGTTTGCGCAGTCGGCGTCACAGCAGCGGCCATCCGCGGTGCCAACGCCGCAACAGACAGACTCCCAGCCGTTTACCGCCTTGCTCGATGCCGTGTCCTCTCAGCAGCAGACCGGCGCGCAGGCGAATCCATCGCCGCCCGCCACCTCAATGTCGACAGGCGGCTCTCCGCGGCAGCAGAGCAGCAGCTTCCAGTCGAATAACAATTCGAAATCGAGCGCGGCCGGAACGGACGGCAGCAATACGGCGCCCGCGCAAACGTCGCAGGGCCAGAAGAGCCAACAGCCGGCAAATCCCAACACGACGGCCCCGCCCCCTTCCAACAACAGCAAGCCTTCGGCGCAAGACAGCACGACGGCCAACGCCCAGAACCCGGCCAATCCCAATCCGGCTTCGCAACCGGACGCGGCAAATCCGAATGCGCTGGGGCAGGCCGCCGATCCCGGCCAAGTCCAGGCATCTGCGCCAGCCGACGATTCCGCGAAACAATCGTCAAGCAACAAGAAAAGCCAAGACGACGCCGCGGCGACCGACACCACGACAACGACCACAACCGCGGCAGACGCGGCCAATCCAGCGGTCCAACCGGTCGCGGTGGCAATCGTCGTCAACAACCAGCCGGCCACCCCGCCGCCGGCCAGCGGAACACCCGCCGCGGCCATCGGCGACGTGAGCGGAGTTCGGGGCAAATCGCCGGCCACCGCAACGTCTGCACTCGCAACGGCGAACGCATCCGACGCGTCGGCGCAACAAGCCGCCCCCGCTCCGCCCGGAGCTGGCGACAGCACCCCGGCGCCAGCCCCAGCGGACGTCAAGGCGACAGCTCCCGACGCCAGCAGCGCCAAGCCGCAAAATCCGCCGCCAACCGACGCGCAGGCTCAAAGCCCAGGCGTCGATCCCGGCGACGTCGGCGCGCCTTCATCCGATGCAGCCGCGGCAGCGACCAGCGATCGCGCCGCCGTGAAGGCGCCGGAGCCCACTACCCCGGCAACGACGAGCGCTGCGACATCGAACACGCAAGCAACGGCGGCGGCGAAAACCGACCTCACCGCCGTGCCGAATTTCGGTTTCTCGGCTCTGGCGGCGGCGACGTCGCCGGCGAACGCATCGGGCTCCGTATCATCCGCAGCCGCGACAAATGCGCCGGTCCCCGTCACGGGGCTGGCGGTTGCGATCGCGGCCCGCGCGCAAGCCGGCGCCAACCAATTCGACATCCGGCTCGATCCGCCGGAACTCGGGCGCATCGACGTACGCCTCGACGTTGATAGCAACGGCCAAGTGACGACGCACATGACCGCCGACCGCGCCGACACGTTGCAACTTCTGCAAAACCAACAGCCGCAGCTTGAACAGGCGCTCAACCAAGCGGGCCTCAAAACCGCCGATAACGGACTCCAGTTCAGCCTGCGCGATCAATCGCTGTCCGGTCAGAATCAGTCGTTCAGCGGCCAGAATAACGGCTCCGGCTCCCAAACCGGCAGCAACGCGCAACTCGTCATCCCCGACGCCGATCTCACGCCAAGCGCCGCCACGCAGATTTACGCGCGCGCCGGGCTCGGCAGCGGCCTCGATATTCGCATTTAGCGCTCGTGACGAAGGATTAGGCCCATGAGTACGGTCTCCAACGCGGCTTCGGTTTTCTCGCCGAGTCAGATTAATACGACGTCCTCCAGTTCGAGTTCGTCCACCTCATCGACCGCTCAGGCCGCCGGGGCGAACGCCTCGCAACAGCTGGCCGGCAATTTCAACACGTTCTTGCAGCTCCTGACCACGCAGCTGCAGAACCAGAATCCGCTCGATCCGCTCGATACCAATCAGTTTACGCAGCAGTTGGTCGAATTTGCTTCGGTCGAGCAGCAGATCGACATGAACACCAACCTGCAAAGCCTTATCACCATGCAGCAGACGACCGAGGCAACCTCGG
>DATMQV010000372.1:0-7802 GCA_035566615.1 Xanthobacteraceae bacterium
TTTGAAGGTGGCGGGGTTTAGCGGGTGACGGCATGAGCGGATCACGGCAACTGCATCTCGGCGCTTTCATGCGCCCGACCACCATCCATACCGGCGCGTGGCGCTATCCGGGCGCTTTCCCCGACGCCAACTTCAATTTCAGCCATCTCAAGCGCTTCGCCCAGACCCTCGAGCGCGGCAAATTCGATGCGTTTTTCATGGCGGATCATCTGGCGGTACTGAACATGCCTCTCGATGCGCTTAAGCACAGCCATACGGTCACCTCGTTCGAGCCGTTCACGCTCTTGTCCGCGCTCGCCATGGTGACCGAGCATCTCGGGCTGATGGCCACCGGCTCGACTACCTTCGATTCGCCCTACCATGTGGCGCGCCGGTTTGCTTCGCTGGATCACGTAAGCGGGGGCCGCGCCGGCTGGAATATCGTGACCACGTCCAATCCGGATGCGGCGCTGAATTTCGGCATGGACGATCACATGGAGCATGGCGAGCGCTATCGGCGCGCGCGCGAGTTCTACGACGTGGTGACCGGCCTGTGGGATTCCTGGGCCGACGACGCGTTCATCCGCGATGCCGCAAGCGGTCTCTATTTTGATCCCGACAAGCTGCATGTGCTCAATCACAAGGGCCCGTATTTGTCAGTGCGCGGGCCGCTCAACATCGCGCGACCAGTGCAAGGCTGGCCGGTGATCGTGCAGGCCGGGGCGTCTGATTCCGGCCGTCAGCTCGCGGCCGAAACCGCCGAAGCCGTGTTCACGCCGCCCGCCAATATCGCTGCGGGCCGCGAATTCTATGCCGACGTGAAGAGCCGCATGGAGAAAGCCGGCCGCGCGCGCGAGCATATGAAGATCATGCCGGCCTGCTTTGTCGTTGTTGGCGACAGCGTCGAGGAAGCGCGCGCCAAGCGCGCGAAGCTCGACAGCCTGGTCTATTACGACAACGCCATCGCCTCGCTATCGATCGCACTCGGCCACGACGCCTCACGCTTCGACCCGGACCAGCCGCTGCCCGCCGACATCCCCGAAAGCAATGCCAGCAAGAGTGCACGGCAGCGGGTGGTCGAGATGGCGGAGCGGGAGAAGCTCACGGTGCGCCAGCTCGCGCAGCGGCTCGGCGGCTATTCGGGGTTAGCCATGGTCGGCACGCCGCAGACGATTGCCGACGAGATGGAGGAATGGCTCCACACCGACGCCAGCGACGGCTTCACCATCATGTTCCCGTATCTGCCGGGCGGGCTCGACGATTTTGTCGATCGCGTCGTGCCGGAATTGCAGCGCCGCGGATTGTACCGGCGCGAATACGAAGGAAAGACCTTGCGCGAGAATCTCGGGCTGCCGCGTCCGACCAATCGTTTTTTCGAAACGCGCAAAGCGGCGGAGTAGTCTCAAAAGCTTGCGCGAAATCCGATCGACTCCGATCGGCTACTTTCATCCCGCTCGTCCCCGCTTTCGAAGGCGGGGACCCGGCTGTTGGCACCCGCCCCTGGATTCCCGCTTGCGCGGGAATGAGCGGAGTTACGTTAGTCTAAAAATGATAGTTGAGGCCGACGCGAACGATGTTCGTGCTGGCGTTGCCGCTGACCGCCGTAACGGTCGGAACCGCCGGGGTCGTCGACGGCGTACCGACAAACAGATATTCAAGCTTCGCGCTCCAGCAGCCCCAGAAAGCCATCTCGGCTCCGGCGCCGGCCGTCCAGCTCCAGAAGGTCGTCGAGCTGGAGAAGTTGCCGACCGTGGATTCGGTGCCGCTCCAGGAGCTGTCACCGTAAACCGTGCCGGCGGTCGCGTAGAGCAAGATGCGGTCCATGGCATAGCCGACGCGGCCGCGAACCGTGCCGAACCACGGCGTCTTGGCCGTCGCGCTGATGGTGGGGCCGGCGCTTGCGTTCAGCGAACCACTTGCCGTGGTGCCTTGGAAGTCGGCTTCGGCGCCGAGCACGAAGGGGCCCGTCTGCCAATTGTAGCCGAGCTGCGCGCCGCCAAGAAAACCGTTGCTGCTGACGGTGAATGGGTCCGCTCCGAGCGCGGTGGTGAAGGTGCCCGACCCGTTGGTCCAGCCCCAGCCGGCGTTGCCGCCGATGTAGAAGCCGGTCCAGGAGAAAACCTGCACGACCGGCATGGGAAGCGGCGGCGGCAGCGGGGGTGGCAGCGGCAGCACGTCGGCAGCCGCAGCGGCGCCTATCCCGCCCGCGACCAGAACTGCGCCCAAGCCAAGCACCCGCAAAAAACGAGGCATCATCGCCCCCGCATTGTTTTTCCTCCGCTTGTTATGATTCCGGTAGGGTTAAGCGCGGGTTAAGGCGGTGGCGTCGCATCGGCGACCCGCAACACCCGGCTGGCCGAATCGGCTCGGCGTCAGCGTTGTTTGAGAAACTTCCGGACGCTTCGAACGTTCGGATCGGAGTCCTGCTTGGCGATCGCACGGCGGAAGCCATCGCGTTCTTTCAGCGATTGCCAGTAGGCCGCGACAGCCGGAGAAAACTTCGCGTTCAAGCCGATGAACTCAGCCAGCATCAGGGCGAAACCGACCGAGATATCGGCGACGGTGAAACGTCCGCCACACAATGTCGCTTGTTGGGAAACGACGGCGTCGACGCCGCGCAGGCGCGAAAGAAACCACTGCGAATAGTCGGCCGCGACCTGCTCCGATCGCCGCTCCGGCGGTTCAAACAACGAATAGCGCAGCACGATTGTCTGCGGGAACGTCAGCGTCGCCTCGCCGAAATAGAGCCAGTTGAGATACGGACCGAAATCCGGCTCCGATGTCTCTACCGCCAAAGGCGTGGGGCCATACCGGGTCACCAGATATTGGCAGATCGCCGCCGACTCGGTCATGCGCATGTTGCCGTCGAAGAATGTCGGCACCGTCCCAAGCGGATTGACGGTGAGATAGTCCGGTACCGCCGCCCGCGGCGGGAAAGGCAGCATCTTCAATTCATAGGACAGGCCCATCTCCTCCAGCGTCCACAGTGGACGAAAGGAACGCGCGTCATGACAATGATAGAGTGTGAGCATGCGTTTCCCTCGGCCCTCAATTGGTTTGGCTCTGCGCCTATCGATTATAGCGTCAAATAGGCGCGCTGGACCTCCGTATCGTCGGCCAACTGGCCCATCGTTCCTTGCCAGCGGATCTGACCTTTCTCCAGCATGTAGGCGCGATCCGAAACGAGCTGCGCGAAACCGACATTCTGTTCCGACAACAAGATCGACAGGCCGCGTTTTTTCAGCGCGATGATCGTGTCGGCGATCGCTTCGACGATGAGCGGCGCAATTCCTTCCGAGGGCTCGTCGAGCAAAACAATCAGCGGGTTGCCCATGAGCGTGCGCGCGATGGTGAGCAT
This sequence comes from Xanthobacteraceae bacterium, assembly GCA_035566615.1. Lineage (GTDB taxonomy): Bacteria > Pseudomonadota > Alphaproteobacteria > Rhizobiales > Xanthobacteraceae > BOG-931. The sequence continues at coordinate 3,338 of DATMQV010000372.1, forward strand.
CTGTTGTTCGCCGCCGCTCATGCGGGCGCCGGGACGCGCCCGAAGCTCGGCCAGATTGGGAAAAAGCTGAAACAGCGCTTCCGGCGTCCAGTTAGGCGCTTCGGCGCCATCCTCAAAACGGCGCGGCGATTGCCGGCCGGTATCCAGATTCTCCTCGACTGTCAGTTCGGAGAAGATACGGCGATCCTCCGGTACGAAACCGACGCCGAGGCGAGCGATCTCGAACGGCCGAAGCCGCGAAACATCGCGACCGTTGACGCGGACCGTTCCACTGCGGCGCGCCATCAGGCCCATGACGGCCTTCATGGTGGTCGATTTGCCGGCGCCGTTTCTCCCCATCAGCGCGACCACTTCGCCGCGCCCGATGGTGAAGCTCACGTCATAGAGAACTTGCGCGGCGCCGTACCAGGCGTTGAGATTTTCCGCCGCGAGCGCGGGCGCACTCATGAGTTCGCCCCGGCCCGCTCGAAGGTCCGGCCGCTGCCGAAATAAACCTCGCGGACCAGCGGATCGGCGCGGATCGTCTTGGCGTCACCATCGGCGATCAGCCGACCGCGCGCCATGACGAGAATGCGGTCGGCGAAGGCAAACACGACATCCATCGAATGCTCGGTGAACAGGACCGACACGCCGCGCTCGACGACCAGCTTTTTCACGAGAGCAATCAGCGCGTTGCGCTCGCGTGGCGCCATGCCGGCGGTCGGTTCGTCCATGAGCAGGAGGCGCGGCTCGCTGGCGAGCGCGATGGCAAGCTCGAGCCGTTTGACGTCGCCATAGGCGAGCTCGCTGCACGGCCGGTCGGCGGCTTCCTTCATTCCGACTTGCGCCAAAAGCTCCAGCGCGCGACCGCGATGATGCGACGCCGCCGTCCGCCACAGCCGATAAGTCTCGTGCGCATGCGCGATCAGCGCCATCTGCACATTTTCGACCACCGTCATCGAGCCGAAGGTCGCGGCGATCTGAAAGGTGCGGGCGACGCCGCGGCGGCAGATTTCGCGCGGCGGCAGGCCCGCGATATCGCGGCCGTCGAAGCGGATCGTGCCGCTGTCGGGAGCAAGCTGGCCGTTGATGGTGTTGAAGCAGGTCGATTTGCCGGCGCCGTTCGGACCGATCAGCGCCAGGAACTCGCCATGGGCAACCGAAAAGCTCACATCGTCGACGGCGCGAATACCGCGGAAGCTCTTGAACAAAGAAGCGACAGTAAGCTCGCTCATGCCGGTCGCCGTCGCCTCGCGGCAAGTTCGACGCATGCGCCGACGATCCCGGATGGCAAAGCGAGCACCAGCACCAGAATAATGCCGCCCAGGAGCGCATGCCAATATTCGGTCTGCTGCATGACGAATTCCTGCAGCACGGCAAACATCGTGGCGCCGACGATCGGCCCCGCCAAAGTCTGCACGCCGCCGAGCAGCACCATGACAAGGCCATCGATCGAGCGGCCGATGCTGATTGTTTCGGGCGAGATCGAGCCTTTGGCGAAAGCGAAGATGCCGCCGGCGACGCCGCAAACGGTTCCGGCGATGGCGAAGCCGAGCCAGTGCACGCGCTTGACGTTGATGCCGATGGCTTCAGCCCGCAGCGGCGAGTCACGGCCGGCGCGCATCGCATAGCCGAACGGCGCGAACAAAATGCGTCGCAGCAGCAGTACGCCGAGAACGACACAGACCAGCGTGAGAAGAAAGAAAATCGACAGCCGGTCGAAAGGCGCACTCGGCCAGATGCCGAGCACGCCATTGGAGCCGCCGGTGAAGTCCTGCCATTGGAAAACGATCGACCAGACGATCTGCGCAAAGGCGAGCGTGAGCATGGCGAGATAGACGCCGGACAAGCGCACGGCAAACCAGCCGAACAGCAACGCGCCAAACGCGGCTGCGACGGGCGCGAGCGCAAGCGCCATGCCCATCGGCGCCGCGAGCCATTTCACGGCGAGTGCCGCCCCGTAAGCGCCCAGGCCGAAATAAGCGGCATGGCCGAAGGAATGCATGCCGCCCGGCCCCATGATGAAATGCAGGCTGGTCGCGAACAGCACCGCGATCAGTACATCGACGCCGAGCACCAGCGCGTAAGGCTGCGAGCTGGCAAGCAGCGGCAAGGACAGCAAGACCAGCAGCACAAGAACGCTCGCGACCACAAGCGCGCGGGAAGCCGGACGAATCGGCGCTTCGATGGCGGCGCCGCCGCGCACTGCGATTTGCGGACGCCCAAGCAGGCCCTGCGGACGGGCGATCAGCACGATCGCCATGACCAGAAATTCGGCGACCAGCGTGAACTTGGAAAAATTCACAGAAAATCCGGCGATGCTGACGAGCCCGATGCCGATGCACAGCGCCTTGACCTCGGCCACCAGCACGGCCGCGATGTATGAGCCGACGATCGAGCCCATGCCGCCGATCACCACCACCACAAAGGCATCCGTGATCACCGTCAGATCCATGGCGAGATTGGCGGGCTCGCGCGCGATCTGCAGCGCGCCGCCGAGACCGGCGAGCAGCGAGCCAAGCGCAAAGACGGCCGTGAACAGCACCGACTGATTGACGCCGAGGGCGCCCAGCATCTCGCGGTCTTCGGTGGCTGCGCGTACCAGCCGGCCGAAACGCGTGCGCGTGAACACCGCATGCAGCACGACCAGCACCAGCGGCGCAATCGCGATCAGGAAAACATCGTAGCTCGGCATGCGCCGGCCGAGAACTTCAATAGCGCCGCGCAAGCCGGGTGCGCGCGGACCAAGCAAGTCCTCCGGTCCCCACAGCCACAGCGTCGCGTCGTTGATGACCAGAAGCAGCGCGAAGGTGGCGAGCAGCTGAAACAATTCCGGCGCAGAATAGATCCGCCGCAACAGCAGTATCTCGATCAGAGCGCCGATGATGCCGACGGCGATGGCGCTCGCGACAATGCCGCCCCAGAAGCCGAGCGCGCCGTCGAACCTCGTCGCCAGCGTGACGGCGATATAGGTTCCCAGCATGTAGAGCGAGCCATGCGCGACATTGATGATGCGCGTGACGCCGAAGATGAGAGAAAGCCCGGCCGCGACGAAGAACAGACCGGATGCCGAAGCGAGACCATCGAGCGCCTGAAAGGCTAGGCCTTCCCAGTTCATCGCGCGTGCGCGGCCCTAATCCGCCGATGCCGGCCGCAGCTTCTTCACTTCGGCGTCGGACGGCAGCACGCTGGCGCCGTCGACATATTTGAAATCCGTCATGGTGCCGTGGCCGTCCTTGAGCGCGAGCTTGCCTACGAAGGCGCCCAGTGTCGCCTGATGATCGCTGGCGCGGAACGTGAACGGGCCGAACGGGCCATCGACCTTGAGGCCTGCGAAGGCTTCGACGAGCTTGTCGGTGTCGGTCGAGCCGGCTTTGGCGATGCCGGCCGCCAGCGATTTGACCGACAAATAGCCGACGATCGAACCGACCCGCGGATAATCATTGTAGCGTTTCTGGTAGGCGGCGAGAAAAGCCTTGTGCTCGGGCGTGTTGATCTCGTTCCAGGGATAGCCGGTGACGATCCAGCCCGCGGGCGCCTCGTCCTTCAGCGGATCGAGATATTCCGGCTCGCCGCCCAGGAGATCGACCACGACACGATCTTTGAATGTGCCGCGGGTCGAGCCCTCGCGGACGAATTTGGTCAGATCGCCGGCGAACAGCGCGCTGAAAATCGCATCCGGCTTGGAGTCATCGATGGCCTGCGCCACCGCGCCGGCATCGATCTTGCCGAGCGGGGACGCCTGCTCGGTGACGAATTCCACGTCCGGCTGCTTCGCCTTCATCATCTCTTTGAAGGCAGCGGCAGCCGATTGGCCATATTCGAAATTTGGATAGACCAGCGCCCAGCGCTTTTTCTTCGCCGCCAGCGCATCCGGCAGCAGCATCGCCACCTGCATGTAGGTCGAAGGCCGCAGCCGGAAGGTATAGCGGTTGCCATTCGCCCAGGTGATCTTGTCGGTCAGTGGCTCGGCGGCGAGAAAGAACACCTTCTTCTTGCCGGCGAATTCCGTGACCGCCAATCCGACGTTGGACAGAAACGTGCCGAAGAGAATGTTGAGATCGCTGCCGGTCGTCAGTTCCTCAGCGACCCGCACCGCGTCGCCCGGATTGGCGCCGTCGTCGCGCGAGACGATCTCAAGCTTCTTGCCCAGCACACCGCCGGCGGCGTTGATCTCGTCGACAGCCATTTCCCAGCCTTTCTTGTAGGGGTCGAGAAAGGCCGGCTGGCTCTTGTAGCTATTGAGCTCGCCGATCTTGATGGTTTGTTGCGCAGAGGCCGGCGCTGCCGCAGCTGAAAGGGCGATCGCAGCAGCAGCAATAAGAGCGTGAGCGTGCATCAAACTCTCTCCTATCCGCACGTTTTCGGCGTCCTTTGCTCCATATCACGCCGTACCGGCGCCCGCAGCAACGATCGCCTGCATCTTCGCCGCATCAAGCCACTTGCCGCGGCTGATCACATGCGCCGGCGGGCCGTGATAGCGGAG
>DATMQV010000373.1:0-3314 GCA_035566615.1 Xanthobacteraceae bacterium
TCGTCGATGAAACTGGCGTTTTCCGTGACCTTGTCGGGCTCGACGCCGAGATGCTCAACGACGATCTTCTTAACCCGCTCGCCAATATCACTCATCGTTTCCAACCTCTTCTCTCAACGCGACCCGACAATAACGTCTCGGCCCGTCCAAGTCTTCGCAGTTCCAAATCTTGGTGATACCAAGTGTTACAGGTCTTTGTGACGGCCGCGGATCAACGCCGAACAAAGGCGAACGTACACCCCCGCGCTCCTCGGCTTCAAACGGCGACCCCAACCCAACTCACGGTCCGGTTACCACACTTCCTTTGCGTTGACTAGCGCGGCCGTGCACGCTGCACACAGCCTCTATCGCCTTCAAATCATGGCCATTCCGCCGTTCACATGCAACGTTTGCCCAGTCATATAGCCGGCCTCGTTGGCGGCAAGAAAGGCAACCGCAGCACCCACCTCGTCCACCGTGCCGGCGCGGTTCGCCGGTATCCTGGCCAGGATTCCTTCGCGCTGCTTGTCATTGAGCTTGTCGGTCATCGGCGTGACGATAAATCCCGGTGCGACGCAATTGGCGGTGACACCGCGCTTTGCGTATTCCTGCGCGATCGATTTGATCATGCCGGTGATCCCGGCCTTGGCCGCGACATAGTTGGCCTGACCGGGATTTCCAGTAGCGCCCACGACCGACGTGATCGCGATGATCCGGCCGAAACGGCGACGCATCATGCCGCGCACGGCAGCGCGCGCGAGACGGAACGTCGCCGAAAGATTGATGGCGATTACCTGATCCCAGTCCTCGTCGCGCAATTGCACGAACAGATTGTCCTTGGTCACACCGGCATTGGCGACCAGGATGTCGAGCTGACCCATCGTCTCTTCGGCGCGCGGCACAAGCCCGTCCGTCTCGGCGTTGTCGGCGAGATTGCAGGTGAGCACGTGGACGCGCTCGCCAAGATTGGCGGCGAGGCTGTCGAGCGCATCACGCTTGGTGCCCGACAGCGCAACGGTGGCACCCTGCGCATGCAGGACGCGCGCGATGCCGCCGCCGATCGCGCCGCTCGCCCCCGTGATCAATGCGGTCTTGCCGGTGAGTTCAAACATGTCCAACCTCACGAAACGCAGCGCTCAAGCGCGCGCCGCTTTGAAGCGAGCAACATCTTCTGGCGTACCGATCGACGAGGCCGTCGTTGTCTCGGCAATGCGCTTGATCAGGCCGGCGAGCACTTTGCCCGAACCGACTTCATAAAAGGCCGTCACGCCCGCTTCTGCCATGAAGGAAACAGACTCACGCCAGCGAACGGTGCCGGTCACTTGCTCTACCAGGGCATCCACGATCTTCGCCGGATCGCTGATCGGCGCGGCAAGCACGTTGGCAACCAACGGAACGCAAGGAGGCCTGACCGTCACCTGCGCGAGCGCCTCAGCCATCGCCTCCGCGGCCGGCTGCATCAGCGCGCAATGGAAGGGAGCGGATACCGGCAGCATCATCGCCCGTTTCACGCCTTTGCCTTTTGCGATCTCGACCGCGCGCTCGACAGCGGATTTGTCGCCCGACAAAACGACTTGGCCGCCGCCATTATCGTTCGCCGCGGCGCAGACCGCGCCCGTAGCGGCCTCTTGCGCGATCGCCTTGGCCGCGTCGAGGTCGACCCCGATCAGCGCCGCCATGGCGCCCACGCCAACCGGGACTGCCTTCTGCATTGCGCGTCCACGGATGCGCAGAAGGCGCGCAGCGTCGGCAACCGTCAGCGACCGCGCAGCCGCCAAAGCCGAATATTCACCCAATGAGTGGCCGGCAACGAAAGCTGCGTCGCGGGCGAGATCCAAGCCGGCTTCCGTTTCGAGCGCGCGCAATGCGGCAAGCGACACGGCCATGAGCGCCGGCTGCGCATTTTCCGTCAGCGTCAGTGTCTCGGCTGGGCCGTTCCAAATCGTCTCGCTGAGCTTCTCGCCGAGCGCGGCGTCGACATCCTCGAACACCTGCCGCGCCGGCGCAAAGGCCTCGGCCAAGCCCTTGCCCATACCGACCGCCTGACTACCCTGGCCGGGAAATACGAAAGCCGTCGCCATCCATTGCCCCTGGTAGAACGGCGGCGCTACCGATTGGCCACCGATCACCAACTAAATCAATGTCTTAGCCCGTATTGATAACCAACTTTCACATATCCGGGTAATACGCCGGGTAACGACCAAACTGCGCACGTGCGCACCCCTATAGGCGGAAGCCACGGGCAGATAGCGCGGCCGCCCTAAGCACAACGGTCGAGGGGGGACCGCGGCGGCTGAGGTCCGATACACCATCCGCGCCAGTATTGCGACCACGGTGCCCTCTCGGCCGCCAGGCCGCAGACCAGGATTCGCAGAAGTCTTGGACTGTCACTGATCCGTCATGGGAGAGCGGATAGGTAAGCCCCGGGCGTTGCGAATACCGCCCACCGAACTTTAGCCCCGGCCGTCTCCGGGGCTTCTTTATGGGCGAATCACTCCACTGTCTCCCTCGGTCAAATCCGAACGGGCACGCCTACGAGCACTGGGCTTCGGCTCGGCGAGCGCACCGCAGAACGGGAGGTTTGGGCACCAAGCCATCCCCACCAGCGAGGGCGGGCCGACAGCTCACCGTCCAATCGCGCGGCTTTTTCACGAGCCGATATGGCAAGGTTGCCCAGTTTCAGAGCCTCGATCACGAGCGTGTCACAACGCTCGCGTTCACGCTCAAAGTCCGCCCGGTGACCGACCGCACGGATTTCCAGGCACTGTTTTTCTACTTCGACCCTGGCGAGCTCACCTTCGAGTTGCTCAACGCGCGCGTTCAAGCCATCGATCTCCGTCCGGTGACCGCCCGGTGGTCGGGCGGGCAGCGGCTTGTACTGAATCTCGGCGAGATCGACGGTGATGCGCACCTTTCCATCATTGCCGGGCCTTCGCGGCAGCCTCAGACGACGCGCGAGCGACCTAGCAGCCTCCGGGCTGGCACCCAGCCGGTCACCCAGCTCGGCATATGTCAGGCTCTCAATACTCATCGGGTCCCCCATAGAGTGGGTGGCCTGGTGGCGACCACCTCTGTTGGACGCTGGTCTGCTTTGGTTAACGAAGAGTGACTCGAAGATTTCTTTCCGGCTGTTTGTCGAAATTGGGTTTCTCGTTCGACTGAGCAATGCCCAGCACAGCCGCCGCTGCGGCCATCACCGCCGTGCCGGCACAACGTAGCTGGGCGGCTACAATCGACTTCAATTCGTATCTCTGCAGGCTTCTAACTTCGTGCGAATGGGTAGCGATTCTTGAACGCATGGCGCAGCGCCTCAGCGATGCGAAATCACGCGCGAA
>DATMQV010000374.1:0-5942 GCA_035566615.1 Xanthobacteraceae bacterium
TTGTCCGGATCGAGGACGTCGATGAGTTTCAGAAGCTCATCGGGCTTTTGCGTCGGCCCGGTTTTCAGGCCGAGCGGATTTTTGACGCCGCGGCAGAACTCGATATGGGCGTGATCCGGCTGCCGCGTGCGGTCGCCGATCCACAGCATATGGCCGCTGGTGCAGTACCAGTCGCCGGTCGTCGAATCGACGCGCGAGAAGGCCTGCTCGTAGCCGAGCAACAGCGCCTCGTGGCTGGTGAAGAAATCGGTCGTACGCATCTCCGGATGCACTTCCGGATCGATGCCGCAGGCGCGCATGAAATCGAGCGCCGCGGTCAGATGATTGGCGAGTTCCTGGTAGCGCTTCGATTGCGGGCTGTCGTTGACGAAGGACAGCATCCATTGATGCGCGTTCGACAGGTTGGCGTAACCGCCGGTGGCGAAGGCGCGCAGAAGATTGAGCGTCGCCGCCGATTGCCGGTAGGCCTCGAGCTGCCGGCGCGGATCGGGGACGCGCGCTTCCGGCGTGAAGTCGGTGCCGTTGATGATGTCGCCGCGATAGGACGGCAATTCCATGCCGCCGCGCTTTTCGGTCGGCGACGAGCGCGGCTTGGCGAACTGCCCGGCGATGCGGCCGACCTTCACCACCGGCGAAGCGGCCGCATAGGTCAGCACCACCGCCATCTGCAGGAACAGGCGGAAGAAATCGCGGATGTTGTTGGCGCCATGCTCGGCGAAGCTCTCGGCGCAATCGCCACCCTGGAGGAGGAATGCCTGGCCGGCGGCAACCTGCGCCAAAGCGCGTTTGAGGTTGCGTGCCTCACCTGCAAAAACCAGCGGCGGAAAACTCGCAAGCTGAGCCTCGACCTCGGCCAGCGCCTTGGCATCCGGGTAGTCCGGCACCTGCACGATCGGCTGGTGCCGCCATGAATCCGGGCTCCACTTCCGGGAATTTGCAAGCTTCGACATCGTTATCTCCAAAAACGTCACCCTGCCGGCCGCCGCGACGGCTAATGCCGGAATCCATAGTCACCGATCGTGAATATGGATTCCGGGCTCGCAGGCTTTCAGCCCGCGCCCCGGAATGACGGGGGATATATACACAAGAGCGCGCGAGCGCGACAGAGCGAAAAGCGCCGGCTATTCCGCAGCTTCGCGGACATAGCTTGCGCTTTTTGTCCGCAAGGTTACCAGCTCCTCGGCGGTGGTCGGATGCAGCGCCATGGTGGCGTCGAAATCCGCTTTGGTGGCGCCCATTTTGACCGCGATGGCGGTCATCTGGATCATTTCGGCGGCGCCCTCGCCGACGATATGGCAGCCGGCAACGCGGTCGGTCGTGCCGTCGACCACGAGCTTGATCAGGACTGTCGTATCGCGCCCGGACAGGGTCGCTTTCATCGGCCTGAACATGGCCCGGTAGATGTCGGTGCGCGCGAAGCGCGCGCGTGCCTGCGCCTCCGTCAAGCCGACGACGCCGACTTCCGGATCGGAGAACACTGCCGTCGGGATGTTGGCGTGATCGACTTTGGTCGGCCTGCCGCCGAACAGGGTTTCCGAGACCGCGGAACCTTCGCGGATCGCAACCGGCGTCAGGTTGATTCGATTGGTCACGTCGCCGATGGCATAGATCGAGGGAACGCGGGTGCGCATATAGTCGTCGACAACAATGTGGCCGCTCTTAGCGACCTCGACGCCCGCTTCTTCCAGGCCAAGCTTGGCGACATTCGGCGCGCGGCCGGTGGCGAACATCACGCAATCGGCGGTGTGCTCAAAGCCGTTGGAAAAGCGCACCGAAAACCTGGAGCCCATTTCCTCGATCGCCGTCACCTTGCAGCCGGTGACGACCTTGATGCCGTGCCTCTCCATATTCATCCGCACATGCGAACGGACATCGTCATCAAAGCCGCGCAAGATGTTTTCGCCGCGATAGATGACCGTCACCTGCGCGCCGAGACCGGCAAAGATCCCGGCAAATTCCAGCGCGATATAGCCGCCGCCTTGAATCAGCACGTGCTGCGGCAGCTTCTGCAAGTAAAACGCCTCGTTCGAGGAGATCGCGTGCTCGATACCAGGGATCGGATCGCCGTAGGTCGGCGCACCGCCGGTCGCGATCATGATGTAGGCCGCGCGCACGCGCCTGCCATCGCTGAGCTGCACGGTCTGCGGATCGGCGACCACGGCGCGGCTCTTCACGACGGTGACGCCGGCCTTTTCCAGCGTCATCGTATAGGCAGCCTCGAGGCGGGCGATTTCCTTGTCCTTGTTGGCGATCAGCGTCGGCCAATCGAACGACCATTGCGGCACGGTCCAGCCATAGCCCGCCGCGTCCTCGAAGTCGGCACGAAAGCGCGAGGCATAGACCAGAAGCTTTTTCGGTACGCAGCCGCGAATGACGCAGGTGCCGCCGACGCGATATTCCTCCGCCAGCATCACCTTGGCGCCGTGTTGCGCAGCGATGCGCGCGGCGCGTACGCCGCCTGAACCCCCGCCTATGACAAACAGATCGACATCGTAATCGGACATGGCGGTTGCGTGCCGCAGCACTCCTTTTTCAGTTCGGGATCAAGGCCGCTCGATGAGGCGGATGCCATTCGCAGCCGCGAGGATAACAGTCTGGGCGTTGCCGATGAACAGGCCGTGTTCCATGACGCCCGGGATCGTGCAGAGCCGCGCGGCGAGTTCGCGCGGATCAGGAATAACCCGCAGGTGGGCATCCAAAATCCAGTGTCCACCGTCGGTCACGAAGACTTGCTCATCTTTTGCTTTACGCAAGCTTGCCGGCCCCGTGCAGCCGGCCGCCGCAATGGCAGCATCGACGGCCCGATGGGTCGCCGCCGCCCCGAACGGCGCGATCTCGATGGGCAGCGGAAAGCGGCCGAGCACCTGCACATACTTGGATTCATCCACGATCACGATCATGCGGGCCGAAGCAACGGCTACGATCTTCTCGCGCAGCAAGGCGCCGCCGCCGCCTTTGATGAGGGTCAAGTCCGGTGAGACTTCGTCGGCGCCGTCGACCGTAAGATCGAGCTCCGGCGTCTCTTCAAGGGTGGTGAGCTTGATGCCGAGTTGCTTGGCCTGCGCCCGCGTCGCCTCGGACGTCGGCACGGCGATAATGTCGAGACCTCCCGCCACCCGCTCGCCCAGCAAATCGACGAAGTGCCGGGCGGTCGAACCGGTGCCGAGCCCGAGCCGCATGCCCGGCTGCACAAAGTCGAGGGCGCGGGCGGATGCGGCGCGCTTGAGGGCTTCGACGTCCATGGCGGGGGTGTAGGGCAAAAAAGCGCCCAATGGAATGTGCCACGGCCCTTTCCCCCACCCTCCACCGCCATGCGCGACGGGGAGATTTCTTGCGCCATTGGCATTCGGCGGGTAGCAAACAGCCATGCTTACGATCGTCTTCGACCTCGACGGCACGCTCATCGACACGGCTCCCGACCTGATCGACGCACTCAATTTCACGCTGGCCGGGCACGCCCTGCCGACCGTCCCTTACGCGCAGGCGAGGTCCCTGATCGGGGGTGGCGCGTGGGGCATGATCGAGCGCGCGTTGATCCTGGAAGGCCGCAGCGCCGCGACGGCGGACGTCGACACCCTCTACGCGTCATTTGTGGCCCACTATGGCGAGCATATCGCCGACCGATCGCGGCCCTTTCCCGAGCTTGAGCCGGTGCTGGAGCGCCTGGCGCAGGCGGGCCACCGGTTTGCGGTCTGCACCAACAAGCTCGAAGTGCTGTCGAAGCGTCTCCTTGACGTTTTGCAGCTCAGCGACCGCTTTACGGCCATCTGCGGTCCGGACACGTTTGGGATCCACAAGCCCGATCCGCAGATGTTCCGCGCCACGGTCCTGAAGGCCGGCGGCGAGCCGCACCGCGCGATCATGGTCGGGGATTCGATCACCGACATCGGGCGGCCAACGTGCCGGTGGTGGCGGTCGATTTTGGCTATACGGACGTGCCGGTGGCGACGCTCGGGCCGGACCGGGTCATCAGCGCCTTCGGGGAACTTCCGGCGGCCATTGCGGCTCTCGGGCCTGTGAAGAATGTAATGGACGATCAGTCCTTTATCAGGCAACAATATTGATTACATCGGTCTTTATGAGACCCATGTCGGCTCATATGGAGCTGCGACCAGGCTCGGAGCGGCCGGCCGCGGACGTGCGTCCGGGGCTTGGCGGTTCTGCCCGGGGTTGCTCAGAAACGCCATGGAAACGCCCGCCGATGGACAGCGTGGACGTGAAGCGCGCGGAAGCCACTGACCTGCAAGCCGGGGATCTCGACGATTCAAGACCGGCGCTGGTCGATCCGTTCGGCCGCGAAATTTCCTACCTGCGTGTGTCGGTGACGGACCGCTGCGATTTCCGCTGTGTCTATTGCATGGCGGAACACATGTCGTTCCTGCCCAAGGCCGACCTGCTGAGACTCGAGGAGCTCGACCGGCTGTGCTCGGCCTTCATCGGGCGCGGCGTGCGCAAGCTTCGCCTGACCGGCGGCGAACCGCTGGTCCGCCGCGGCATCATGACCTTGTTCGCCACACTCTCGCGGCATCTTGCATCCGGCCGGCTTGACGAGCTGACGCTCACCACCAACGGCTCGCAGCTCGCCAAATATGCCGCCGAGCTTGCCGCGCACGGCGTACGCCGCATCAACGTGTCGCTCGACACGCTCGATCCCGACAAATTCCGCGCCATCACGCGCTGGGGCGCGCTCGACAATGTGATCGAAGGGATCGATGCCGCGCAGGCCGCAGGCCTGAAAATCAAGATCAACGCGGTGGCGCTCAAGGGCGTGAACGAGGACGAGATCCCCACGCTGATCGAATGGGCGCACGGCCGCGGCATGGATTTGACGCTGATCGAGGTGATGCCGCTCGGCGAAATCGGCGAAGGCCGGCTCGACCAATATCTGCCGCTGTCGCTGGTGCGCGCGCGGCTTTCCGAACGCTACTCGTTCGAAGACCTCGACTACCGCACCGGAGGGCCGGCGCGCTATGTGCGCGTCGCCGAGACCGGCGGCCGCCTCGGGTTCATTACGCCACTCACGCATAACTTCTGCGAGTCATGCAATCGCGTGCGCGTCACCTGCACGGGCACGCTTTATATGTGTCTCGGCCAAGAAGACGCCGCCGATCTGCGCAGGCCGCTGCGCGCTTCGGAAGGCAACGACCTTCTGCACGCCGCGATCGAAGAAGCGATCTCGCGCAAGCCCAAGGGCCACGATTTCATCATCGACCGGCGGCACAAGCGGCCGGCGCTGGCGCGGCACATGAGCGTGACGGGTGGGTAGTTCTTATCGGTAGCCTCGGTTGAGCGCCGCGAAACCCAGATTACGTATTCTTCAACACGGTCGCCGCCGCCTGCAATTCCGCGTAGCGATAAGCGCGGCGTTCCAGGGCAAGCTCGTCGCGGCCCCATTGCTCCATGTTCCAATCTTCATCCACATGCGCGGCCGCCCAGGCTTCGTCGGCGGTGATGCGCCCCTGTGCGAGTGCGAGCGCCAGCAGCGCCGAGCCCGTGAGCGCCGTCACCGAATGCACCGCGCCGAGCCGCCACGGATCGCCCGGAATGGCGACACCGGCGGCCGCGAGCGCGGTTTCGGGTTGAGTCACATGGACGACGCCTTCGGCGAGCAACAAGCGCGCGCCAAGAACGTCGCGCACCCATTCCACGATCGGATCCCAATGGCGCGCCTGACGCTCGACGAGGCCGCGCGGCGAGCCGGCGCGGTAACAAACAACATCGGATGCCAGATATCGCGCCACCTCCTCGGCGACCGGAGCGGAACGCTCGCTCACGCCGTCGATGATCGAATTGGCTAGCCGCGTCAGCGGCATCTTGGCGGGATCGATCAGATCGCGCTGCGCCTCCCACTCGGCGGCCAGCGCTTGCGCCAAAGCGAGCGTCGGCGCGGCGAGCAGCCGGCCCGCTGGCGTCCGCACCGGCTTGTCGTCGAGCCGCACGGC
>DATMQV010000375.1:0-8199 GCA_035566615.1 Xanthobacteraceae bacterium
GCATTCCTCGATAATGAGCTTGATACCGCCAATGCCGCCATCGCGCTCGTTAAGCATCGTGAGATAATCGGTCAGCCCATTAGCGTAAGGTGTTCCCGAGCCCGCGAATGGACCAGTGCGATAAGTGAACAATGGAACGTAAAGTCCGTCCGCCGCCTGTACGGTTTCAAGCGCGGTCGGCAGCGTCGCGGCGATCGCTAAGCCGAGAACAAGATGCTTGAGGGCCATGACGGCTCTCCCTTGTTTCAATTTCCCAGCGCCGGCGGGCGGCCCTCGATCACGGCTGCCGCTACATTCACCCCGACCTAATGCATTCTACCACAGGCGTGGTGAGGGGGAGGGGAACAGTTAGATTTGCGCATCAATGGTCACAATACGCCCTCACCATCCCTAAAGCTTTGTTTTTCTTGATTGATGCGATATTTGCCGGGACCGCCATCGCCAATCGTATTTCAGATCAACGTGTTACCGAAAATGTGGTTCGAACCAAACTGGGCGGCACGGGTAGTCTGACGAGTTTCCGTGGAGAGTCCTTTTCCATCCCCGAAGGCGATTTTCTTCGCAGTTGTGGAGTGGTCAAATGAATCATGTATGGACTTGTCGCTGTTGTGGAACGCAGTTCAACGATCTGCCGCTCGACTTCGCCTGCGAGGCGCCGGATCATTGGTTTCAAATTCCTGAGTCTGAGCGCGATGCGCGCGGAAAGCTCGACAGCGATGTCTGTATAATCGACGGCAAGGACATTTTTGTTCGCGGTTGTCTCGAAATTCCAACTATTGGCCACGAAGATTGCTTCATTTGGGGCGTGTGGGTATCGGTATCTGAAGCAAGTTTCGCGCGCATTCTCGAACTATGGGATGCGCCCGTAGTTGAAAACGAGCCACCAAAGTTTGGTTGGCTCTGCAACAACATCTCCCTTTATCCAACGACACTGAACCTCAAGACTCACCTGCACCTGCGTGGTGGCAACAAGCGGCCCTCGATTGAGCTTGAGCCGACGGACCACCCGCTCGCTATCGATCAGCGTCAGGGCATTTCCATTAAACGTGTTGAGGAAATCGCTACTGCACTCTCAATTCGACACTAGATGTGCCGTCATGGGCAATCCAGGGCAACGCCATGAAAACAGTCATGATCGCGCTGATCGCTACTGCCGCGCTGAGTCAGGCTGCACATGCAGAAAGCGCTGTGCCCTCAGAACTCATCATTGGCTACGACAGCGAAGGCAAGGTCGATCCCAGTCCTCAAGCCTGTCTCGCTCACGTAAAAGAAGTGACGGAGTGGGATAAGGCTGCGACCGAACGCGGAGCACAGCAGGTTTGTGCCGCACGCAAGCGTCACGCGGATGCCTACGCTGCACTGCAGAGTAACTACAAGGCGTTTGTCGAAGCGTTCTCCCAAGACCGCCGGTTGAACCTGCCCGAGGCCGTCTCCAACCTCAAGACGCTGATTAAGGCGTGCATGGACCACAAGTTCGGCATCACGACCGGCGGCCATAACATCATGATCGATGTCATTGAGAACGACGTCAGCGCGGGCTGTCTGACTTTGGCAAGCAATCTGATCAAAGATGAAACGACAAGGTTTACAAAAGCCCTGACACAGGGGGGATTTGTCCCTTGAGACGCCGCGCCGGGGTGCAACGGCTCCGCGCGCCGGCAGGGCATCGGGCATGGAGGCACAGAGAAAACACCACCGGTCGCGCCAGCCACGCTAGCGCGTCTCAAAACACTCGCAGCGCGAAACGACTTCAGCTACCGATGATGATAGCTGCGCTCTGGATCATAAAGGATCCCAGCGCCGACAACGACCGCGGCACTCATGCCGAAGAACGCAATAAGGCCAGCCAACATTCCGACCATTGCAGCCTCCCGTGTTTTTTTGTTTCTCAACGCATGATAGCACGCATTACATCCGTTTTGGCCTGCATCGCCGACGAGCCGTTTCGCGATCACGTTTTCGCGCATTAACGCGAATTAAGTTGTCCGCGCATGGGCCTGGCGGTACCGCCACGTCCGAGGCGTCTAAACAGCGCTTCGGAGTCCCGGCGCTGGCAAACGCCCGGTATGCTGGCGTCGGGACTCGCGAAGTTGCGGCACCCTTTGACCGCTTTTGTGCGCTCCGCCAAACGGCTGCATATTGCCAAGAGGCAGCAATTTGCGCTTCAATTGCGTGAAATTGCGGGGCGACAAAGCCGAAGGAGGTTTCTATGATCCACCTGCAACGGCGTGAAATGATGTTCGGTCTTGCCGGCGTGGCACTGGCACATTCCATGCTTGGACGTGTCGGCATGGCAATGGCTGCAGACAAGATCAAACCGGGTCCGTCGAGCGCGCTGATCGTGGTCGACGTGCAGAATTGCTTCCTGCCGGGCGGCAGCCTGGCGGTGAAGGATGGCGATCAGGTGATCCCGGTGATCAACCGCATCGCCAAAGATTTCGACAACGTGGTGATGACGCAGGATTGGCACACCGCGCATCACATTTCCTTCGCATCCACCCATGACGGCAAGAAGCCGTTCGAGGTGATCAAGCTTCCCTACGGCAACCAGGTGCTGTGGCCGGATCACTGCGTGCAGGGCACCGACGGCGCCAGCATCGCCAAGAACATCAACATCCCGCACGCGCAACTGATTATCCGCAAGGGCTTCCACAACGACGTCGACAGCTATTCGGCCTTCCTCGAGGCCGACAAGGAGACGCGTACCGGCCTGGCCAGCTACCTCAAGGAACGCAAGATCGATACCGTCTTCGTCACCGGCCTTGCCACCGACTTCTGCGTCGCCTGGACGGCGATGGACGCGCGCACCGCCGGCCTCAACGTCTATGTCGTCGAGGACGCTTGCCGCGGTATCGACATCAACGGCTCGATCGCCAAGGCCTGGGAAGACATGATCAAGCTCGGCGTCAAGCGGATCCAGTCGAGCGACATCGCCTGACCGCTTCTCAGCGGTAAGCGGCAATTGGAATGCCGATCCTGTGCAAATAGGATCGTGCGAGATGTGAACTCCGCTCATTCCCGCGCAAGCGGGAATCCAGTTGGAACGTGGCGGCTTTGCGGTAGGGCGACTGGGTCCCCGCTTTCGCGGGGACGAGCGGATGAACCTTCCTACGGGGTCAGCGGTTCTTGTCGCGGAAGCGGTCCATCAGGGGCTTGTCCTGGCCGCCGTCGATTTCGATCATGGTGCCGTTGACCATGTGCATCAGCGGCGAAGCGAGCATCACCACGAGATCGGCGACCTCTTCGACCTCGGCGATACGCCCGAGCGGAATCGACGACGGCGCCAGCGTGTCGGCTTCCTCGTAGGGAATTTTCATGTCGCGCGACATGGCCTTGACCAGACCGGCCCAGCGCTCGGTGCGCACCGGCCCCGGATTGACCGCGACAAAGCTGATGCCGCTCTTGCCGTACTGGCCGGCGAGCGAAACCGTGAGGTTTTGGCCGGCCGCATTGGCCGCGCCAGGGCAGATTTCCCAGTAGGACGGCTTCACGCCGTCATTGCCGATCAGATTGACGACGCGGCCGCCGCCTTGCTTGACCATGATCGGCAGCACGTAGCGCAGACAGCGCACGTAGCCCATGAATTTGAGCTGCAGGCCTTTGTCCCAGTCGTCCTCGGTCAGATGCTCGATCACGCCGCCGGCGGCCGAGCCTGCGTTATTGACCATGATGTCGACGCGGCCGAGCGCCTTGTGGCCCTGCTCGATGAAATTCTTGGCATCGGCGTCCTGCCGCAAATCCGCGGGAACCGGCACGATCTTGCGGCCGGTCGCCTTCGCGATCTCCTTGGCTGCGGCTTCCAGCGGTTCCTTGCGGCGTGCGCAGATGGCGACGTCGACGCCTTCCTTCGCCAGCGCCAAGGTGATGCCCTTGCCGATGCCTTCGCTGCCGCCGGTCACCAGCGCCGTCTTGCCTTGCAGCTTGAGATCCATAGCTTTCTCCCTGCCAACTTCGCTCACGCACGATCCGGATCCGGAACGGAGGATCCGGCTTGCCGAAACCACCATGCTTACAATTCGTGTGCGCTCCGCAGCAAGCGCTTCAGCCGCTGCGGCGTGATCGGAAGCTCGGTCACGGCCCCCTTGACGCCGAGCGCGTCGTCAACGGCCGCTGCCACGGCCGCGCCGACCGCATTGGCGCCGCCTTCGCCGGCGCCTTTCAATCCCATGGGATTGAGCGGGCTTGGCGCGTCTTCGCAGATCAGCACATCGACCGGCGGCATTTCGCGCACCGTCGGCATCAGATAATCGGCGAAGGTCACCGACAGCGGCTCGCCGCGCTCGTCATACAAGAATTCTTCGAGCAAGGTGCCGCCGATGCCTTGCGCGCAGCCGCCGACGATCTGCCCCTCGATCAGCATCGGATTGACGGCCTTGCCGACATCGTAAGCGACCAGGTAGCGCTCGATCGCGACGGCGCCCGTGTCTTTGTCAATTCGCGTGACCGCAATGTGCACGCCGTAAGGATAGTTCATATGATTGCTGTGGAACCATCCCTCGGCCGAAAGTCCCGGAGGACGGCCGTGACGCAAAGGCGAGCCGGGCAAGAGCGCGCGCGCAATAGCCCCAAGACTGACGGAGGGGCCCGCCGCGGCGTCGCTGCGCACCACTTCGCCGTCGATCACGTCCAGCAGCTCGGCCGGCGTTTGCAGCAATTCGGATGCGACCTCGATCGCCTTGGCTTTCAGCGCGCTGGCGGCAATCCGCGTCGCCTCGCCGGTCATGACGGTGACGCGCGACGCGAAGGCGCCGAGTCCATATTCGATGCGGTCGGTGCGGCCGTGGGTGACGCGGATCTTGCGATAGTCGACCCCGAGCGCATCGGCACAGATTTGCGCGATCACGGTCTCGATGCCTTGCCCCACCGACGCCGAGCCGGAAACCACCTCCACGTTGCCATCGGTATCGACAGCGATCTTCACCTGATCGAACGGCCCGAGCCCGCTCTTCTCCACGAACAGCGCAACGCCGGCGCCGACGAGTTCGCCAGTGGCTTTGCGCGCCGCTAACGTCTTGCGCAACTTCTCCCATTCAACCGCCGCCAGCGCCTTGTCGAGCAGGCCCGCATAGTCGCCGGAATCGAGCACGATCTCGGTGCCGAGCGTGTCGAGCTGCCGCGCATAGGGCATTTCGTGACTGGCGATCAGGTTGCGCCGCCGCACCTCCACCGAGTCAAGATCGAGCCGTGCGGCGATGGCGTCCACCAGCCGTTCGCGCACGAAGGTGCTCTCGAAGCGGCCCGGCGCGCGATAAGTCCCGCACGGCGTCTTGTTGGTCAGGCGGACATGCGCGTTGGCGCGATACGCCGGAATGCGGTAAGGCCCCGGCAGCATGGCGGCGGCAAGATCGGGCACCGTCACTGCGTGTGTGCGCATATAGGCGCCTTGATCGTGAAAGATCTCATCCTCGATCGCGAGAATGCGCCCGTCGCGATCCACCGCGGCGCGCACGCGATGCTGCTGCTGGCGCGAATGATTGGCGGCGATCAGATGTTCGCGGCGATCCTCGATCCATTTGATCGGCCGCTGCATGCGCAGCGCGGCGACACAGACCAGCACGTCCTCGGGATAGATCTCGCCGCGAATGCCGAAGCCGCCGCCGACATGCCCTTCGAAAAGATGAACCGACGACGCGCCGCGCCCGAGCATGCGCGCAATCTGGTCTCTGTTCCAATGCGGCACTTTGGCGGCGCCGTGCAATTCGAGCACGTCGCGGGCGGCGTCATAGCGCGCGATCGCGCCGCGGGTCTCGAGCGGCACGCCGGAATGCCGGCCGATCGACAGCGTGGCTTCAACAATCGCATGCGCGCTGCGGAAAGCGGCGTCGACCTCGCCGTAGCTCTTGCGCACGATAGCTGGTTCGGTGGATCGGCCGGGCTCGAATTCGCCCGGCGCTTCGTCGGCCTGCAAAATGGCCGGCAATTCCTCGATGTCGAGCGCGACCAGCTCGGCCGCGTCCTCGGCGAGATAGGGATCGTCCGCGAACACGGCGGCGACAGGCTCGCCGACATAGCGCACAAAGCCATCCGCGAAGAGTCGTTGGCGATAAGGCTCCAGGCCCTCGATGCGGCTCAAGCGGAAATCGATCGGCGGAATGTCGGCGACGTCGGCTGCCGTCCATACCGCTTGCACGCCCGGCAGCGCGAGCGCCGCATCGGCGTCGATGGCGCGCAGTTTTCCGTGCGCGAAATTCGAGCGCACGATGCGCATATGCAATTGCTGGGGAAATGAAATATCGGCGGCAAAGCGGCCGCGGCCGGTCAAGAGCGGCCGGTCTTCCAGGCGCATCAGCGACTGCCCGACGTGTTTTGCTTTTAATCTTATTGATGCAGGCGCCATTGCTCGGCTTTCAGTTTTCCGCTTCAGGCCGTGCGGCGCTGGCGCATTTCGCCGGCCACCGCGCGTGCCGCCTTCACGATGTTCTGATAGCCGGTGCAGCGGCACAGATTGGACGAGAGCACGTCGATGAGTTCCTCGTCGGTGATATCCGGCTCCCGCTCCAGCACGCCGGTAATCAGCATCAGGAAGCCGGGCGTGCAGAAGCCGCATTGCAAGCCGTGATTCTCCATGAACGCACGTTGCAGCGCGTTGAGCTCGTCGCCCTTGGCCAGGCCTTCGACGGTGCGGATCTCCTTGCCGTGCGCCTGAACCGCGAACATCAGACACGAGCGAACCGGCGCACCATCGACCAGCACCGTGCAGGCGCCGCAAACGCCGTGTTCGCAGCCGATATGCGTGCCGGTTTGCCCGCAATCCTCGCGGATGGCGTCGACCAGCGTACGGCGCGGCTCGACCCGAATGGCGTGGCGCT
This sequence comes from Xanthobacteraceae bacterium, assembly GCA_035566615.1. Taxonomy (GTDB): domain Bacteria; phylum Pseudomonadota; class Alphaproteobacteria; order Rhizobiales; family Xanthobacteraceae; genus BOG-931. The sequence goes on from DATMQV010000375.1 coordinate 6,810, forward strand.
TGCCGTTGATGGTCAGCGTGATCTCGTCTCGCTCGCTCATGCCGGGTTCTTTCTTGCTTGCCGCAGCGCCGCGCGGATGCGTTGCGGCGTCGCCGGAATTTCGTTGATGCTCACGCCGAAAGGCGTCAGCGCATCGTTGATCGCGTTGAGAACCGCCGCTGGCGCGCCGATGGCGCCGCCCTCGCCGAGGCCCTTGGATTTTGTGATCGTCGCGTCGCTCAGCGTCTCCAGGTGCAGGAGCTCGATCGGCGGGATTTCGCGGCAGGTCGGCGGCAGAAAATCGGCGAGCGTTGCGGTGAGCATGTTGCCGGTGTCGTCATAGACGATCTCTTCCAGCAACGCGTTGCCGATACCTTGCGCGACGCCGCCCACCACCTGGCCGTCGGCGATCATCGGGTTGACCAGGCGGCCGGCATCTTCGGCGATGACGAAGCGCTCGATCGTCACGTGTCCGGTATCGGCATCGACCTCGACGATGGCGGCGTGACAAGCATTGGAGAACGTGCCCGCCGGGTCGTAGGTCGCGCTCTCCGACAAGCCGGCGTCGATCTCGCCCTTGAACAGATGCGATTGATGATAGGCGGCGCGGGCCAGCGTCTCGATCGGCACGGCGCGGTCGGTACCGGCGACGCGCGCGGCGCCGTTCTCCAGCACGATGTCGTCGGACGCGGCTTCGAGCAGGCGGGTCGCGATCGTCTTGAGCTTGGCGTGCACTTTGCGCGCGGCGAGTACGCTCGCGCCGCCGGCAATCACTAGCGAACGGCTGGCAAAGGTGCCCCAGCCATAGGGCGTGCGGTCGGTATCGCCAGAGATGACCTTGATCCGGTCGGGCGCGACGCCAAGCTCGTCGGCGACAAGTTGGGCGAGCGTCGTGCGCAGCCCCTGACCGTGCGGGCTCGCGCCGATACGCAATTCCAGATAGCCGGACGGGTCCATGGTCAGTTCGACCGTCTCCCAGCCCGGCGTCACGCCCATGCCGCGCGCGGCGAAGGCCGGCGTGCCGTAGCCGGTGCGCTCGGAGAAGGCGGCAAAGCCGATGCCGAGATAGCGCCCTTTGGTTCGCGCCTGCACCTGCCGTTTGCGAAAGGCCGGCACGTCGAGCGCTTCGCTCGCCATGTCGAGCGTTTGCCGATAGGTGCCTTCGTCGAAGACGAGACCGGTGGCCGAAGTGTAGGGAAATTTCCCGATCAGATTACGCCGGCGGATATCGAGCGGATCGAGGCCGAGCGCCGCCGCAGCTTCATCCATTAGCCGCTCGAGCGCGAGCGTGATGACCGGCCGCGAAACGCCGCGATACGGCGCCATCGGGCAGGTATTGGTCAGCACGCCGCGCGCCACGCATGCATAGGCGCGCAGGTCATACGGACCGGGCAATTCGGCCATCGCCATC
>DATMQV010000376.1:0-4054 GCA_035566615.1 Xanthobacteraceae bacterium
GCGACGGTCGGCGTCTTTTCGCTGTTCGCGCTTGCCTCCGGTATCCTGCGCCTGCCGGCGGCGGGGCCGGCCAACCCATTGATCAAGACGGTCGTCGATGAGGCCTTCGACGGCATCCTCGTCACCGATGCCGACGGCCGCGTCATCTACGCCAACGCCGCCTATCTCGACCTGATCGATGCGGATGCCAACGAGATGCGCCCGGTGGAGCGCGTGTTCATCGGCGATGCCGACGCCTCGGAAGCCATCTACCGGCTGCTCAAGGCGGCGCGCGAAGGCAAGCGCTTGCAGGAAGAGGTCCGGGTCGCCGGCCTGAAGGGCCGGCCGGCGCGCTGGCTGCGGCTGCGGGTGCGGCCGCTCGGCGAGCGCGGCCGCGACCGCCGCCTGACCGTCTGGTCGCTGTCCGACGTGACGCGCGAGCGCGAGCGGCAGGAGAATGTCTTTCAGGAATTGCAGCACGCGGTCGACTATCTCGATCACGCCCCGGCCGGTTTCTTCTCGGTCGATGCCAAGGGCGACGTGGTCTATCTCAATGCCACGCTCGCCACGTGGCTCGATCAGGACCTGGCCCAAGTCGGCTCCGGCGGTCTGAAGCTCTCCGACCTCGTGGCCGGCGATGGGGCCGCGCTGCTGACGACGCTGCGGGCGGCGCCGGGCGAACTGAAAACCGAAGTTCTCGATCTCGACCTCAAGACGCGCAGCGGGCGGAAGCTGCCGGTGCGCCTCTTTCACAAGCTTGCCTTCGGCGCCGATGGCACGCCCGGCGCGTCGCGCACGCTCGTGCTCAATCGCGCGCAGGATGACGGCACCGATCCGCAGCGCGCGGCCGAAATCCGCTTCATGCGCTTCTTCCACAACACGCCGATGGCGATCGCGACCGTCGATCGCGAGGGGCGGATCGTGCGTACCAATCCGCTGTTTGCGCGGCTGTTCCACAATGCGCTGAACCTCGACAGCGGCAGCCGCCCGATCGGCGCCGTGCTCGCGGAGCGCGATCGCGCTGCGCTCGACGCCGCGATCGCGGCGGCGGCCCGCGGCAAGAGCGACATTGCGCCGGTCGAAGCAGCCCTTGCCGGCGACGGCGAGCGGTTCGGCAGCTTCTATGTCACCGCGGTCGAGGAAGAAGAGCGCGACCAGGAAGCCGCCATCGTCTACACGCTCGAGACCACGGCCCAGCGCGAGCTCGAGAACAAGGTCACGCAGCAGCAGAAGATGGAGCTCGTCGGCCAGCTCGCCGGCGGCATCGCTCACGACTTTAACAACGTGCTCTCCGCCATCATCATGGCGACCGACTTCCTGCTCAATGCCCACAAGCCGACCGATCCGTCTTTTGGCGACATCATGCAGATCAAGCAGAATGCCAATCGGGCGGCGAGCCTGGTGCGGCATCTGCTCGCCTTCTCGCGCAAGCAGACGCTGCGCCCGCAAGTGCTCGATCTCGGCGAGGTCTTGAGCGATCTCAACATGCTGCTGCGCCGACTGATCGGCGAAAAGGTCGCGCTTGAGGTCAAGCACGGCCGCGATCTGTGGCCGGTGAAGGCGGATATTTCGCAGTTGGAGCAGGTGATCGTGAATCTCGCGGTCAATGCGCGCGACGCCATGCCGGACGGCGGCCGTCTGCAAGTGCGCACCGCCAATGTCACGTCCAAGGATTGCGAGCGCTACAATACCAAGGGCATGCCGGCGGCCGACTATGTGCTGGTCGAAGTGCGCGATACCGGCACCGGCATTCCGGAATCGATCCTCGGCAAGATCTTCGATCCGTTCTTCTCGACCAAGGAAGTGGGGAAGGGGACGGGGCTGGGGTTGTCCACGGTCTACGGCATCATCAAACAGACCGGCGGCTTCGTGTATGTCGATTCCGTCCTGCACGAGGGCACCACTTTCCGGATCTTTCTGCCGCGGCATGTTCCGGGCGCGGAAGAACTCGCCGAGCAGGCGGCCGAGGCCGAAGCGCCGGCGATCACCCAGACGCTTGTCGCGGCCGATCAAGTCAGGCGCGCCGCCGGCGCCGCGGCTCCGGCGAAGGCCGCCAGCGTTGATCTCACCGGCCAGGGCACGATTCTTCTGGTCGAGGATGAGGAAGGCTTGCGCGCCCTCAACGCGCGCGGGCTGACATCGCGCGGCTACACGGTGCTGGAAGCCGGCAACGGCGTGGAAGCGATCGACGTATTGGAGAAATCCGGCAAGCCGGTCGACCTCGTCGTCTCCGACGTGGTCATGCCGGAGATGGACGGCCCGACCCTGGCGCGTGAACTGCGCACCCGCAACCCGGACCTGAAGATCATCTTCGTGTCGGGCTATGCGGAAGATGCGTTCCAGAAGAACTTGCCCGAGCACGGCCAATACGCCTTCCTGCCGAAGCCGTTCACACTCAAGCAACTCGTCGCCGCCGTAAAGGAAACGCTGGCCGCCTGAGCTTTCCCTCTCCCGCTCGCGGGGTAATTTTCCCTCTCCCGCTTGCGGGAGAGGACGCCGAGCGAAGCGATGGCGGGTGAGGGGAAGTGCGTGAAGCCCGGTGCGGCGGACTGAGCTTTCCCCGTCCACCTCGAACGCGCGAAGATTCCGAAATCGTCCAAAGCGATTTCAAACGACCTCAACGACCGCTTCAATCTCAACCGTCATATTGAACGGAAGCGACCCCATCCCGACGGCGCAGCGTGCGTGCCGACCTCGATCGCCGAACACTTCCACGAACAGTTCCGAGCAGCCGTTGATCACCTTTGGATGGTCGGCAAAATCAGGTACGGCATTGACCATGCCAAACACCCTGCCAAAACGAACGACCTTGTCCAGACTGCCGATCTCGTCGCGTAGCGCCGCAAGCAGTTGAAGCCCAACGTTGCGCGCGTGCTGCTTTGCCTCGTCGATGGTTACGTCACGGCCGACTTTGCCCTGTGGCCGAGAGCCATCCGGATTGCGGGGGCCTGTGCCGGCAAGGAAGACCAAGTTGCCAAGCCGCGTCGCCGGTACGTAGTTTGCAACGGGCGCCGCGACTTTCGGTAGTTCGATCCCCAATTGACGAAGCTTCGCTTCTGCGGACGCTCCGGCTTCCTGCTCCGCAAAGGCGCTGGTGCTCGAAACGATAGAGGCGGATGCGAGCCCAGCGATTAGGGCAGTCCGGCGATCGACGACGCTCATGGTCTCCTCCGGCGTTGTGATGGGTCAAGGGTTGAAAAAGGTGCTGCTGCGCAGCCGATCATAGCATGAGGGTCGGGTCTGCACGGCGGACTGCTGCCAGAGCGCATCCGGGGGGTTGCGCGCCCTCTCAACGCGGACGGCCTTGCATTGCGCGGTTAAACAGTACCGCGCGCTGATGCGCGCACATCAGGATAGCGAAAACATTGGCGGACCCCTTTTCGCTCACGCACCACCTCGTCATTCCGGGACGCGCCGAAGGCGCGGGCCCGGAATCCATAACCACAGGTCAGGCGGATTGAGAGCGGAGCATCTTCTGCACCAATCGTGAGTATGGATTTCGCTCGTCGCTTTGCTCGGCCCTGGAATGACGAAGAGGAAGTCTCGGCGTTTTTGGCGGATGCGGTAATGGGCCTGGGACGCGTCTCCGATAAGGAGACGATCATTAATCGTCTCCGATGCGGTTACAGTTGCTCTAACTCGCTCGATCGAGGGACGCATTCCGGATGCGATCCGAAGTGTGGGGCGAGTGCGGTGCTTCCGCGCGGGCTAGCAATTCGCGCCGGAGCGGCTTCGGGCATCAGGTCCTTCGGTATTACGGCCGAGGCGCGAGGTGCTGTCGCTGGACTGGGACAGGAGAGGGCGGGTAACGCCCGTTTGATTCCACGTCCCAGGAAACATGGCCTGGAGCTGAGCCGGGATGGGAGTCCCGGTGAGAACCGCGGTCGAAGCGCCGGAAGGCGGGCGCGCCCCGAAAGGGCGCGCTGCCGCGCCGATCATCAGGAGGCGGCAACGTTTGTTGATGGTACGCGGCAAATGGTTGGCATGCGCCTTTCGGCACTTCGCCTCCCTCTTTTGTTGCCCGGGGGGCGAATCTTTTTTGCGCGTGGTGGTAGGCACAGCTCGGACGCACAGG
>DATMQV010000377.1:0-3903 GCA_035566615.1 Xanthobacteraceae bacterium
GACGCCGTCTTCGACGTCACCATGTATGTGTGGCAAAGCAAGATCGGCACCGCACTTTTATTGACCGCCTTCTTTGTTCACTACGGCAATGCGCTGTGGTCGATCTATGTGCGGCAGTCGCTGCGGCTTGCGCCTTGGCAATGGACGCAGGCGGGGCTCGGCCTTTCCATTCCGCTTTTGCTGATGAGCCACGTCATGGGCACCGGCGTCGCCGACAACACGCTGGGCGTCGTCGGCAGCTACCAATCCGTGCTGATCGCGCACTGGGTGGCGGCGCCGTGGCATGCGATCGTGCAGACGCTTGCGGTGCTGACGGTTTGGACGCACGCCTGCATCGGCATTCACTTCTGGCTGCGCACCAAGCCGGCCTACGCGCGCTGGCGGCCGTATCTGCTCGTTTTCGCCTTGCTGCTGCCAGCGTTCGCGCTGGCCGGCTATGTCGCCGCCGGCAACGAAGTTTTGCGCGCGAGCCGCAGTCCGGATTTTGTCCCGCACGTGCTACGCGAAAGCCACATAACGCCGCAAACGGCCGGCGAAGTTGCCTGGCTCGCCGAACTCGGGATCGGCGTTCATCTTGCGCTGATCGGCCTTGCCTTTGGCGGGCGCGAACTGCGGCTCTGGCGCTTGCGCAATCGCAAGCTGCCGCGGCTGACGCATGCGTCGGGCCGGGTGATGCCGATCCTGGCCGGCGCTTCGGTTCTGGAAACACTGCGGCAGCAGGGCGTGCCGCATGCCGCCTTGTGCGGCGGCCGGGCGCGCTGCACCACATGCCGCGTGCTGGTGACCAAAGGCGGCGATCAGCTTCCTCCGCCGTCGGGCCTGGAATCGGCGGCGCTGGCGCGGATCGGCGCGACGCCGGGCATGCGGCTCGCCTGTCAGCTTCGGCCGGACGCCGACATTTCCGTCATGCCGCTGCTCGCGCCCGATGCGGGCGCCGCCGAAGGCAGCCTGCGCGGCGGCCTGGAAGGCAGCGAACGGCTGATCACCGTGGTTTTTGTCGACATGCGGGGCTCGACCAGCCTGGGCGAGAGCAAGCTTCCCTATGACGTGCTCTTTATCCTCAACCGCTTCTTTCAGGAGATGAGCAAGGCGGTGGCAGCGACCAACGGCCACTATTCGCAATTCACCGGCGACGGGCTGATGGCGCTCTACGGGCTCAACGCCGCTGATTCGACCACCGGTCCCGCGGATGCGCTGCGCGGGGCACAAGCGATGCTCGCCGGCCTCGGCGACCTCAACCATCAGCTTCGAGGGGAACTCTCCGCGCCGCTTCGTATCGGCATCGGCATTCATTACGGCGAGGCCATCGTCGGCGCCATGGGCCCGCCGCGATCGCAAATCATCACCGCCATCGGCGACACGGTGAATACCTGCGCGCGGCTCGAAAGCCTGACCAAGGACTATGACTGCGTCGCCATCGTCTCGCAGCAGGCGGCCGCGCTTGCCGGATTGGATGTCGCCGGTCATGAGCTTCTGCAGGCGTCGGTCAAAGGCCGCAGCGAACCGGTGCAATTCTATGCGCTCAAAACGCTCGCCGAGTTCTCGGCGGCAGCACAAGCATAAGGACAGAGGGGCGATCGCGACGACGCAAATCATGGCGCATGCCGACCGCAATCGGTGCACGGCCCACAGCCGACGATTGAGCCTCCGCCGACTGCTGGTATAAGCGAGGCTTCGTTTCAGCCCATGGCCCGATGAAGCTCGTCTCGATTCCCGCCAATCCGGTTCCCGAAGGCGCCGTGAGCGGCATGCTCAAGACCGCGGACGGCGTGCAGATCCGCTTTGCGCGCTTTGCGCCGCCGGCCGGCCGCCGCGGCACGGTCTGTATTTTCCCGGGCCGCACCGAATGGATCGAAAAATATTTCGAGACGGTCCGCGATTTGCGCAGCCGCGGCTTTGCCGTCGCCATCCTGGACTGGCGCGGGCAGGGGCTGTCGCAGCGCACGCTCGGCGACCGCTACAAGGGCTATGTGCGCAATTTCGCCGAGTTCGATATCGACCTCGAAACGTTCATGCGCGAGGTGGTGCTGCCGGATTGTCCGCCGCCGTATTTCGCGCTCGCTCATTCCATGGGCGCGACCATTATGATTCGCGCCGTCGCCCGCGGGCAGCGCTGGTTCGACCGCGTCGTTCTCTCGGCGCCGATGCTGGGGATCGCATTCGTGCAGTCGACGGGGCTTGCCGGCACCCTGCTGCGGGTCCTGCGCTTTGGCGGCTTCGGCGGAATGTACGTTCCGGGCCGCTATCCCGGCGTGCTGGATTTGCGCCCCTTTGCCGGCAACATTCTCACCACCGATCCAGTGCGCTATGCGCGCAACGCCGCGATTCTGGAAGCCGAGCCCGCGCTCGGGCTTGGCGGGCCGACCATCACCTGGTGCGACGCCGCGTTCCGCGCCATGCGCACCCTGAGCGATCCGAGCTTTGCAATGCGCATCCGCCAGCCGATGCTGATCGTCGCCGCCGGGCGCGACGCGATCGTCTCCAACAGCGTGATCGAGGACTTCGCCATGCACCTGCGCTCCGGCACCCATCTGGTCGTGGTCGGCTCGCAGCACGAATTGCTGATGGAGCAGGATCGTTACCGCAGCCAGCTCTGGGCGGCGTTCGACGCGTTCGTTCCCGGCACGCCGCTGTTTTAGCCAAGGAAACGCTGCATGCGCTCCCTGGAAATGCCTCATCATGATTTTGATGTCGGTGAAAGGTGCGTTTATTGCCTTACGGACATGCGTACTTGGCCGGATGAACAAAAAACCGATGAACACATCATTCCGCCCGCTATAAATGGCGAACTAATCATTCGCCACGGGGCATGCCTAAAATGTGCGGAGTTATCGAACAAGGGATATGAAAACATCGCGTTAAATAATGATTTGCTGTTTCCACGTCGAATTCTGGAATTAAGGAAAAGCCGCAATAGAGGATCAAAAAATGAAAAGCCTCCGAAGCCTTTGCCGCCAATTGCTGTCGGAAATCATACGATGACGCCGGGCGTTGCGGTATTTGATATGGCTATCTCCAAAGAACAATATCCTCAGGCTTTTTCGTTGATTATGTTCCCTCGCGCGGGTTTCTTAGCCGGTGCTGATCGCACCAATGGCATACGTCGATGCGAGTTCAGTTATTCAATCTTGCAAGAAAAAGGGACACGTTGAATGACGTCACAACTCGACAGCCATTCGCTAACGGTCCGTTCGCCAAAATGGTGGCGAAGATTGGGTACTGCTATGCAGTGGCAAAATTGGGTTTTGACGCATTTGACGGGGACGCAATAAGAGAACTTCTCGCCGGGAAACGCGATGATGTGTACAATTTCGTTGGCAATGTTGAAAAACCGGAAGCGCTCTCGATTCGGCGTATACACGCCTTGTATTTGCGGGAGCAAGACGGTTGGTTGACTGTTCTCGTGCATCTATTTGCCTCGTGCAATGCAAAGGAAAGCGAGCCCTCAATTCCATATGAGGTAGCCGTCGGACGTAAGAAATGAGCCGAGATCAACTCGATCAGAACGAAACGGAGCGGCGCTATCGCAGCCGTTCCGATCAACGCCCGCACATCCGTTAGACCAGGTATACCGAATGGCTTCGAATGGCGTGTCGAGCGCGATCTCGGGCGCCGGTCTGATTGAATACGACGCTCGGGCCGTATTTGAGCTTCCGCCCGCCGGCTCACGACCGCGTCACGTCTCTATTTCGTAGTTGCGCACGAAGTCCTCGGGCGGATTTGGGCCCCACAGGAAGAAAGAGTCCTCGCTCGGATGATCGCCCGACCGCCAATCGTGGTCGGCGGGGATGTAATCCATGTCGGCGGAGTATTCGGAATAGCTGCCCCAAGGGTCGCGCACATAGTGGAAGTAGTTCGAGCCCAGCACATGACGGCCGAGTCCCCAGCCGGCGGTGTAGCCTT
>DATMQV010000378.1:0-7741 GCA_035566615.1 Xanthobacteraceae bacterium
CGATCGCGCCCAGCCAGAACGCGCAGACGAATATTGCGATTTGAATTGCGGTCATTGCCGTACTCCCGGATCGGCCGCCATCCAAGCGTTGAGGACGGTTATACGGTCCCGCTCGGCCTGACTGCGCTCTGCGTCCATGACGACTTGCAACGCGGTCCTAAGATCGCGCTCATGTGTATGCTGACTCCACCAAGCTATGGCAGCATCGGTGATACGTTCTAGCTTCGCCATAAGTCATTGTCGGCTTCCTATGCTGTGGAAAGCCAGGGAGGACGACGCTTTCGTAAGGTGATTTGCGGTATATCTAGATGGCAGCATCGGCTCGTCATCCACGGCGATCCGGTGTTAGGGGCCATCGGCTGTTTCCGCAGTCGGTGGCCTCGCCTTTCAGGGGAAAGGCGGGGGCAAATATACCCCCGGCAGGGGCATTTGACAATGGCGAAGAAACACGAGACTCGAAAATCACTGAAGCTATGGATTTCGCCCGAGAAGCATGCCGCTATTAAGAAGGCGGCCGCAAACGACCGCAGGTCCATGCTGTCATGGATCATGATCCTGGTGGATAAGGCGCTCGAAGACGAGAAGGCTAAGGGCAAGGGCGGCCGCTGATAAGCGTTCCCTGCCACGTCCATTAAACGAACCACTGGCCATTTCTGGCTCGCACGGCCGGTGACGGTCCCGCATTTCATTTCATAACCAAGGTATTTCCCATGACTACCGATCGCGAGCGGCTGCTCGCTTTGCTTGATGCATTGGACGGGTCAGAGACAACCCTGCAACGTGACATGGTCCGTGGCGAAGGCCGAACCGGCGATTGGGGTATCCGTGGCCAGAAGGACCGCAAGGGCAATGACGCTAACGTCATCTATCCCGATGGTGCTGGATACCTGCTTTATGTGACGCCCGGAGAGAAGACCGGGAAGGACGGAATCGACCGTGAACCGTCGCCGCGATCCTGGAAAGACGCCAAGGCTAAGCTGTCATTCTGTCAGATAACCCAAGACGGGGATTGGGAGGGGTGTCTAAGGCTGGATCGGCTGCCTAATCTAAAGGAGGCGGAGGCCATCCGGGACGTTCTGGGCATCCGGAAGCGCCGCCACCTATCAGCCGAAGAAAAAGAAAGCCGCTCGATAAATCTTAGCATCGCGCGGAGCGTGGCTAAATCGGCCAAACGGCCTCCGCCTATGCGTTCGGCGGCATGAGCAGCTATCTCCCATATCGGCCCGTCTTGGCTCCGCGCCGGTTGTTCCTACGGCCGCTTCCGGCTGATCCTTCCGGGCGTCCTTTAACGTCCCCAACATGACGGCTAGATGACGCCACTTAAGTAGGGATTGCCCAGCGCCATTCGATTAGCAAAGAATTATGTGGGGGCGACGATGGAGGGCCGTCGCAATGTCACAGGAATTCGACGACGTAACGCATGCCTTCGCTGAACTTCTGAGCAAGCTGCAATCGGCGAATGACAATGACAAGCAAGCGGCAATAACCTTCGCTATCGATTCCTTACTGATGGCGTTGGGCAGCCTTGAGCATCGACTCGATGGGCTAGAGCAAAGCAACGGCATAGCCCGCGGGATGCCTCGCCTCGCGCGCGAAAACCGGCCGCCGTGGTGGCCCTAACGGATGTCGCGGTACTGCCGCTCGGTAGTCCGACGATCCCGACTTTGTGGATTTGGACATCGCCCTGGAAAAGGCAGGAAGGCGTGCTGATGGCGCTGTTCTATGCGTGCAGTCGGCCGAGGCCGAGAGGGATGTGGCGCTTGCCGTAAAAGCCGAGCCCCCCGTCGAAACCTCGTAATCCAAGCCCGGCCGGATCGGTTCCCCGGTCCGGTTCCTTTCGAGAAAGTGGGGGACGGGTTCCCGTAGCGAGCGGGCGGCGCGCTCTGGCCTTGACGAACACGCTTCCGGCCGTCTACCTGCGAAGCACGAAGCACAGCCTATCCTTGTTTTTAAGGGTGCAAAGGATTTGGCTGTGTCTCTTCCCGATGATGATCCCATAACGCTGGCGGACGCTTGTAAAGTTTATCCACAAGCGCGCCTAACCGTCTCGACATTGCGAGCGGAAGCCGCGCGTGGCAGGCTTAAAGTCTTCCGTCTCGGCCGTCGTGATTACACCACACGCCAGGACATGCAGGAGATGATCGCCAGATGCCGCGAAGACGATCCCCGCCGCGCCTCTACCTCGACCCGAAGCGTGAACAATGGGCAATCCGTGACGGATCGCGTTTCATCCGCACTGGTTGCAGCGAAAGAGACCGCGCAAAGGCTGAGAAAGCACTAGCGGACTATATCGGCGATAAGCACAAGCCAGCGCCGTCCGATCAACCGTTGATCGTTGACGTTCTCAATGCCTACTTGACTGAGGTAGTCCCGACCAAAAAAACGGGCCGCAATCTTGCCTATCGCATTTCCTATTTGCTTCCGTGGTGGGGCGAGAAGACTACGGCCGACATATCGACCAAGTCATGCCAAGCCTATGCAGCAAACAAGACCGATGCATCGGCCGGCGCTGATTTGAAAGTCCTAAAGTCCGCCGTCATCCATTGGCACAAGGAACCGGACCACGGCCCACTTGCCACTATGCCGATATTTTGGTTGCCGACTGCCGGCGCACCCAAGGATCGTTGGCTGACGCGATCGGAAGCCGCAAAGCTGTTATGGGCGGCGCGGCGTCACCAGCACTTACGCCGAGCGATCCTGTTGCAGCTATATACCGGTTCTAGGCCGGGTGTGATCTTGGCAATGCAGTGGAGTCAGATAGACATACGCGGCAAAACGATGCGCCGCATTCCAGCGGGCGAAGTGCAGGATAAGAAGAAACGCGCCCCGCCTGTCAGACTAGGCCGGCGCATTCTGACGCACCTGCGACGCTGGAAACGGCTTGACGGAGCACGCGCTCAATATGTCTGCCACTACGACGGACAACGAGTCCGTGATCCACATAAGACGTGGAATCGAGCAGTGAAGGAAGCGGGACTCAAGGGCGTGACACGGCACACGCTGCGACACACAAGGGCGACGTGGTTGCTGCAAGCCGGTGTCCCGATATGGGAAGCGGCTGGCCATCTTGGCATGTCAACGGCGACGATCGAGAGGGTGTACGGCCATCATTCTCCGGATCACCAAGACCGCGCAGCGAGCGTCTGACGTATCTGTGCCATGGCACAGAAACCCCCGATGTTTCGCAAACGTTCCGCACCGAATCGCATTGTTCACTTGAGAAATATCAAGTACTTAAGCCTATGGACCTACTACGGAATGACGCTCGGGAGCCCGGCCTCGGCGACCATCGGCATGCGCACCATGGATCTTGAACTGCGCACTTGGTACGGCGCGGCGTGCTATTTCGTGCTCGGCGCCGTGCATGCCGTGGTCTATTGGATCAGCATCAGCGTCTTGTCGCCGGTCATTCTGCTGGTCGGATTCTTCAACGCGCGCCGCCGACTGCTGCACGACATGTTGGTCGGCACGGTCGTGATCAACAATGCCAGCCGCGCGGCTTCGCTCCGGGCGGGCAACGCCGGCTTCGGTAACTGAAAGCGGGCTTTGACGCCTTCATGCGGGCGCGAATTTGCCCGCTCCGGCGAACATAACGCTCTCCACGATTTGCAAGCCGCGCCGCATCGATTCGATTTGCCACAAGGTTGGTTCACGCCCATTTACCGTGCGCGCACTTCCGGGGCCGCCGGCCGACAGTAGCGCCGACGCGCGTGCCACGCTTGCCGGCCGTTCCGATTTTGGCCTTTGCGGTGTCGCCATTCTCGGGCAATCTAGTGCTGTGCCGTAGAGACTCGGCGGCAGGAGACCGATCGGTGAGGCAACGTGGACATTGAGCCAACGTAACAGTGACCCAAAACGCGACAACGACCCAAGCTTCGGTGACCTAGAGCCTTGACCCAGCATTCCCGTGACACACCGCAATTTTATCTGACCGCGCCATCACCGTGCCCCTATCTGGCCGGCAAGGAAGAGCGCAAGGTGTTTACGCATCTGGTCGGTGAGCGCGCCGGCGAACTCAACAACATCCTCACGCAAGGCGGATTCCGCCGCAGCCAATCGATCGCTTACAGGCCGGCCTGCGAGGGTTGCCGCTCCTGCGTGTCGGTGCGCGTCGTCGCCAACGAGTTCGAGGCGAGCCGCAGCATGCGGCGCATCGTCAACCGCAACAGCGATATCGTCGGCGAAATGAAAATCGCCGTGCCGACGTCGGAGCAATATTCCATTTTCCGCGCCTATCTCGATTCGCGCCATCGCGACGGCGGCATGGCCGACATGACCGTGCTCGATTATGCAATGATGGTCGAGGACAGCCACATCGAAACGCGCGTGGTCGAATACCGGCGGCGCGAAGGCGACCAAGCCGGGCGGCAAGCCGGCGATCTCATCGCCGTCGCGCTGACCGATGTGCTCGGCGACGGGCTGTCGATGGTTTATTCCTTCTTCGAGCCGGACGAAGCGTCACGTTCGCTCGGCACGTTCATGGTGCTCGATCATATCGAGCGCGCACGTCAGATGGGGCTTGCGTACGTCTATCTCGGTTATTGGGTGCGCGGCTCACGCAAAATGGATTACAAGAGCCGCTTCCTGCCGCAAGAGCGGCTGACGCCGGACGGCTGGGCGCGCGTGCGGTAGCGCTCGAGGCAACCCGGCGTCTTGCATGCAGCCGAGGCGGGCGCTCCCGCAAACCTCATCGGCCGATCCTACTCGCCCTTCCCCTCGCCGTTCTTGCCGTTTCCGGCCGAGCCATTGCCGAACTTATTCGTCTTGGGGAAGCCCTTCGGAGCAAGCCGCCCAGCGTCGCCGCGATTGCCGCGCCAATCGGCAAGCTCCTTCAACGACAGCGTGAACACGCGGCCCGCTGAATCGGTCCAGCTCAAGCCCCTCTCCGCCTCGAAGGTCTTGACGTCGGAGAGGCCGCCGTCCTTGTGCCGCTGCAGCCGCACCCCGCGCCCGCGCGTCATCTCCGGCACCTGATCGATCGGGAAAACCACCATCTTGCGATTGTCGCCGATCGTCGCCACCAATTCGCCCACGGCTGGCGCGATCGCGCGCGCCTCGTCGGGCGGCGTGACGTTGAGCACCTGTTTGCCTTTACGAGTGTTGGCGACGCACTCGTCCTCGGGAACGATGAAGCCCCTGCCCTGCTTGCTCCCGACGATGAACTTGCGGCCGCCCTCGTAACGGAACACGGAAATCGCGTCGGCCTCCTGCTCGAGCTCGATGAACAGCCGGATCGGCTCGCCGTGCCCGCGCCCGCCGGGCAGCTTCGCCGCATCGATAGTGTAGCAGCGCCCGTTGGTCGCAAACACCAGAAGCTTCGACGTTGTCTCGGCAAAGAATGCAAGCTTCAGCCCGTCGTCGGCCTTGAACGCCAGATTGGAAAGGTCCGCCACCTGCCCGCGCAGCGCGCGGATCCAACCCTTCTCGGAAACCACGATGGTAACCGGCTCGCGCTCGACCAAAGCCTCTTCGATCGCGGCTTCGTCATGCGCCGGCGCTTCGGCAAAGCCGGTGCGGCGCTTGCCGAGCGGCGTCTTGGGTCCGAATTTTTCGCGCACCTCGCGGATTTGGCCGGCAATCGTTTTCCACTGCGCCTTTTCCGAGCGCAACAGATCCTCGAGGGATTTTTTCTCCGCGCGGAGGTCTTTGTCCTCCTGGCGGATTTCGATCTCCTCGAGCCGGCGCAGGTTGCGCAGCCTCATGTTGAGAACGGCTTCGGCCTGCACCTCCGTGAGCTTGAACGTCTTGATCAAGACCGGCTTCGGCTCATCCTCTGTCCGGATGATCTTGATGACCTTGTCGAGGTTGAGATACGCGATCAGATAACCGCCGAGCACTTCCAGCCGATGCTCGATCTGGCTGAACCGGTAGCGCGAACGGCGAACGAGCACATCGCGGCGATGCGCGAGCCATTCGTTGATCGCCTCGGCGAGCCCCACGACCTTCGGGATGCGGCCGCGCACCAGCACATTCATGTTGAGCGGTATGCGGCTTTCCAGCTCGGTGAGCTTGAACAGGCTCTCCATCATCAATGCCGGATCGACGCTGCGCGAGCGCGGCTCGAACACGAGCCGAACGTCTTCCGCGGATTCGTCGCGCATGTCTGCGACGAGCGGCAGCTTCTTTTCGTTGATCAGTTCGGCAATGCGCTCGACGAGACGCATCTTCTGTACTTGCCAAGGGATCTCGGTCACCACGATCTGATAGGTGCCCCGCCCGGTGTCTTCGGTCTTCCAGCGCGCGCGCAGCCGGAACGAGCCGCGCCCGCTGGTATAGGCTTCCGCAATCGTTTCGGGCGGATCGACGATCAGGCCGCCGGTCGGGAAATCCGGACCGGGCACGTATTTCAACAAAGTGCGGCTGCGCGCATTCGGCGTCTCGATGAGGTGAAGCGCCGCGTCGCACAATTCGGCGATATTGTGCGGCGGGATCGCTGTCGCCATGCCGACCGCAATGCCTTGCGACCCGTTCGCCAGGAGGTTGGGGAACGCCGCCGGCAGCACCACGGGCTCTTGCGACAAGCCGTCGTAATTCGGCCGGAAGTCGACGGCGTCTTCGTCGATACCGTCGAGCAGCAGCCGCGCAGCTTCGGTCAGCCGCGCTTCGGTATAACGGTAGGCGGCGGCGTTATCGCCGTCGATGTTGCCGAAATTGCCCTGGCCGTCGACCAGAGGATAGCGCGAAGCAAAATCCTGCGCGAGTCGCACCAAGGCATCGTAGATCGCCTGGTCGCCATGCGGATGGAAGTTACCCATCACGTCGCCGACGATCTTCGCCGATTTCTTGAAAGTCGCGCCGGGATCGAGGCGAAGAAGCCGCATGCCGTAGAGGATGCGGCGATGCACCGGCTTGAGGCCGTCGCGCGCGTCCGGCAGTGCGCGGCCCATGATGGTGGAAATCGCGTAGGCGAAATAGCGCTCTTCGAGCGCCTCGCGCAGCGCGATCTCTTGCACGTCACCGCCGCCGGGTTCCTGGGGAATCACTTTCTTAGCCATGGGAGGACCCGTAGCGCGGCTAGCCGGCGCGGACAAGAACGGCTGAAACAAAGCGCGCCCGCGCGTCGGGCAGCGCCAGCCCGCGCGGCCCGAAGGCGTGGCGGTCGAGGAAAAAGCCGGTCAGCGCAAAGGCATCGGCCACGTCGGCGGCGCTGGCCGGCTCATTGTCGAAGCGCAAGAAATCGGGAAGCCGCATCAGCTTGTCGCGGTACGCCTCTCCGGCGGCGCGCGAGACCGCCCGGCCGGAGCGGGGCGAGACATAGATCAGATCGTCCTTGGTGCCGGTCGCCGCGCATGACGAAAGATCGAGGCCGAATCCGAGCTCGGCGAGAAAGATGAGCTCGAATTGCGCGATCATCGGCGCCACCGCGGCAGGATCCTCGAGCTTGTCGAGGATCGTTTCCAGCGCATGATGAATGTTCGCATGCGGCTCGCGCTCGGCGAGAAGCCGGCACAAGGCGGCAAGATGGGTTACGCCGTGCACGGCATGCGCGGAGGGGAGAAATCCCGCCGCCCGCAGATTGATACCTTCAACCGCGTAGTTGCCGAGGTGATCGTCGAGCCGCGCCCGCCAGGTAGCGCGCAGCGAGTTCCCCGGCTGCAAGACACCGCGCAGGCGGGAACTTGTGCCGCCGCGCACGAGCCCGAGATGGCGCCCGCGCTCCTGCGTCATCAATTCAAGAATGACGCTGGTCTCGCCGTGGCGTTTGACCCCGAGCACGATGCCTTCATCGATCCATTGCATA
>DATMQV010000379.1:0-2075 GCA_035566615.1 Xanthobacteraceae bacterium
GAAACTTAGGCAATTTGCCGCGACGCTTAAGTCAACAAGCCCGCGCAAGTACCGCCAGGGTGGACGCCAGTTCCATGCTTAATTCATCGGTCAGCAACGCGCCGCAATTCTCTCTCGGAGAAGATCAGATCGCCGTGCGCGACATGGCGCGCTCCTTCGCCGCCGAGGTTTTCGCGCCGCACGCGGTCGCCTGGGATGAGGCCAAGCATTTCCCGGTCGCCGAAATGCGCCAGGCCGCCGAGCTCGGCATGGGGGGCGTCTATATCTCCCCGGAGGTGGGCGGCTCGGGCCTGTCGCGGCTCGATGCGACGCTGATCTTTGAGGCGCTCGCCACCGGCTGCCCGACCGTCTCGGCCTACATGTCGATCCACAACATGGCGGCCTGGATGATCGACGCGTTCGGCTCGGAGGAGCAGCGCCAGACATGGTTGCCGAAACTTTGCACCATGGAACTGTTGGCAAGCTATTGCCTGACCGAGCCCGGCGCCGGCTCGGACGCGGCGGCGCTCACTACCCGCGCCGGGCGCGATGGCGACCATTATGTGCTGAACGGCCAGAAGCAATTCATCTCCGGCGCCGGCGCGGGCGACGTGTATGTCGTGATGGTGCGGACCGGCGGCCCCGGCCCAAGCGGGATTTCGACGCTGGTCGTGCCGGGCGATACGCCCGGACTTTCGCTCGGCGCCAACGAGCGCAAGATGGGCTGGAATGCGCAGCCGACGCGGGCGGTGATCTTTCAGGACGCGCGCGTGCCGGTGGCGAACCGGCTCGGCGAGGAAGGCATCGGCTTCAAGATCGCCATGGCCGGCCTCGACGGCGGGCGCCTCAATATCGCGGCGTGCTCGCTCGGCGGCGCGCAGAACGCGCTCGACAAGACGCTCGCCTACATGAAAGAGCGCAGAGCCTTCGGCAAACGGCTTAACGAATTCCAGGCACTGCAATTCCGGCTCGCCGACATGGCGATTGCGCTCGAAGCCTCGCGCACTTTCCTCTGGCGCGCCGCTGCGGCCCTCGACCGCAAAGACCCGAACGCAACGCCGCTCTGCGCTATGGCCAAGCGCTTTGTCACCGACGCCTGTTTCGATGTCGCCAACCAGGCGCTGCAACTGCACGGCGGATATGGCTATCTGTCCGAATTCGGTATCGAGAAGATCGTGCGCGATCTGCGCGTGCATCAGATTCTCGAAGGAACGAACGAGATCATGCGCCTCATCGTCGCGCGAAGCCTCGTCGGACGATGAGCGGAGTGATCGTGCAAGAGAATTTACAAGAAAATTTGCAAGCAAGTTTGCAAGACAATTTAGCAGGCGGCGTGCAACACGGCGACCTGATCGTCCGCGAGCAAGGCGCACTGCGCCGCATCACGCTGAACCGGCCGAAGGCGCTCAACGCGCTCACGCTCGACATGTCCGTCACCATGACCGCGCTGCTGCGCGCGTGGGCGGCCGATCCGGCCGTCGGTGCCGTGCTGCTCGACGGCGCCGGCGAGCGTGGCCTGTGCGCCGGCGGCGACATCCGCGCGCTTTATGATGCGGCAAAGTCGGGCGGTACGCTGCCGGAGCAATTCTGGGCGGCGGAATACTATCTCGACGTGCTGATTGCGCGTTATCCGAAGCCCTTCATCGCGGTGATGGATGGCTTGGTCATGGGCGGCGGCGTCGGCCTCTCGACGCACGCGGCGCACCGGGTCGTCACCGAGCGTTCGGCCGTCGCCCTGCCGGAAGTCGGCATCGGCTTCTTTCCAGACATCGGTGCTTCCTATTGGCTGGCGCGCACGCCAGGCTTCGCCGGCACCTATATGGCGCTGACCGGCGACCGCATGAATGCGGCCGATGCAATGTTTTGCAAGCTTGCAGATGTTCATATCGCCTCCGCAAGGCTTGCCGAACTGCCGCAGGCGCTCGCCGCGTGCCGTTCGGCCGATGATGTCCGCGCCCAGCTCGGCGCGCTCGCGAGCGCGCCGGCAGCCGGGAAAGTGGAAGCGGCCCGATCGTGGATCGACGCCTGCTTCGGCCCAAACGATGTGGAAGACATCGTCGCCCGCCTCGCCGCCGCGAAGGATGACGCGGCGCGAG
>DATMQV010000380.1:0-4139 GCA_035566615.1 Xanthobacteraceae bacterium
CGCCTGCTCGAAGGCGGTAGCCTCGATCGCCGTACCTTTATCGGACGGCAATGCCGCCACCGGCGTCTGCCATTGAAAGGCGTCGAGCCGGCCGGTCACCGGCGACACCGGCCGCCATCGGTCCGAAACATAGCCGTCGGCGGTCCACACCGGATCGTGCCGCGCGCGCACCGCGCGCAAGGTCCAGGCGCGCGCCCGGCCCGTGTCGCCGTGCTCGGTGCGCTCGATTTCGGCCATCAGCAGCGCCACCCGCTGGGTCGGCGCGTCGACGAACGGCGCCAAAACCTCGCGCGCGCGAGAAAATTCGGTGGCATCGATCGCGGCGCGCGCAACGGCGAGCGCGCTCTCGATATGGCCGGGCGCTTTCGCCGCCAGCGTCTCGATCCGCACCAGCCGCTGGCGGGCGGAATCGCCGAGCTTGACGTGCGCATAGGCATCGGCGAGATCGGGATGCGGCTGCTTGAGCCACGCCGTCTCCACGACCCGCATCGCGCGCCGCACCTGATGCGCCTCGCTGTCATATTTGCTCGCCAGCGCGGCGGCCGGCACCAGGGTCGGCGCCAGCTTGACGGCTTCCATCACGCTCTCGCGCGACAGATCGCGATCGACATTCTCCAGCTCCAGCGCGCGCGCCGTCAGCAGCACGCCGCGCTGGCGCCTGTAGGCGGCCTTGTCGATCAGGCCGGAAGCGAGATTGTCGTCGAGGATGGTCAGCGCCCCGCTCCAGTCGCCCTTGGCGCAACGAAATCCGAGCACCGCATGCGACGCCCAAGTCGATGACGGCGCAAGTTTTAGCGCCTCTTCGGCGATCAGCACAGCGGAGACCGGATCGTCGGCGCGCTGCGCTTCGATGAACAAACCGCGCAGGCCCAACAGCCGCGTGTCCTCGCGTTCGGCCATCGCATGAAACGCCGCTCTCGCGCCTTCGCGGTCGCCGTCGAGCTGCGCCGACTGCGCGTGCAGCAACAGCGACAGCGGATCGTTCGCGGCATGTTTTCGCGCGGCGTCGGCATGCGCGCGGGCCGCCGCGGCGTCGCCGTGGCCGATCGCGAGCAGCCCGTGGGTGATGGCATGCCGGCCGCGCGCGTGACGCCGTTCGCGGCGGCCGCGCCGGATCTTTTCGGGCGTCCGCCACAGCGCGCGCAACGCGCTCCAAACCAGCACCGCCGCCACGATGGTGACGCCGAGCAACAGCGCGAACACCGGCAGCGAGGGGTGAGCGCTCCAGCCGTCCCACGTCAGCAGGACGTCGCCGGGCTGATCGGCGACCCACGCCGCGCCCGCGGCCGCGAGCGCGATCAACAGCAGAAACAGAATGATCCGGTACATCAGAGTCCTATGGCGCCGGCCTGGCGAGCGCCGCCATGGCGTCGGCCGCAAACTTCTTCGATGCGGCAAGCGCGGCATCGCGCGCATCCGCCTTGTCGAGCCAGGCTTGCGCTGGGGCACGATCGGCAGGCGGCAGCGTATTCAGCTCGCGCCGCGCCTCGGCCAGATCGTTGCGCAGCGCCGCCGCGGTGACCCGCGCGACCACGGCGCCGCTGGTGTTGCCGACGGCGTCGGTGCGCTCGATGCGGACCAGTTTTGCCGCACCCGCCTGCAGGCGATCGATCAGGCTCGTGCCGGTGGTGGAATTCACTTCCGCCGGCGGCGACAATTTTGGCACCAGCGCGAGCAGTTCGCGGCTCAGCGCGGCCGGGTTCGGCACGCCCTTGTCGGCAAAGCCATCGAGCGGTTTCAGCGCATCCGCGTTGTCGGCGAGCGATTTCGCCGCCGCCAGTGTTGCGGGGTAGGGCTCGCCGGTCCGAACGTGAACGTCGAGCAGGGCCGCCGCGACGGCGCGGCGAAGCGGCATGTCGTCGGCCGGTTTGGCGTTCTCCTGCGTGATCTCGGAGGTTTGCGCGCGGATGGCGCGCTCCAGCCCAGTGATGCGCTCGTTGATCGCCGACAGATCCGGAGGCGAAGAGGATTGGGACGGCGCCGATTTGACGTCGTTGACCGCGGCCGCGAGTTTTTCCGACTGTGTGCGCAAGGCCGCAAGCTCGCCCCGCAATGCGGCTTGGGATTTCTCCAGCGCATCAATGCGCGCCGTGGTGCCAGCATCGGGCGCGGCCGGAGGCTTGCTGGTTTTGGATTCGACGCTGGCGATCCGCGCGGCGAGGTCATCGATGACAGCGGCATTGACCTGGGGCGCGGTTGGCGTGGCCGGCACCGCAGGCCATCCCAGAATCCAGCCCACACCAATCACCAGCGCGGCGGCGGCGGCGCCGGATACCGGCGCAATCACCCACGGCGAAATCGGCGCCGAAGGCTCGCTGGTGATGCGTTCCGGCTCCGGCTCTGATTGCGGCTCCGGCGGCGCATCAGCGCCGGCATTGCGGGTCTCGCTGGAGATTTCCGACGCTTCGAGGTCGATGGTGGGCGGCGCGCGTCTGGCGCGGCCCGAATCCGGAGACGGCGCGGGGTCTTCGGGACTGTCATCGGCCATCGCGACGGTTCCTTATTTGTTCGACAGCGACAATATTAGATCGAGGCGGCATACTCAAACCATCCCCGTCATCCTGAGGTGCGAGCCTCTTCGGCGAGCCTCGAAGGATGACCGCCAGAGCCTGTGGCCTATCCTTCGAGCCTCGCTACGCTCGCACCTCCAGCGACAACGGCTTCGCCGTTGCGCAGGGATGACGGGCTGAGAGAGGCGAGCCGATTTCGACTTGAAGCCGTCAGGTTCTACGGCCGAATGTTACCAGATTCGGCCCGTCTCTTAGAGTCCGTCCGGAGACTTCAAGCCGGATTACAGAGTTTTCTGAGCATGAGGCGGATTGAGGCGAGGCGCAAGAACGCGAGCGCTTTTCGGTTGAGATTCTCCCAATCCTTGGCGAGCCTTCGGCAGCGATTGAGCCACGCAATAGTGCGCTCGACGATCCAGCGTTTGGGCAACACCACAAATCCGCTGACCTGATCAGATCGCTTGACGATTTCAATGTCGAGATGCGGAAGAACTTTTGCAAGCGCTTTCGCAAATTTTGGTCCTTGATATCCGCTGTCGGCGAACAGCGTCTTTCAAAAATGGAAACATGCCGAACAGTGTCGCCATCACCAGAACGCCTCCATCGCGATCTTGAATGTCGGCCGGATGAACGATGGCGTGGAGCAGGAGACCTAATGTGTCGACGAGAATGTGCCGCTTCTTGCCCTTGATCTTCTTGCCCGCATCGTAACCGTGCGGATCAATGCACGCCCCCCTTTTTCGGCGCTTTTCACGCTCTGGCTGTCGATGATGGCGGCGGTCGGACTGGCTTCCCGTTGAGCTTGTTCGCGACACTGCTCATAAAGCGCGTGGTGGATGCGCTGCAATGTGCCGTCATAGGTCCACAGATCAAAATAGTCGTAGACCGTGTTTTCGGGGGCAGGTCTTTCGGGATTGCGCGCCACTGACAGCCGGTCGACAGAACGTACATAAGACCGTTCACCACCTCGCGCATGATCACCGTCCGTTTGCCTTCGCCAGACTTGCCGGGCGGGATGAGCGGTACCATCAGCTCCCATTCCTCGTCGGTCACATCGCTCGGATAGCGCAACTTGCTGCGGTCATAGCGCGCGCGATTCCTGCTCGTCCACATCGGCGCCCCCTCGAATCAAGGCCACCACTCTTGAATCACAACTGATTCACTCGATTCAAGAACTCTCCGGACGGACACTTAAAGCTCAAGAAAAGCAGGGGAAACATTGAAACCCTGTCGGGTTGGCCCCATCTTGACCTTGCATATGGCACTGTTTTGTGTGAAGGATTCGAATCCTTCGCCACTAAATATTGGGGCTTCGGGCGGAAGCCGTGCAATATGTGGCCGCCAAGAGAAAAACAATGAGCGCAAGCGCTTTGGCCGTCGCCGATGCCGAGCATCGGGCCGACGGCATCCAGTTACGGGAAAGACTCATCGTCGCCTTGGATGTGCCCGACGAAGCCAGCGCGACGGCTCTGGTGGGGAAGCTGGGTGATTCCGTTTCATTTTACAAGATTGGCCTTCAACTTCTATTTGGAGGCGGACTGAAGGTCGCAGAAAAGTTAATCCGTAAGGGCCACAAGGTCTTTTTGGATTCTAAGATTTGCGACATAGACGAAACTGTCGAGAAAGCCGTTG
>DATMQV010000381.1:0-4514 GCA_035566615.1 Xanthobacteraceae bacterium
CGCCAACAAGCACGCGCTGCATCTCGGCCGCGACTGGGTGATGATGAATGTCGAGCACCCGATCGGGCTGCGATTGAAGCGCAGCAACAATGTCGGCGACCGCATCTTCATCGAGGGCAATTCGGCCGCGGCGCTCGGCGCCGTCTATGGCGGCGCCACGGTCTGCGCGTGGTATCCGATCACGCCCTCGTCGTCGCTCGCCGAGGCTTTCACGCGCCACTGCCAGCGTATGCGCGTCGAAGCGGCAACCAAGAAGAACAAATTCGCCATCGTCCAGGCCGAAGATGAGCTCGCCTCGATCGGCATCGTGATCGGCGCCGCCTGGAACGGCGCGCGCGCGTTCACCGCTACCTCCGGCCCCGGCATCTCGCTGATGCAGGAATTTTTGGGGCTCGCCTACTTTGCCGAAATCCCGGCGGTGATTTTCGATGTGCAGCGCGCGGGCCCTTCGACCGGCATGCCGACTCGCACCCAGCAGACCGACATCCTCTCCTGTGCGTACGCTTCACACGGCGATACCAAGCACGTACTCCTTTTCCCCGAAGACCCGGCCGAGGCCTTCGACTTCGGCGCGGCCGCCTTCGATCTCGCCGACCGCCTGCAAACGCCGGTCTTTGTCATGCTCGATCTCGATATCGGCATGAACCATCGCCTGAGCCGCCCGCTCGCCTGGGATGACAGCCGCAAATTCGACCGCGGCAAGGTGATGACCGCTGCCGCGCTGGAAGCCGGCAAGGAATTCGGCCGCTATCTCGACGTCGACGGCGACGGTATTCCCTACCGCACCTTTCCGGGCACGCATCCGACCAAGGGCTCGTTCTTCACCCGCGGCACCTCGCGCGACCGCTATGCGCGCTACACCGAGGAAGGGGCGGCTTATGCCGACAACATGCAGCGGCTGCTGCGCAAGTTCGAGACCGCGAAAGATCTCGTGCCGCGGCCGCTGCAGGCCAACGCCGACAAGTCGACCAAATACGGCGTGATCTATTTCGGCTCGACGTCGCCGGCGATGGACGAGGCCGTCGAGCTTTTGGAAGCGAACGGCCACGCGCTAGACCGGCTGCGCGTGCGCGCTTTCCCGTTCCATTCGAGCGTGACGAGCTTCATCGGCGAGCACGATTTCGTGTTCGTCGTCGAGCAGAACCGCGACGGGCAGCTTCGCTCGCTCGTGGTCAACGAATGCAACATCGACCCGGTGCGGCTGGTGCCGATCCTGCACTATGACGGCACGCCGATCACAGCCCGCTATATCGCGCGCACCATCGGCGACCATCTCGACGCGCTCAAAGTCACGCCGCTGCGCAAGGTGGTGTCGTGAGAAACGCTCCCGTTCTTATCCTCCCCCTGAAAGGGGAAGGTGGACCGGCGAAGCCGGGCCGGTGGGGGCCAGTCCGCGACACTAGCCCCTCCCCGACGCGCATCGCGCCAAAGCCGATGCGAAGCATCGGCGTTACTAAACATGAAATACGGTGGCCGAAGGCCGCCTATGCCTCCCCTTTCAGGGGAGGGATATTGGAAGAGCCACTCCCATGACCTACGTCACCAAGCCGAAATTCCATCACCCCGACCTGCCGAAGAACGAGCTCGGCTTTACGCACCGCGACTATGAAGGCGCGGTTTCGACGCTGTGCGCCGGCTGCGGGCATGACTCGATTTCCGGGTCGATCATCGAAGCGTGTTTCGAGCTTTCGATCGCGCCGCACCAGGTGGCCAAGCTCTCCGGAATCGGCTGCTCGTCGAAGACGCCGACCTATTTCCTCGGCAACTCACACGGCTTTAATTCGGTGCACGGCCGCATGCCGTCGGTGCTGACCGGCGCCAATCTCGCCAACCGCGATCTGATCTATCTCGGCGTATCGGGCGACGGCGATTCCGCCTCGATCGGCTTTGGCCAGTTCGCGCACGCCATCCGTCGCGGCGTCGACATGGTCTATATCGTCGAGAATAACGGCGTGTACGGCCTGACCAAGGGCCAGTTCTCCGCCACCGCCGACTTCGGCTCAAAATCGAAGCGCGGCGTGGTCAATACCGACGCCGCCATCGACTTGGTCGGTATCGCGCTGCAAATCGGCGCGACCTTCGTCGCCCGCTCGTTCTCCGGCGACAAGAAGCAGCTCACGCCGCTGATCAAGGCCGCCATCGAGCATCGCGGCGCCGCCTTCATCGACGTGATCTCGCCGTGCGTCGCCTTCAACAATCACACCGGCTCGACCAAGAGCTTCGACTACGTGCGCGAGCACAACGAGGCGGTGAACCGGCTCGACTTCATCACCGGCCGCGCGCCGATCAATGTCGACTACGAGCCCGGCAGCGTGGAGCTTGTCATGCAGCATGATGGCTCGACACTCGCGTTACGCAAGCTCGACGCCGACTACGATGTGCACGACCGGCTCGCGGCGATGAGTTTCCTGCAGCAGCACGCGGCCAAGGGCCAGATCGTCACTGGGCTGCTGTATGTGGCAGCCGAGACGCAAGACCTGCACGGCCATCTCAACACGGTGGACGGGCCGCTGAACGCGCTCGGCGAGAAAGATCTGTGCCCGGGCTCGGCGGCGCTCGACAAATTCAACGCGAGCCTGCGGTAGCATTACCGATCCACGTTCAAGTGGCCGCTCGCGTCCCGCTCGTCCCCACGAAGGCGGGGACCCATTCCTCCTTTGCAATGCTTTCTGGATTCCCGCCTTCGCGGGAACAAGCGGAGAGGAACTATTCCTCCGGCGCTTCGACGATCGGGTCGTAGCGCGCGGCGTCGAGGCCGAGCAGATTCCACGATTGCTGCATGTGCGGCGGTAATGGCGCCGTGGCATCGATGATGCCGCCACGCGGATGCGGCACCACGATGCGACGCGCGAGCAGATGCAATTTGTTCTGCATGCCGCCGGGCAATTCCCAATTCTCGCGCGAGAAATATTTCGGATCGCCGACGATCGGATGATTGATATGCGCCATGTGGGCGCGCAGCTGATGCGTGCGGCCGGTAACAGGCTTGAGCGAGAGCCAGGACAATAGCGGCCCGGACGTTTCCACCACCGCGTAATAGGTCACCGCGTGGCTCGCGCCTTTCTCGCCGTGGCGCGCAATACGCATGAGCGACTCGTCTTCGCGCTCCTCCTTGACGAGATACGTCGAGATGCGGCCCTGCTGCACCTTGGGAACGCCCGCGACCAGTGCCCAATAGATCTTGCGCGCCGAACGAGAGCGGAAAGTCTTCGCCAGCGCGGCCGCCGCAAAGCGCGTCTTGGCCACCAGCAGGCAGCCGGCGGTATCCTTGTCGAGCCGGTGCACCAGCCGCGGCCGCTGGCCGTGCGCATCGCGCAAGACCTCGAGCATGCCGTCGACATGGCGCGTGGTGCCGGAGCCGCCCTGCACCGCAAGCCCCATCGGCTTGTTGAGCACGAGCACGTCGGCATCATCGTAGAGCGTGATCGATTTGAGGAACGCGCGGGTCTTCTCGTCGGCTTCGTTGCCGGGCGCGCGCGGCTTCGGCTGATCGAGCCGCAGCGGCGGAATGCGCACCGTCTGCCCCGCCTCCAGCCGGTTCTTCGGCTGCGTGCGCTTGCCGTTGACCCGAACCTCGCCTTTGCGAATGACGCGCTGGATGTGGGAAAAGCTCAAGCCCGGAAAGCGGGCTTCGAGAAAACGGTCGACGCGCATGCCGGCTTCGTCGCCGGTGATGGCGACGTTTTGCACGGTGGTTGGCATTGTGGCGTCCGCCCGCGCGGCGGGGCGAAGCGGTGGGGACGGATCGGGCCTCTGGGGCACGCGCAACGGCCGCACGTCTCTCACCCCGGCAGGTTTTGCTCGCCGAGCCTCCCCACTCCGAGCTTCGCGCTTGGCGGGAGGGAAAGACTCGCCGCGGTCTCGATCGGGCTTTGAACGCTTGGAAAAACGATCTTTTCCGGAGCCGCGATGATGCCGCGGTCCAGCGACCTGCTTACCACCACCCGGCTGACGAGGACCGCGCGAGCCTCTCACTGCCCGCTCCGTTCACGGCGGAGCTTCGCCCAATAGTCCAGGCGCTTCCTGATCTCGCGCTCGAAGCCGCGTTCAGGCGGATTGTAGAATTGCTGGCGGCCGAGCGATTCCGGGAAATAGTCCTGCCCGGAGAACGCGTCTTCGCTGTCGTGATCGTATTCGTAGCCCGAGCCGTAGCCTTCGGTCTTCATCAGCTTGGTCGGGGCGTTGAGAATGTGTTTCGGCGGCAGCAACGAGCCCGCCTCCTTCGCGGTGCGCTTGGCCGCGCCGAAGGCCAGGTAGGTCGCGTTCGATTTCGGCGCGGTCGCGACATAGAGCACTGCCTCCGCCAGCGCCAATTCGCCCTCGGGCGAGCCGAGAAAGTCGTAAGCGTCTTTCGCCGCATTGGCGACGACCAACGCCTGCGGATCGGCAAGACCGATATCCTCCACCGCCATGCGCACGATGCGGCGCGCGAGGTAAAGCGGATCCTCGCCGGCATCGAGCATGCGGGCGAGATAATAGAGCGCGGCGTCGGGATCGGAGCCGCGCACCGATTT
>DATMQV010000382.1:0-2312 GCA_035566615.1 Xanthobacteraceae bacterium
GTCCGCGAACTGATCCGGATTCTCGTAGAAGCGCCGTGAGATCTTTTCGTAAACCGGGTCGACCCGCAGCGAGAGGTCCGTGACCAGCATGGTCGGCACGTGCCGCTTCGACGGGTCGTAGGCATCCGGAATCGTTGCGACGCCGCCTTTCGCCTTAAACTGATAGGCGCCGGCCGGGCTCTTCGTCAGCTCCCATTCGTTGTTGAACAGGTTCTCAAAGAAGTGGTTGCTCCACTGCGTTGGCGTCTGCGACCAGATGACTTCCGGTCCGCCGGTGATCGCGTCAGCCCCTTTGCCGGAGCCGTAGCGGCTGATCCAACCCAAGCCCTGCGCCTCGATGGGGGCCGCTTCCGGCGCCGGGCCCACCAGTGACGCATCGCCGGCGCCATGGGTTTTGCCGAAAGTATGACCGCCGGCGATCAGTGCGACAGTCTCTTCGTCATTCATCGCCATGCGGCGGAAGGTTTCGCGGATGTCCCTGGCCGCCGCGAGCGGATCCGGGTTGCCGTTCGGGCCTTCCGGGTTCACGTAGATGAGACCCATTTGCACGGCGGCGAGAGGGTTCTGCAGATCGCGGTCGCCGGTGTAGCGCTCGTCCGCCAGCCACTTGCCTTCGGGGCCCCAGTAGATGGACTCGTCGGGCTCCCAGACATCCTCGCGCCCGCCGCCGAAGCCGAACGTCTTGAAGCCCATCGACTCGAAGGCGACGTTGCCCGCAAGAATCATGAGGTCGGCCCAGGAGAGTTTCCGGCCGTATTTCTGCTTGATCGGCCACAGCAGCCGGCGCGCCTTGTCGAGGCTCGCGTTGTCCGGCCAGCTGTTGACCGGCGCGAAGCGCTGTTGGCCGGCTCCGGCGCCGCCGCGGCCGTCGCCGGTGCGATAGGTGCCGGCGAGGTGCCAAGCCATCCGGATCAACAGCCCGCCGTAGTGGCCAAAGTCGGCCGGCCACCAATCCTGCGAGTCCGTCATTAAGGCATGCAGGTCCTTGATCACGGCATTCAGGTCGAGGCTCTTGAATTCCTTGGCGTAGTCGAACGCCTCGCCCATCGGATTGGACAGCCTGGAGTGCTGGTGCAGAACCTGAAGGTTGAGCTGGTTCGGCCACCAGTCGCGATTCGACATGACTACAGTCGTGTGCATGACCGGGCACTTGCCCGTGCCCTGGCCATCAGTTTTTTCGTCCATGTTTCTCTCCTATCGCGTTCTGTGTACGCCAGCGGTCGGCACATCCTGCTTTGTCGGTGACCGGGCAGCCTGCGTTGGTGGTGAGTTTCTTGCTGATGTCCAAACTCGCCCGCCGGATCGGAAAGCCGCCTGGCGTTTCTAGAATAAATATAATTCGCAATTAGCGGCGCGGAAGTACCTCGATCTAGGTCAACCGAACGCGTTCTCTCGGAGGGACTGACCAGCCACCGCAATCGATCAGTCCGGGCCGCGACAGGCCGGGTTCCTTGAAGGCGCGCTTCGTGCAGCCGCAGCGGCGATTCATTGAAAAGGATCCGCGAGCCGCTGAACGCTCGATCATCGCGGCGCTCGTTCAGCGCGTGCCGTCACCGAATGCGGCTGGCTCGCGCTGCCGAGTGTCCGCTGCGGGGCGATTGTGTTGAAAAACTCTGGGGTTGCCGTGGTATAGCGGCAAAGCGCACGATCATGCGCTCGATGGCGTGCTTCAATCTCTACCCCGCCCGGCTGATGGGGGACAGCGCTTACGGCTCGGCCGAGATAGGATCTATCGCGACGACGATGCGGACGAGGTCGGGAACATTCTTGTGCGCTGGCCAACGCGACTCTTCGATCAGCCCGCGGGACCAAAGGGCGCCCGGCACGTCGTCGAGTATTTCAGCGTTCAGCTCCTGGCGACCGCGCCGCGTGCCCTCGTATTGATCGTGACGACAAAACAGGTTCATCTAACGCATTGGGGCGCTTCGACCGGCAGGCCGGCCACCTTCCATTCCGGAAAGCCATCCTTGAGCCGCCGCGTCAGGTGGCCCTGGCGTCGCCTGAAGTCATCACCGATGGGCATTTCGGCGACGTGCGGCTCGACCGATCATCGACGAACGGGCGACGCCGTCGCAGCGCGAAGCTCTGTTTGGCATCCTGTCCGGGCAGAATTCGGCCGAGGGCACTATTTTCCAGCCTTCCTTTTTGATAGAGTAAAGAAACTGTCCGCGGAGGGCGGGATCGATGCGGCACTGCGCTTTCGGCCTCGCCACAGGCTATCTGCGCGGCGAACGGTTCAGCGCACGTCGGGGTAGTGCCGCTCCAGCCCTTTGCGAAAGCCGAGCCCCCAGCGTGCTCCGACCTTGAGGTAG
>DATMQV010000383.1:0-9215 GCA_035566615.1 Xanthobacteraceae bacterium
TGCGGGCTTGCCCAGCCAGATCACGGGCGCGAGCGAGCGTCACATCACGTGCTGAACCGAGGCCGATTTCGGTGTGTTTGCCATGCCAGCGATACAGAAAGACCCAGCGCCGGCCACCATTGGGCGAGAGCGACAGATAGAGCCCGCCACCATCAGCATGCCGGCCGTATTTGGTGAGAGTCGCCACTGCGCGAGCATTTAACCGGTTGATTTTGCGCGCCATCGAATTCCCTCCGCCGTAGACTCTGCCCCAACACCAATAGGTTTATTGTGGCGAACGTCAAGGGACGCCGGCGAACATTGCACTAATTTCTAACAGCAAGAAATTCCTATAAACACTGGCTTTCTGGAGCGCGCTCTTGACAATTATCCCTAGAATTCAGACTAAGCTAAAAAGCGGCTGCGGTGGATAATGCAGGAGCCGCAGCGTTCCCATGGCATCGCGGCAGAAGCCGGCAAAATAGTCTTCCGGCAGATCGAGCGACAGCGCGATGCCGCCCATCATCCGTTCGCCCAGCGCGAGCATCACATCCAAATAAGCTTGCATCACCGGCCGAAAATTCGGCCGCTGCGCCGGCCATTGATTGGCGCCGTGATTGAATAGCCCGGCGATAACGCGCGGATCGTCCGGCGTGTGTTCCGGACCTATATAATAGCCTTCTTTCAGATCGGGCGGCGCGCCCGGCTCGAGTGTCTGGCCTTGTAGCCGCTCGTAACCGCGATTGGCGTTCGAGCGCGCCTTGTCGACCAGCTCCTTTTGCTGGGTCGGCAAAGCAAAGAACGCGGCGGCTTCGCTGAAGACGTTGTTGACCAGCGACTCCTCGACGCCATGATTTTTGATGTAGAAAAAACCCTTGTCGAGGCAGGCACCACGTAAGCGCGCTCCAACAGCACGGCGGGCATCGAGATTGCTGCTCGTCAGGTCCGAAACATCAATAACGGGAAGCGACGCGAGCGATACGCGAGCGGCTTCGAGCGCGGCCGGCATTTGGGGCCTCCACCTGGGAAGACCGGGGGCGGTGCCAATATGCTGCAATTATAGACTGACAAAAGGCTATTTTCTAATCAGCCTTTGATCAATTAGGCGGCAGGCTCCGCCATTCCCCCGGCCTCCTCGGCGTCCCCGCGCCGCTGCGGGAGGGTCAAAGGCGAACGCCCGCTATTGTCGCGCCGCCTCCTGCAGAATCGCGATCATGCGGTCGACGACATTATCGATCGTTGTTCCCACTGGAAATTGGATTTCCTGCGCGAGGTCCTGCTCCCAATACTTCTTGGGATGCTTGCGATAGAAGATGATCTTGTACACTCCATCATCTTCCCTGATGCTCCACGTTGACGCGTTGCGAAAGAACGCGGACCAGCTTCTCACGCCAGCATATTTCAGCATCAGGGGCGGCGCGCGCAAAGCCTTCGGATCAGGATCAGGTAAGACGATATTTTTTCTAGCGATTGTTTCCAACAAAGCATGTCGCACGTCCCCGCTATTGCTCAACGGTACAGCTGCGACGGGCTCAATATCCGTATAGATAGGTCCCGACTCGCGTCTGGCGATGGTCGGAACATAAACGATACCATCTCGGAGATAGCAGCTAAACAGCATCAGTCCGGTCCTAAAATTCGTTTATGATAATGTCTACGGGGCTGTTTAGCGTTCTCGCCCACCAGCGCACATTCTCAATCACTTCTTTTTGCGTCGCCGTCATGCTTCCCTTCGGAACAGCCACACTTAGTGCCCTGCCTTTTACATCAGAAAATTCAACTACGTCGTTTCCCAAGCGATCGCCAATAAACTCTGACACCTCACTCACGTATTTTTGCAATCGGCCCGTCAGACCGGTGGCATTTTGATACGTGGCTGCGTTAGGTCGATCGATTTAATGCTGGTTGCGACGCCGTCGGGAATCTTGTCGATAAC
The DNA here is from genome assembly GCA_035566615.1 of Xanthobacteraceae bacterium. Lineage (GTDB taxonomy): Bacteria > Pseudomonadota > Alphaproteobacteria > Rhizobiales > Xanthobacteraceae > BOG-931. Next base: position 1,916 of record DATMQV010000383.1, read on the forward strand.
TGGAAAATTCTCATCAAGCGTGCGCCCGAGTCGCTCTTCGAAATAACGCCCTCGTTTGGCCCACCCAAGTTTCCATGCGGCTGCGTCGGCTTCGGCCAATGACTGACCGGCAATCGACGCTGGGCTTTAACAGGCGACTTCGCTTCCGCAGGCGCCGGCTCTCCGGTGCTAGGCATGTTTGCCCGCGGCCGGGGAGACCGCCCGGCTCCAAGCAGGGCGAACAGATCGAAGAGCTGATCGTAGAATTGCGCGACTTCGGCCGGATCGTACCGGGAGTAGTTGTCGACAAGATCGAGTATTTGCTGCCGCTCGTGCCGGGTGGTCCCGGGTTTAAGCACTTGCGAGAGCATGTAATTGAGAGTGCCGACTGCGTGAAAGTCGCCGACGCTTCCCCAGTAGCGGTTGATTTCCGCGCGGATTGTCTGCTCGTCCTCCGGTTTGGCGTTGGCCAGCCATTCCAGAAAATCGCCGAGCTCGTCGATGCGTTTGCCGGGCGGCAGACGGACCCAGTTATCGACGGCGTCAGGCGCCGCATCTGATCTTCGCGTCGGGTCATCGTTCTCTGCCACGCTCACGCTCGGCGCATGGTGACTTGCATCGCCGGTCGTGGCAAACCACCCGGGATTCGGCGGCGCGCCGGTACGCGGATGCAGCGCCGGATTCCAATTCGCGGCACCACCGTCGCGGGCGTATTTGATCAGCGAATCTTCGGCCGCCAGCGCGTCGCGGACCGCGGCACTCGCCAGATCGGGCATCTGCAAATGAACCGCGGCGATCCGCGCCAAACATTGATCGTTGGCGTTTAGCGCAGAAGCCACTCTCGCCAGGCCGGACATGAGCTGGTCGACCGGCGGCTCGCCGTCATAGGCGCATTTCAGCAGGCGCTCGATTTCGCCGCGCTCGCGGACGACGAAGCGTCCGTCACGTCGCTCGATCAGAGACGTGTGGCCGAGCCACAAGCCATCGTCGGTGCAGGCGAGCCCGAGATTCCGCGGCCCGGCCTCGCTAAGGCGCCACATCTGATTCATGGTCTCATCGTCTCATAAAATGAGACAATTGTCAATATTTCGGTGACCGCGATGACAAAAGTGACATGCGTGGCCGACCTTTGCCAATCTCGGCAGAGGCCTCCGCCCCCCACGTTCAGGATGTCGCTTAGGCCGCGTCCTCTCCGCCGCCCGCTCTCCGGCGAAAACCGCGGGCGAGCAGATAAAGCTCGGCGGAGTCGGTGCGGCTCGCCGGCGGCTTGATGTGCTTGACGCTGGAGAAATCCCGCTTGAGCTCGGCGAGAAGCGCGGCTTCAGTACCGCCTTGCAGCACCTTGCAGACAAAGTTTCCGCCGGGCGCCAGCACTTCGCGCGCGAAATGCGCCGCCGCCTCCGCCAGCGCCATGATGCGCAAATGGTCGGTCTGCCGGTGGCCGGTGGCATTGGCCGCCATGTCGGAGAGCACGACATCGGCTCCGCCCCCGAGCATAGCCTTCAGCCGATCAGGCGCCGCGACATCGAGAAAGTCGAGCTTGATGAATTCGACGCCCGCGATCGGTTTCATGTCGAGGATATCGAGCGCGATCACCTTGCCGCCCGCGCCGATCCGGCGCGCGGCAATCTCGCTCCAGCCGCCGGGCGCGGCGCCAAGATCGACGATCCGCGCGCCCTTCTTCAGGAAATGAAATTTGTCGTCGATCTCGGCAAGCTTAAAGGCCGCGCGCGAGCGGTAGCCCTCACGTTTGGCGCGCGCCACATAGGGATCCTTGATCTGACGTTCGAGCCAGGCGCGCGAAGACGGCGTGCGGCGCTTATCTGGTTTGAGGCGGGCCATGATGCATCAGCCTTCGCCCCAAACACCATCGGCGCGCATCATCTCGACCAGCATGCCCTCGCGCAGACCGCGATCGGCGACGCGCAATCGCTCGCATGGAAAAAACCGGCGGATGGCGTCGAGAATAGCGCAGCCGGCGAGAACGAGGTCGGCACGCTCGGCTCCGATACAGGGGTTTGCGGCGCGCTCGTCGAAGCTCATCGCCATCAGTTCGCCGACCACGCGCGAGACCTGATCGTCGGAAAGCCAGCAGCCGTCGACGCGCCGGCGATCGTAGCGGCGCAAGCGGAGAAACACGCCGGCGATCGTCGTGACGGTGCCCGAGGTGCCGAGCATGTGAAAGCCGGCGTCGAGATCGCCACGGTGCTCGTCGGCGAACTTCTGCACCAAGGCGGCGACTTCATCGACCATCGCGTGGTAGACCTCGCGCGGCACCACGGTTCCGCCGTAGCGCTCCGCGAGCGTCACCACGCCGACCGGCAGCGATGCCCAGCCGACGATATCGGGCTGCGGCGGTCCGCGCCGCACACCGTTGGGCCGATTGAGCCGCACCACCTCCGAAGACCCGCCGCCGATATCAAAAAGTATGACGCCGGATGCGACCGGATCGAAGAGCTCGGTGCAGCCGGCTGCGGCCAGCCTCGCCTCGGTCGCCGAGTCCACGATCTCGAGCTCGAGGCCGGCTTCGTCGGCGACGCGAGCGCGAAACTCGTCGCCATTCTCGGCGGCGCGGCAGGCCTCGGTGGCGATCAGTCTTGCGCGATGGACGCCACGGGCGCGCATTTTGTCGCGGCAGACCAGGAGCGCCTCGACGGCGCGTTTGATCGCGGCCTCGCTGATCCGGCGCGAAGACGCGACCCCCTCCCCCAGGCGTATGATGCGGGAGAACGCATCGACCACGCGAAAGCCATCGGTGGTCGGACGCGCGATCAAAAGCCGGCAATTGTTGGTGCCGAGATCGAGCGCCGCGTAGGTTCCGTCAACGAATGCGTCGCCCGAGGCCCGATCATCCTCGCGTGAATGGCCGTCGCGGCGCACACCATAGGGTGTCCGCCGGGGCCAACGTCGCCGGGACGCCGGGCGATCGACAAGCCCGCCAGAGGGCTGAGCCTCCTGGCCCATTCAATACCTTTCCGCCGCGCCGGAGCTTTCGCGCTCAACGGCCGCGGGCCACGTTCAAGCTCAAATCGAAACAAATGTATCAGCCACGAGCGGGAGGGCCAATACTGCGCTTTTTGCGCTGGCGTGCCATGTCCGGCGGACAGCTTGTCGCGCCGGACCAAGTCCATTATGTGCATGGTTTGCAGAAATGGCCTGCAGAATCTACCTAAATCCGGGCGGAATCGCACGATCATGGATTTGTATCAGCCTGCCGAACGCTCCGATGAAGGATTGACCACGGGGCAATTGGCGATCGAGAAATTTGCCATCGGGCAGGCGGTGCCGCGCGTCGAGGATCCGATGCTGCTGCGCGGCCACGGCCGCTACACCGACGATGTCAGCCTGCCCGGCCAGGCTTATGCGGTGATGGTGCGAAGCCGCCACGGACATGGGGTGATCCGCGCCATCAACACCGATGCGGCCCGCAAGATGCCGGGCGTGCTCGCGGTCTATACCTCGGCTGACCTCGAGGGCTACGGCCCGCTCAAATGCAATATGCCGCTCAAGAGCCGCGACGGCTCGCCGCTGAAAAAGCCGCGGCGCGGCGCGCTTGCGAAAGAGAAGGTGCGCTATGTCGGCGATCCGGTCGCCTGCGTCATCGCCGAGACGGTGTTTGCGGCCAAGGACGCGGCCGAAGCGGTCGAGATCGACATCGATCCATTGACCGCCGTGGTGACGCCCGGCGAAGCAGCGCGCGAAGGCGCTCCGCTTCTTTATGACGACGTGCCGGGAAACATTCCGCTCGATTTTCATTTCGGCGACACCGCAGCAGTCGATGCCGCCTTCGCGTCCGCTGCGCATGTCACGCGCCTGAACCTCCTCAACAGCCGCGTGGTGGTGAACGCGATGGAGCCTCGCGCCGCGGTCGCGAGCTTCGATGGCGCGCGCTTTACCTTCCATGTCGGTTCGCAAGGCGTCAGCGGCATGCGCGCGCAGATCGCCGATTGCCTGGGCGTGGAACCGAAAGCGGTCCATGTGCTGACCGGCCAGGTCGGCGGCTCGTTCGGGATGAAGGGCGTATTGTTCCCCGAATATGTTTGTTTGCTGCACGGCGCGCGTTCGCTTGGCCGCCCGGTGAAATGGACCGACGAGCGCTCGGGCAGCTTCTTTTCAGACAGTCACGGGCGCGACCAGGAATTCGTCGGCGAACTTGCGCTCAACAAGGACGGCAATTTTCTCGCCGTGCGCTTCACCGGCTACGCCGATATGGGCGCGTTCCTCTCGCCGATGGGACCGATCCCGGGCACGCTCAACGTCGTCAAGAACGTGCAGAGCATGTATCGGACGCCGTTGATCGAGGTGTCTTCCAAATGCGTGTTCACCAACACCTCGCAGATCGGTCCGTATCGCGGCGCCGGTCGGCCGGAGGGCAATTACTTTATGGAACGGCTGATCGATGCGGCCGCGGCCGATATGGGCATCGATCGCCTGGCCTTGCGACGGCGCAATCAGATCCGTCGGCACGATCTGCCCTACAAGACCGCTTCCGAAGTCACCTATGACAGCGGCGATTTCATCGCGCTGACCGAAGAGGCGCTCGAGCTTGCCGACGCCAAGGGCTTTGCTCGCCGCAAGCGCGAAAGCGCGCGCCGCGGCAAACTTCGCGGGCTCGGTATCGGCAATTTTTTGGAAGTGACCGCGCCGCCCGGCAAGGAGCTGGCCGACATTGCTTTTAATGGCGACGGCACGGTCACGCTCACGACCGGTACGCTCGATTTCGGCATGGGCCATGCCACCCCCTTCGCCCAGGTGTTGAGCGAGAAGCTCGGCGTTCCGTTTGAGAAGATCACGCTCGTTCAGGGCGACAGCGATCGCATCGAGGTCGGCGGCGGCAGCGGCGGCTCAAAGTCGCTGCTGCACAGCGGGACCGCGATCATCGAAGCCTCGGCCAAGGTCGTCGAGAAAGGCAGGAAGGCCGCAAGTTACGTGTTGGAGGCGGCGGCTTCCGATATCGAATTTGCCCACGGCCGCTTCGTCATCGCCGGCACCGACCGGTCCATAACCGTGATGGATCTGGCGCGGACCTTGCGCGAAGGAAGCACCAAGTCGTCGCCCGACGCGCCGCAGTCGCTCGACGTCCATCACATCAGCAACGGACCGGGCGCCGCGACTTTTCCCAATGGCTGTCATGTCGCCGAGGTCGACGTCGATCCCGAGACCGGCGTGGCCGAATTGGTCAAATATACCTGCGTCAACGACTTCGGCATCGTCGTTAATCCGTTGATCGTGGCAGGCCAGCTGCACGGCGGCGTCGTCCAGGGCGTAGGCCAAGCCTTGATGGAAATGACCGTCTACGACAGCGACGGACAATTGCTCACCGGTTCGTTCATGGACTACGCAATGCCGCGCGCGGCCGACCTGCCGTCCTTCGTGCTGGCCGAACATCCGGTGCCGGCGAAGACCAATTTGCTCGGCGCCAAGGGCTGCGGCGAAGCAGGCTGCGCCGGCTCGCTCACCTCGGTGATGAATGCGGTTCTCGATGCGCTCGCCGAGCGCGGCATTCGTCACCTCGACATGCCGCTCACACCGTTCCGGATCTGGCAGGCTTTGCACGACGCGAACCGCGCGGGCACGCCGTCCTCACCGCAATGACGCAAGCGATCTCAGCTCCCGCAGGACGCTTGGGTGAGTGGCGGATCGTGGCGCCGGTCTGCGCGGCTCACTTCGTCAGCCATTACTACATGATCATCCTGGCGCCGCTGTTCGCCTTCATCCGGGCGGACTACGGCGTGAGTTACACCGATCTGGCACTGGCGCTGACGGCTTTCAATGTCGTCTCGGCCGTGCTGCAGACGCCCGCGGGATTTCTGGTCGATCATATCGGCGCGCGCGTCGTGTTGATGGCCGGTGTCGCGCTTGGCGCGGCTGCGTTTGCGGTGGCGGGCGTCGTGCATTCATTTGCGGTCTTTGTTGCGATGTTTGCGGTCGCCGGCCTCGGCAACACCGCCTATCACCCGGCCAATTACTCGCTGCTGTCGCAATACACCCCGCCCAGCCGCATTGGGCAGATTTTCTCGTTTCACACCTTCGCCGGAATCCTCGGCTCAGCCGTGGCGCCGGCGACGCTTCTCGCCATGCAAAGCCATTTCGGCTGGCGCGGCGCGTTTGTCGGCGCCGCCATCCTGGGTGCGATCGTGCTGGCGCTCCTGATCTTCCTGTGGCCGGCCGAGGCCGAGCTCACTCCGCAAAAGCATCGCGCGGCGCAAAAGGCGGTGGATGGCTCAGCCAAAGCGCCCGACCAAGAGGCGAGCTGGCGGATGCTGCTTTCGCCGCCGATCATGCTCAATCTGGGTTTCTTCGTCCTGATCTCGATCATGGGTGGCCTCAACACGTTCCTCGTGGTCGCCTCGGGCGCCCTTTACGGCACGCCGGATACGCTCGCGAACGTCGCGCTGACCGGGCTCTTGTCGATGAACGCTGTCGGCGTGCTTGTCGGCGGCTATCTTGCTTCGCGGACGACGCGCCACGTGACGGTTGCAGCGCTGTCCTTGGCGTTGGCCGGAATTGCCACGCTGCTGATGGGCACCATTGGCCATTCGGCAGCGGTGCTGATTACGATGAGCTCGCTGTCGGGCTTGTTTGCCGGTGTCGTCAGCCCGTCGCGCGACATGCTGGTGCGCTCTGTGACGCCGCCCGGCGCCTTCGGAAGGGTGTTCGGCTTCGTCTCCTCGGGCTTCAATATCGGTTCGATGATCGCGCCGATGATCTATGGAATACTGATGGACCACGGCGAGCCGCGGGCGGTATTCCTGATCGCCGCCGCCTGCAGCCTGCTCTCCATTGGAACTGTCGTGTTCGGAATTTCCGGCCGCGGCCGGGAACAGCACTGAGAAGGCGGCCGGCGCCCGTGGCCCTCCGGCGGTCGGTGCCCTACCCCACCTCAGCCGGCCCAGGCCGGCCTTGCAGCGAGGCTGAACCGAGGCTTGGCCTGAGACTTAAACCAAGGCTTGGCCCGAGACTTAGACCAAGGCTTGGACACGACTTGGACTAAGGCTTGGAAACCGCCGCAATTTGTCATAGATGAAGCGGCGTTCCAGGGGCGCTGAATCGGCCGTTCCACACAGCCATCGCGCACTACTGGGGAATAGTTCAACGGTAGATTAGCGCGTTTTCTTCTAACCCGTTGATAGTTCGCGACACGTTTTGTAATTGCACCAACTGACCGCCCACATGAATCCAACTGTTTCCGCCCCGATTGCAAAACCCGCAGCGAGGTACTGAGCGTGGCTGCTGCCCTGGGCTCATCCTTGTCTTCGAATGAGACGCCCTTTCCCGCCACCCGTTGCGAGGTCGGCGCTTGCCGGGGCGCATGATCGTT
>DATMQV010000384.1:0-9584 GCA_035566615.1 Xanthobacteraceae bacterium
GATTGTAGAACAGCGCCGCGATCGCGACATCGAGTTGCGGATAAATGGCGAACACCGCGCCGACCACGGCGGCGATCGCAAGCGCGATGATGAGCCCGGTGCGGTTCATGCGATCACTTCCAGGAACCAGCGCTGCGGCCCGCAAACAGCCAATAAACGAGCCCGCCGGCAATGCCGGAAGCAGCCAGCAGGTGGCGCTCATTCGCGATGTAAGTATCCGGCTGAGCAATGCCGGGCATGTCCAACCCGTACGATAAGGCGAGCGCAAGCGCGCCGCCGAGCACGGCATAGAGGATCACCGAACGCCAGGCAAACCCTTCTGCGATGGCGACGACCAGAGCCGTCGGCAGCGCGGCGACGGCGCCGATGATGGGCGTGCCGACCGCGACAATCGCCCAGACCGCCGCCGGCGGCAGGCCGGACGACATGAGATCGTCCCAATGCGGCGTGAGCGTGCCGATCGTGAACACAGCGGATGCGGCCACGCACGCCAGCACATAGGCGAGGAACATCACCAGGATCCGAGCGACGACGCTCATGGTCGCCGCATCAATCGGTCATCGCCATGGCGCGCAAAGCGAGCCGCTCGCGGGCCGAGAGCTTTTCGGTCGCGCTCTTGAGCTGGCCGCAGGCGGCGAGAATGTCGCGTCCGCGCGGCGTGCGCACGGGCGAGGCGTAGCCGGCGTCGAAAACGATCTCGGAAAATTTCTCGATCTGCTCCCAGTCCGAGCATTCATATTTGGTGCCGGGCCAGGGATTGAACGGGATGAGATTGATCTTGGCCGGAATGCCTTTGATCAGCCGCACCAGCGCGCGCGCGTCGGCAAGCGAATCGTTGACGCCCTTGAGCATCACATATTCGAAGGTGATGCGCCGCGCGTTGGAGAGCCCCGGATAATTCCGGCAGGCGTCGAGCAAGTCGCGCAACGGATATTTGCGGTTGAGCGGCACGAGCTCATTGCGCAGCTCGTCGGTCACCGCATGCAGCGAGACCGCGAGCATGGAGCCGATTTCCGCGCCGGCGCGCACGATATTCGGCACCACGCCCGAGGTCGACAGCGTGATGCGCCGCTTGGAGAGGCTGAGCCCATCGCCGTCGGCGACCACAGCGAGCGCGTCGCGCACCGCCTCGAAATTATAGAGCGGCTCGCCCATGCCCATCATGACGACGTTGGAAACGAGCCGCTTCTCCGGCTCCGTCCCGGCTGGTGCTGCGGCGCGCTGCCAGTCGGCTAGCCGGTCGCGCGCCAGCACCACCTGACCGACGATCTCGCCCGGCGTCAGATTGCGCACCAGCCGCTGCGTGCCGGTATGGCAAAACGAGCAATTGAGCGTGCAGCCGACCTGGCTCGAAATGCACAGCGTGCCGCGATCGGTCTCGGGGATATAAACGCACTCGACGTCATGCGGGCGATCGGGCGTCTCGCCCGGCAGCCGCAGCAGCCATTTGCGCGTGCCGTCCACGGAAATCTGCTCGGCCACGATCTCCGGCCGCGCCAGCGTAAAGTGCCGATCGAGTTGCGCGCGCATCTCCTTGGACAAGGTCGTCATGGCGTCGAAGTCCTGGACTCCGCGCACATAAAGCCAGTGCCAAATCTGCTGCACGCGCATGCGGCGCTGCCGTTCCGGCACGTCGATCCCGCCGAGCGCTTCGGCAAGCGCAACGCGCGAGAGGCCGACCAGCGACGGCTTTGCCGGCGCCACGTAGCGCTCGAGCGGCCGCTTCTCGATGGGCGCACCCATCGTGGCAGCATCGCTGTCAGCACCAGCAAGAGACGTCGTCATGATCGATCCGATGAATACGCGAGCACCTTCGCACAGATAATCCCTCTCGATGCAAGGGGGGAGAGCTTGCTCCGGGCTTTATGCGGCGAAGGTATCTGCCCGAAACGGCCGGCCGGCAAGGGATGTAAAGCTTTGCGCGATGCAACCGCTTAAACCAGGTTCCGCGGGAGCGTTAAGCGCCTATTTGCAGTCCTGGTCGGTGCGGTCAAGCGCCTGGGCGAGGCCCTTTAGCGAAAAGACATCGGTCGAGTGGGTGCCCTTCGCCGACATCCCCTTGATCACCGCATTCTGTCCGCTCCGCATGGCCTCGATCAGATGCGCTTCCTCGGCCGCGTTTTTGATCCAGGCGCCGTCTTGCTGCGTGTAGAGCGCGAAGGAAGCCGTACCGACCGCGACCGTCGCTTCCGAATTGGGCTTGAACGGATAGCCGATGATGATGGAGACCTCGTCGGTCACCTTCTCTCCCGGGCGGGAGGAGATGAACATGTAAGACGGATTGCGCGTCTTACCCGCCGGCGTGGTCTCCGACGATGCGGGCTTGGCAATCGCAAAGCATATCTTCTTACCGCCCGGAGACGCTGTGTAGGCGCCCCAATCGCCGTATTGGCCGAGCAGCGTCGGCTTCGCCCCGCCGGCGGCGGCAGCCACCGGATCTGCCGTACCGGTTGTCGCGGGCGCGGGCTTCGGCGGCTTCTTGACGGCAGCGCCGGCAGCCGGCGCCGCTCCATTGGGAGCGGGTTGCTGCGCGAACGCCGGAACGGCGTACGCCACCACGGCCAACAGCGACAACACCAGCCGCCATCTTCGATCAATCAGCATCAGACCTCACGGTAAAGCGCTTGGGCTGATTCCAAACTACGCAAGCTTAACCCAATTTCAGAAACTAGGGAACGAATTCAGCAAGCAAGCCGCCAAGCTGTCAAACCCGCAGAAACGTGACATCCATCACTCGGCAGACGTGATGGCCAACACAGCAATCAGCTACCGACCGAACTTGAATACCTCTCAGAAATTTTTCGGGCGCGCTGGGGGAATATCGTGGATTTGGCCTGCCGCACTCACGTTGATGATCACCTTGCCGCCGGCCGCGCGGCCGCACGGAAGAACGAGCTTGACGACTTGCTCACGGCCGTCGGCGCGACGCGCGACTGCAGGGCATTCGCAGTTCTGTTCGACCACTTCCGGTCACGCGTGCAGGCGCAGCTTGCGCGGCTTGGTCTCGCCCCGGCGGCTGCCGAGGATCTCACCCAAGACGTAATGGAAACGATCTGGCAGAAGGCGCATCTGTATGACCGCAGCCGGTCGGCGGCCATCACCTGGGTGTTTCAGATCGCACGCAACCGGCGTATCGATGTGAAGCGCCGCAGCCGCGAATGCTGCCTTCCGGCCGAAGATTTTTTCACCATTCCCGATCCCGGCGCTGGCTGCGACGAACATATCGACGCAATGCAGCGGCAGGAATATGTGCGCAACGCGCTGCGTGTCTTGCCGCAAGAGCAGCTTGCGCTGGTGAAGCTCGCTTTCTTCGAAGGTCTGTCGCACAGCGCCATTGCGCAGCAGCTCAACATTCCGCTTGGCACCGTGAAGTCGCGGCTGCGGCTCGCCTGCGCGCGACTGCAGCGTTCGCTAGCCGACAGCGGCCTGGGCGCGGCCTTTTAGGGTGAACGCCTTGCGCTGAAGCGCGGTCGCGAGCCGGTACTGTCCCACGGGCCCGTCCTACTTCCATTGCCGACACGTTCCGTGCTTATGAGTTTCGGGCGCGAACCCTTCAGCACCCCGGAATGAAGGATCATCCATGAAAGCTGTCCTGTGCACGCACTTCGGCACGCCCGACGATTTGGAACTGGCCGACATTCCCGAGCCGAAGCCAGGCCCGGGCGAAGCGGTCATTGACGTCAAGGCCGCCGCGCTCAATTTTTTCGACCTGCTGATCATTGCCGGCAAATACCAGCACAAGCCGCCGTTTCCGTTCTCGCCGGCCGCCGAATTCGCCGGCATCGTCGAGAGTGTCGGCGCCGGCGTGCGCGACTTTGCGCCGGGCGATCGCGTGATCGGTTGGACCGGCTGGGGTGCGGCCCGCGAAAAGATCGCAGCCGGCGCGGCGCACTTGGTGAAGCTTCCGCAAAATCTCGATTTCGAACGCGGGGCCGGCCTGACCGTCACTTATGCTACGACGCTTTACGGCTTGCGGGAACGCGGCGAGCTTAAGGCGGGTGAGACGCTCGTGGTTCTGGGCGCATCCGGCGGCGTTGGCCTCGCGGCAATCGAGATCGGCAAGATCATGGGCGCGCGCGTGATCGCCTGCGCTTCGTCGGATGAGAAGCTCGCTTTCGCCAAGGCGCACGGCGCCGACGAGACGGTCAACTACGCAAGCGAAGATTTGCGCGATGCGCTCAAGCGTCTGGGCGGCGCGCGCGGCATCGACGTCGTTTACGATCCGGTCGGCGGCCGGTATGCGGAGCCGGCATTGCGCTCGCTCGGCTGGGAAGGCCGCTATCTGGTGGTCGGCTTTGCGGCCGGCGACATTCCGAAAATTCCGCTCAATCTGGTGCTGCTCAAGAGCTGCGATATCCGCGGCGTACTTTGGGGCGCCTGGACGATGCGCGATCCAAAAGGCCAAGCCGCTTTGATGAAAGAGATCGCGGCCTGGTGCGCCGAAGGCAAGCTCAGCGCGTATGTGCACGCGGCTTATCCGCTCTCCGAGACGGCGGCCGCGCTCAAGGCGATCGCCGAGCGCAAAGTGATGGGGAAGATCGTGTTGAGGCCGTGATCGCTAAGATCAGCTTGCGCCGCGCATGCGGGCGAGCTTCTGCCGGGCGGCTTCGCGGTGATCCGGGGTGATGTGCGAGGCGACAAGTTTGATGGCGCCGGCCAGCATCGCCGCGTCGTCGGTATAGCCGATCACCGGAAGGACATCGGGCACCACGTCTGCCGGCAGGACGAAATACGCGAGCGCGCCGATGAGTGCGGCCTTCACATGCAACGGCGTCTGCCGGTCGAACGCGCAATAGTGCGCGGCAACCAGATCCTCGGCAAAGGGCAGCCGCGCCGCCAATGCGCGCAGCTTCTGCCAGAAGCGCCGTTTGAGCGTCTGTTCGTCTTCGGCCAGACGCTGCGCCAGCGCTTCGGCCTCTGCCCAAGTCGCTCCGCCAGTTCCGGCGTTGGACCACGCTGCCTTGTAACCAAATGGCATCGAAAGCCACCCTCGTTCGACCGCCGGGTAAATGGCCATCGAAGCTGGCGCCCGCAAGGCAGCTCCCGCGGCGGGTTCCAGGCGTCATTGCACGCCGCTAAGCCAATCGGCGTGCGAGCTTGTCCATAGCTCGGCGGGCTTGAGGCCGCGCCAGCTCCGCCGCCAAATCTTGCGGCACTCTCGTCAACCGGCGGCGCAATGACTACTTGAGCAGTAGTACCCGTTCCAAGAGGCCGCCGGACGGGCGGCCGAAACCGGCCGCGGTAAGCTTGGCCGCAGAGGATGCCAAGAGGACGTCATGTCCTGGTCTTTGAACATCGGGTCAGTCGCCGGCACGGCGATCCGCATCCATGTGACATTTCTTCTCTTCCTCGCCTGGATCTTCGGCGTGAATTACTTCTCCGGCGGGCCGCAGGTCGCCTGGAGCAGCCTGTTGTTCGTCGTGCTTCTTTTCCTGTGCGTGTTGCTGCACGAATTCGGCCACATCTTCACCGCGCGCGGATTTGGCGTTCGCACCCCGGATGTTATTCTGCTGCCGATCGGCGGCGTGGCGCGGCTCGAGCGCATTCCGGAAAAGCCGAGCGAGGAATTCCTCATCGCCATCGCCGGACCTGCGGTCAATGTGGTCATCGCCTTGCTGCTGATGGCCGTCGGCGGCGCAAACCTCTCTGCCGGCCATCTGTCTTCCACGCTCGAAGCCTCCAATGTCAGCATGGTCGATCGGCTGGCCGCGGTTAATTTGTTTCTTGCGTTGTTCAATCTGATCCCGGCCTTTCCGATGGATGGCGGCCGCGTTCTGCGCGCGCTGCTGGCGAGCCGTTTGGGCTATGTGCGCGCCACCGAGATCGCGGCCATGATCGGACAGGGGGTGGCCTTCGTGCTCGGCTTTCTCGGCCTGTTCGGCAATCCGCTTTTGATCTTCATCGCTATCTTCGTTTATCTCGCCGCCTCCTCGGAGGCGCATCTGGTGGCGACCCGGGCGATGTCGCGGGGCGTGCCGGTGACCTCGGCGATGCTGACGCAATTTGTCACGCTCACGCCGGACGAGCATGTGGACACCGCCGTCGAGACGCTGTTGCGCACCAGCCAGAGCGAGTTTCCGGTGGTGGACGGGGCGAGCCGGCCGATTGGCGTGCTCGGTCGCGGCGACCTGATCCGCGCGCTGCGCGAGCGTGGACCGGACGCCCGCGTTGCCGACGTGATGACGACCGGCATCCCGACCGTGAACAAGAATCGATGTTTGGAGGATGCCTTCCGCCTGCTGCAAGAAAAGGCCGCGCCGGCCGTGGCTATTGTCGACGGTCTGGACCGGCTGGTCGGCCTGGTGACGCCCGAAACCATCGGCGAAATGCTGATGCTGCATCAGGCGCTGCCAAGCGGCGTGCGCTTCGGCCCTTGGGGTCCGTCTACCGGACGGAGCGCTGATACGCCGGCGCGCTGAACTGCCGCCAAATTCTCGACCAAATTTCCACCCTTTCGGCGCTTAACCAAGCGATCTTTGCGCAGCCCACACTGCGGGCGGCTATGCGGCTATAATGCGCGTGTTTAGGATTTGACCATGCCCCCCGGACCCTCGCATCGTCCGCCGCTCGCCATGAAGCTGTGGCTGTGGCGGCGGTTTGGACGGAACAAAGAGTCGGAGCCTTCCTCCGCCGCGCCGGCGCACGCATTGACTGCTGCAATGAGCCTCGAAGCGCTTGGACACACCGTGCGGAACCGGATCAGGGCGTTCCTGCGCCATACCCGCACCGTAACCATTCTGGGAATGATCATTCTCGGCGGCCTTATCTGGGCGGCGCTTCACGTCACGCTGGCGCCGACGGAGATGCGCGTTGCTGCGGGCCCCCCTGGTAGCGCCGACGTCAAATTCGTCGAGATGCTGAGCCACAAGTTCGCCGTCGAGCACGACAGGGTTCAGCTCCATCTCGTCGCCACCGACGGGCCGAAGGCGAGTGCGGCTGCGGTTGCCAACGGCGAGGCCGATCTTGCCGTCTTGCCTAGCACGCTTGGCGATTCGCCCGATTGGCCGGTGGTCGCCATTTTGCGCCAGAACGTGATGGCGCTGATCGCTCCGACCCAGCCTCCGCCCGCGCCGCCGAAGAAGGAGGCGGCTCTACCGCCCGCGCCGAAAGAAGCGAGCGCTCCGGAAAGCAAAGAGAAGGCCGCCAAGCCGGAGAAGGGCACAGACAAAACGAAGGGCGCCACAGCCGATAAAGGGAAGGGCGCCAGGAATGAGAAGAATGACAGGAGCGACCAGGCCGACAAGACCGCCAGGGTCGCTGTTAAGAGCGCCGATAAGGCTGCCGGCAAAAATGCCGACAAGGCGACGGACAAGGATGCCGACAACAGCGGCGATGCCGACAACAAAGCCGACAAGGCCGACGCCGATGCCAACAAGCTCGACAGCGTCTCAAAGCTCGCCGGCCACCGCATCGGCGTGGTCACCGGCAATGCGGCGACCCGGGAAGTCTTGGACGTCGTGCTCAGCCACTATGGCGTTCCGCTCAATCAGGTGCAGGTCTCGCTGATCGATCCGAGCCACATCGCCGAGGCGGTCAAAGCTCTGCAAGTCGATGTGCTGTTCGTAGCCGGTGCGGAAACTGGGCAGGCCATCAACGATGTGGTGGCTGCCGCCACAGTCAACGGACAGGCGCCGAGCTTCATCCCCATCGATCAGGCCGAGGGCATGGCCAAGCGCAATAATGCCTTTCAATCCGTCGACATCGAAGCCGGCACGTTCGGCGGCAATCCGACGGCGCCACCCGACGGGCTCAAGAGCCTCTCGTTTCCGGAATACCTGGTCGCGAAAAAATCGTTCCACCACGACGCGATCGGCACGCTAGCGAAGCTGATCTTCACATCGCGGCTGGCGCTGGCAGCGGCGATGCCGGGCGAAATCAAGATCCGCGCGCCCGCGACGGAGAAAGACGCCAACGTCGTCGTGCATCCGGGCGCGCTCGCCTATCTGAACGACGATCAGAAATCGTTCTTTGACAAATACGGCGACGACATCTTCTACGGCCTGTTGATCTTTCCGATCTTCGGATCGGCGATCGCGGGCGTCGCCAGCTATTTCCGCAGCAGCGGCCGCCCCCGGCGGTTGCGGCTGCTGCAGCGCCTGCTCGATCTCACGCAAAAAGCCAACCACGCACCTTCGCTCGAGGCGCTCGACAAGCTGCAGGTCGACGTCGACCATCTGGTGGTCGCGATCATCCACCAGACCGAGCAAGAAGAATACGACGAGGCCGTGCAAGCCTCGTTCGGGCTTGCGCTGGATCAGGTGCGCTTTGCGATTGCAGGCCGCCGTGCAGTCTTGCTCGAGCACGGCGGCTCGGAAGCCAAGCCGGGCGCGAAAGCCGCCGCGGCTTAAAACGGTCTCAAAGCTTGGTGGTCTTGTTCATCGCGTCCGCGGCCGACCGCGTGTAGGCTTCGCCGAGGCTTTTCGTTTGTTCGCTCAGCGCCGAGAACTGGGACTGCATGAACTCCGCCTGAATCCGCAGCGCGTCCTGAAAATCCTTCGCTTGGCCCAGTCTTTGTACGAAGTCGTGCATGGCGGCGACGTTCCTCTCGGCATAGCCTTTCATACTGTCGCCAAACGCGTTGCCGCTCGACGGATAAGATGAAATAGCCTTTTTCAGGAAATTGAAGTAGGTGTCCGCCGCCGCCATCGCCTGCTCTTTTGCCTGATGCGCAAATGCGTTCATTTCCTCGGCCGGATTTTGGTCTTTCGCCATGGCGTCCTCCTAAAGCGCGAACGGTTGGAGGCGCAGCCGCGGTAAACGACCGAGGACGGCCGTTCTGCGCTTTGGCGCTCCAAAGCCTCGGCCGCAACCGTAGCACAGATTTGCCGCTTTAATCGCCGGGATCGACGTCCGGGCCCTGAATTTTCGTCAGGTCCTTCGCGCCGTTCGCCTCTTCGACGAGCCGTTGCCATTCCTGCGCCATCTCGGCCAGGAATCCCTTGAGACGGGGGTCGATGGTTACGCGCGCTTCCTCAAGGCATCGCGCCGCAAAGCGCTTGTATCGTCTCACGCGCTGCATTGACTGGCTCCAAATGCAGTCCCGGTATTGACTCCAAATGCAGTCCTCAGTCGCAAGTCGGCTATTCGCAACTTGGCTGAATAGCGACGGATCGTAGCGAATCTAAGATCGCCCCACCCGCGCGCTCGGCTCGCAGCGGGCTTGCGCTCGCAGGCTTGGAGTTCACCAGGAATTGCGCTGCCCCGCAATGTCGGAGCCGACATCAGGGCGATCGGCGCTCGCGGCGACAGGCTCAGAAGCGATAATTGAGTCCGCCGCGCGCAATCTCTGTCGTCAAGCGAACCGAGCCCGTAAGGGTGAGCCCCGGAAAGGGCGGCGTGAGCGTTCCCGCCGTATTCACCGTGCCGAGGTCGACATGGAGATACTCGCCGCGGATCGACCAGTTGCGTGCGATTGCGTATTCGATACCGCCGCCGACGGTCCAACCAGCGCGGGTCGTCGCAAAGCCCGAGGTTTCCGTAAACGGCGCCAATATTGCGATTGTCTGCGAGAAATTCTCTCGCCCGACCGCGAGGCCGCCGGTGACGTAGAGCAACCACTCGCGCATCGCCCAACCGACCCTGGG
>DATMQV010000385.1:0-3298 GCA_035566615.1 Xanthobacteraceae bacterium
TCGCGTTGCGCCGCCAGGGCGTCGTCCGACAGGTCGGGCCAGGGATTTTGCGGCGCCTCGCCTTCGGCCTTGCGCAGGAAGGTCACGCGGTCGCGCCATTGCCTTGCCGGCTTCGACCACGGCAATTTGTCAAGCCCGATCGAGATGACGCCGTCAGCCAGGATACGCGCGGTTTCCGCCGTGGGCTGCAACGTCAACGGCGCTTCCGACAGCGTGATCGCGTGCAATGTCTTTCTGCGCCTTGCCCGCAACGCCATGGCGCCCCGATCGAAGGCAATCTCGTCTGCAGTCGTGATCTGATCGGCGAAATGCGCCTCGATCTCCGCCTGGGTAATCGGCGCCGCCAGCAGAATTCGACCCTGCGCCGCGGTGCCGGTGAGTTCGGCGACTGCGATGAAAGGCGCGCGCGACAACGCCGACGTCTGGTCGATCGCGGCCCCCCGTCCGCTGGCAAGCAAAAAACCGCCGTTGCCGCGGTTGCGCGCAATGCGGTCTGGAAATGCAAGCGCCAGCATGACGCCGGTAGTTAGTTCCCCTCCCCCTTGCGGGGAGGGGTCAGGGCTGGGGGTACCCCGAACTCGTGCTGCCGTTGTGGACCCCCCACCCCGACCCTCGCCCGCAAGGGGGGAGGGAGTTGAAGCGGCGACCTGGGATGCCCAGCGTTGCGCGAGCCCGCGCGCGCTCTCTGCGCGTTGCGAACGGTCGCGGCGAAACGCATCGAGCCTGACATCGAGATCGACGCTGTCACCGCCTAAACCGCGCTCGGTGAGCACGGCGGCGATTTCGGCGGCGGCGCGGCCTGTGCCCAATCGGCTGGAGTCCACGATCATGCGCGCCAGCCGCGGCGGCAGCGCCAGCGCCCGCAGGCTCTTGCCTTCCGCGGTAATGCGGCCGTCGCCGTCGAGCGCCCCGAGTTCGTGCAGCAACTCACGGGCTTCCTTCAGCGCCGGCGGTGGCGGCTTGTCGAGAAAGGCAAGCCCGGCGGGATCGCTAACGCCCCATTGCGCAAGATCGAGCACCAACGAGGACAGATCGGCGCTGAGGATTTCGGGCTGCGTGAAGGCGGCAAAGGAAGCGGTTTGCGGTTCGTCCCACAGCCGGTAGCAGACGCCGGGCTCGGTACGTCCGGCGCGGCCGCGGCGCTGATCGACCGCGGCGCGGGAAGCGCGGACGGTCTCCAGCCGAGTGAGACCGATGTCGGGCTCGTAGCGCGGCACGCGCGCAAGGCCCGAGTCGACAACGATACGCACACCTTCGATGGTCAGCGAAGTCTCCGCGATCGAAGTGGCCAGCACCACCTTGCGCCGCCCCTTAGGTGGCGGTGCAATGGCACGATCCTGCACCGATGCCTCCAGCGCACCGAACAGCGGTACGATTTCGACTGACGTGTCATGGATGCGCTCGGCGAGAAAAGTCTGGGTGCGGCGAATCTCGGCGGCGCCCGGCAGAAATGCCAGCACCGAACCGGGATCGGCCCGCAGCGCCGTGGCAATCGCATCCGCCATCTGGCGCTCCAGCGGCGTGTCCGGTTTTCTGCCGAGGTAGCGCGTCTCGACCGGAAAGGCGCGGCCTTCGCTTGCAATCACTGGCGCCTGGCCGAGCAATCCGGAAACTCGCGCGCCATCCAGCGTCGCCGACATCACAACAAGCCGAAGATCCTCGCGCAAGCCGGTTTGCGCATCGCGCGCCAGCGCAAGGCCGAGATCGGCATCGAGCGAGCGTTCGTGAAACTCGTCGAACAGGACTGCGGCGACGTCAGACAGTTCCGGATCGTCCAGAATTTTCCGGGAGAAAATCCCCTCCGTGACCACCTCGATTCGGGTTGAGTGTGACACCTTCGAGCCGAACCGGACCCGATAGCCCACGGTCTCGCCGACACGCTCTCCAAGATTATACGCCATGCGTTCGGCGCTCGCGCGCGCCGCGATCCGGCGCGGCTCCAGCACGATGATTTTCCTGTTCGCAGCCCATGGCAGATCGAGCAGCGCCAGCGGCACGCGCGTGGTCTTGCCCGCGCCAGGCGGGGCGACTAGCACCGCGGCGTTATGGGTCTCGAGCGTGCGAGACAGATCGTCGAGGACGGCATCGATCGGCAGAGGTATGTCGAAGTTGCGGTGCAATTTTTGTCCCGTAGTCACCCACCGGGTTTGTGGGTCAGGCATGGCGTCGGTGATGGTTAACAGGATTGACCTGTCGGGGGCGGGTCTTAGAGCATATTGACGCAGAGAGGAACGGCCATCCGGCACGTCGTTTGAATGAATAAAGGAGAATGAAACGGATAGAGCCGATGATGCCGCTTCTTGCGGCCGCATTGCGCCGAAAAGGGACACCCATGACAGCAACTGGCACACCGTTTCTTGCCGAGCGTGGCACGCCTTCGGCTCGGGACGGAAATGCGGCCGCCGGCCGCATTGACTGGGTGGACTACGCTAAGGGTATCTGCATCGTCATGGTGGTGATGATGCACTCGGTGCTCGGCGTTGAATTGGCGGCAGGCCAAACTGGCTTCATGCATGCCTTGGTCGTGTTCGCAAAGCCGTTCCGAATGCCGGATTTTTTCCTGATCTCGGGATTGTTTCTCTCAGTTGTGATCGACCGCGACTGGCGCACCTATCTCGATCGCAAGGTCGTCCACTTCGCCTACTTCTACGTGCTGTGGGTGACGATCCAGTTCGGATTCAAGGCGCCCGGCTTTGCGGCCGAGACGAGCTGGTCCCATGCTGGAATGCTGTATCTTGAATCTTTCGTCGAGCCTTTCGGCACATTGTGGTTCATCTATCTACTGCCGGTGTTTTTCGTAGTCACCAAGGCGACGCGGCGCCTGCCGCCGCTTCTGATCTGGTGCCTTGCGGCGGCATTGGAGATGTCTCACATCGCCACCACCTGGACGGTGATCGACGAATTCTGCGCGCGTTTTGTCTATTTCTACTCCGGCTATCTGTTTGCCGAATACGTATTCGCACTGTCGAAGCGCGCCCGGGCGCGCCCCTTGCCGGCTGTTGCTGCGCTTTTGCTCTGGGCCCTCCTCAACGGCAGCCTGGTCAATTTCGGCCTGGCCGGCCTGCCCTTGATCTCGCTCATGCTTGGGCTTGCAGGAGCCTGCGCCATCATCACCGTGGGCACGCTGCTGGCGCGGGCGCATCGGCTGGAATTCTTGCGCTTCTGCGGCGAGCATTCCATCGTCATCTATCTCGCCTTTTTCCTGCCGATGGCGGCGACGCGAACGCTTCTGCTGCGCACCGGCGTGATCGGAGATGTCGGAACCATCTCCCTCCTCGTCACCATCGTCGCGTTGTTC
>DATMQV010000386.1:0-5723 GCA_035566615.1 Xanthobacteraceae bacterium
AGCATATTCGCGGCAATAGCATTTACGTAAAGCAGCAAAAGACCGGAGCGGAATTACAGATCCCGATCTCTTCCGAGTTACGAGCGGTGCTGGCGAATACTCCCGTCCAAGCTCTTACGTTCCTGACGACTGAGAGCGGCACGCCATACAAGCCTGGTGACTTTAGCGAATGGTTTCGGCGGCAATGCGATGCTGCTGGATTGCCCAAGCATTGCGTCCCGCATGGTCTTAGGCATGCCGCCGCTACTCGGTTGGCCGAGGCAGGTGCAAGCCCACATCAGATAGCGGCGATCACTGGACACAAGACCCTGAGGGAGGTCGCGAGATATACGAAGACGGCCGATCAGATTCGGATGGCGAAGGAAGCAGCCGAACTGATCGCGAACAGGAAGTGACTAACAAACCGATATGTTAGTCACTTTCAGCAGCTAACCCATTGATAGATTAGGACTGAGGAACCACTCCGACGATCAATCCTGGATCGGCGGCAAAGACGGCGGCGGCTTTTTCGCAGGCGCGGCTGCGGTGGGAGGCGAAGGCGGTGCGGGCGGCGTGGCCGCCGGCCCCGGCGTCGCCGGTACGGCGGGCGGCGCGGCTGGCGTCACCGTGGCCGCGCCGGGCGCGGGCGCGGATTTGATCGCCGGGGTTTCAATAGGCTTTTCGGTGCGCGGCGGCTTTGCTTCGTGGGTCGCAGATTCCGACGGCCGCGACCGCGGCAATGGCGGCCCGCTTGGCGCCGCCGGATAAGGATGGGAACGCGCGACGGGCGGCGGTGGCGGCGTATTCAAATCCGCTTCCATCGGCCCGCCGGGCGGCTCCATCGGCTCGAGCATGTCGGGCGTCATGCCGTAGCCTGGGGGCGCATCATAGTAGGGCGGCGGATAAGGCGGCGGCGGACCGGTCAATGGGCCGTAGGGCCCCGCCGCATAGGGCGGCGGAGGACCCGGCAACGGGCCGATCGGCGGATCGTAGGGCCCACCACCATAGGGCGGTGGCGGTGCCATCACGCCGACAACGCCATAGGGGGCTGGACCGGGCACGATGCGATTGACGGCGCGGATCGCGCCCGAGCGCGCATCGACCACGATGCGCATGAGAATGCCGCGATAATTGGTGGCGCGGACCACATAGGTCGTGCCTTCCCGGCGCGGCCGGGTCAGCGGATCGTATCCGGCAGCCCGCACGATCTTGGTGATCTCGTAAGGCGGCACGAAACCGGGCAACGGAGCCCCGGCGGCCGGCGGCGCAGCGGACGGCGGCGGGGATTGCGCGCAGCCGACGGAAACGGCCGAAATCAAAAGGCACAGAGACAGCGTGGCAGTACCGAAAACCCCTGCCCTCACGGACCTAACCCCCTCGCCCCCGCACGCAGCAACGAAAGCCACGTTGCCATGAGATTATGCGCAATTGGGGCGACCCTTGGGCGTCCAGTCAAAAAAATTACTGGGCGCGCAATCACGGGTGTCAGCTGTAGGGCCGCGGCCCCCAGTCGAACGGACCGAAACCGCCAATCCAACGTTGCGTTCGACCCAGCAAACCGCTTTCATTGGCGGCGACGCCAGCGGGGGCAGGCGCGGACGCGGGCGGCCGTCACCCGGTCACGGCCGAAGGAAAGCAACGCGGTCCGAGAAAGAATTCCGCGCCTCCGGCGCCCTCTCGCTGCGTGCCGTGCCGCCATAGGGTGCGTCCAGCATGAATTCGGCCGACGTGATCAGCCTCGCGTAAAGCGGCAGGATGTCGAGCATCGCGCGGTAATTGCTGTCGGTGAAGCCGCTGGTCGCGTCTTTGATCAGCGTCGCGTTGTAACCCATATTGGCCGCGCGCTTGATGGTCGTTGCCACCACATGCTCGATGCATTGTCCGCTGACGAACAGATGTCCGATCGCATTGGCGTGCAGAATGCGATCGAGATCGGTGCCCTCGAAACTGTCGGAGCCGAAATTGATCACGATCGGCTCGCTCGCCATCGGGCGCAGCGCGTCAATGACATCGACCTCCCAGGTGCCGACGATGCCTTTGTTCTCGTCCTTGGCGCCCTGCAAGAGCGGGTAATATTGGTTCTCCGGCAATTCGGGAAAGCCGGGGCGCCAGCCAATATTGACGAAGATAGTGAGGAGTCCGCGATAGCGCGCGGTCGCCAGCACGCTCTGGGCGTTTTTGATGGCGTTGTTCTTCTCGATCTGCCGGCAGAGATTCTTGCCCCAGACTCCCCTGGGGTCGCAGACGCTGTTCTGCCAATGCAGCATCAACAGCGCGGCGTCCGGCGCCACCCGTTTGGCCATTGTTGTTTGCTCCCCGCCTCGATCTCCCCGGAAGCGATACGGCGTTGCGCCGTCGCTAAATGTCAAAGTGAGGCGAAGCCGGAGGTTTGCGGCTTCGCCGGGAAGTTTGGGAGGAAACAAAGCAAGCAATCGGGCGGAGCGCCAGAGCATGATCCCGAAAAGTGGAAACCGGTTTTCGGAAAAGATCATGCTCAAACCTAATATCTAGAGCATGATCCGGCACAAAGGCCGGTTTTCCGAACATCACGCGCAAACAAAAAGCCGGGATTGGAATGCTGGTAGCCCGGATTGAGCACCGGTGACCCCCGCGAAAACCGGCACACACCCCGCCTGCCGGCTCGCGATCGTTCGCCGCGCTTTTCATCGGACCGGCCCACTTGAGCCGAGCCCGCTGGCCCAACCCGGGCTACACCCGCTCCCCCTTTATTCCGCGGGCTGCAACGACGGGCTGAACGCCCGGTCATCCGCCCGATCGTACACGCGCTCCGCGTAGCGATCCGGTTCGTGCGGCTCGGCCGCGCGGCGCAAATCGTGCATCAATTCCGCAAGGCTTGTCTTCAGATCCTGCGCCGGATCGGTCGGCGCGCGCTCCCGCCAACCGGGGCCGGCGCGCCACCGCGATGTTGCCGGACTAAGCGGCGGCGCCGATCCGACGAACATCGCCTCATCGAACGCATCGCTCCGCCGGCGCGGACGCAGACTGTTTGCCATCGTCCGCAACCGCTCTTGCATGTTGGAACGATGCGGCTCGCGGGAATATTTCGCCACCCACCCTGCGGCCAAGAGCAACGGGATCACAACAATCCCCAAGATCGAGAAATAGCGCAGTGCGGTTTCGCCTGCTGCGGATTGAGCCGCGTGGCCCGCTTTCCCGCCAGGCCACTTCGACGGCATTTGCGCGATCGCGTCCGTGTCGCGCCGTTCGGCATAGCTGTCGCTGACTGGCGCCGGCTCGCTCTGCTCCAGATCTTCCGCTTTCGGAAGGTCCTCCGGCCAGCGCGAGCCAAAGCCCGGTCCGCCGACTGCCTGATTGGCGGTTGCGGCCTGATCGGCCGGCGCAGCTTGCGCAAGCGCCGTTTGCGCGCTCGCGGTTTGCGTTTGCGCGAATGCGGTTTGCACCGGCGCAGCCGGTTCGGCACCATCGGCCGGCATGGCTTGCATCGGCGCCGCATTGTCGGCGTCGACCGGATTTGCCTTTCGCGCCGCAAGCGCGTCGGCAACCGCTACCGTCGCCGTGTGAGATTTCACATGCGCGCCGCCAGGTCCGAGATACCAGCAATGTTTGTTGGTGGCGCGATTGACGCGGTAGTACCAGTGCATTCCCCGTGGGGCGGCCCCGCCCGGGCTTGCTTTGCATTGCTCTGCCGCGGGCTCGCCTAACGTCGCTTCAGTGGTCAGTAGAATGGTCGCAGGGACCATGATGAGGAAAGCCGACAGGATCTTTGTCCCTGGCATTCACCCCTCCGTCGCTGTGTATTGTCACCCTGCATCCCCCGATGCGCGATTAGTTTGTGCGGCAGATTTGGGCCGCAGTAGGTTGGCAATGTGGCCATTCGCGGCCGGATTAATGGACTTTGCCCCGCAAAGTCCCCTGCCCGACACATGGTGCTGACTCGCGGCCGCGAGATCGCGGAAGACAAAGAAAATTGCGCTCTAGGCCAAGCCGCCGAAGCTCTCGAACGCCTCCGCGAGGCGGCGCAGCACGATGACCGGATCGGTCGCGGTGAGGACGTTCAGGCGCGCTTCCTTCCGCTGCGCCTCGGAAGCGCGGGCTGAGGCCGCGGCCACGTCGAGCGCCCAGGCGAGATGTTTGCGCGCATGCCGCATGCCGATGGCGACGCCATAGTGCCCGATCATTTCGCCGTAGAGCGCGCTCGCCAGCGCAAGCTGCTCGACAAGCGGCGGCGGCTCTTCGCGGCGGCCGCCCGCGAGATAGCGCGCAAGCTGGCCGGGAAACCACGGCCGCCCTTGCGCGCCGCGCCCGACCATCACAGCGTCCGCGCCTGAAGCGGCGAGCGCCACATCCGCATCGTCGAAGCTCTCGATGTCGCCGTTGACCACGACCGGAATAGACACCGCGTCTTTGACCTTGCGTATCGCCGCCCAGTCGGCGCGGCCTTTGTAGAACTGACAGCGCGTGCGGCCGTGCACGGTGACAAGCCGCACGCCAGCTCCCTGTGCGCGCCGCGCAAGCTCGGCCGCATTGTGCGAGCGGTCGTCCCAGCCAAGCCGCATCTTCAGCGTCACCGGCACGCGCACGGCGCCGATCACGGCCTCGATCAAAGTGAGCGCATGATCGAGATGGCGCATCAGCGCCGAGCCCGAGGTGCCATTGGTCACGTGCTTGGCTGGGCAGCCCATATTGATGTCGATGATGCCGGCGCCGAGCCCTTCGGCGATGCGCGCGCCTTCCGCCATCCAGCGCGCTTCGCAGCCGGCGAGTTGCACGACATGCGCGCCCGAGCCGTGCGCCTCGGCGCGCCGGCGCGCGATGCGCTTTCCTTCGGCGAGTGCCGCGCAGGCGGTCATCTCGGAAATCACCAGGCCGGCGCCCAAGTCCGACGCCATGCGCCGGAACGGCGCGTCGGTAACACCTGACATCGGCGCCAGCAGAACGCGATTAGGCAGCGGCACCGGGCCGACGAATATCTGTTCGCTCACTGACATCTCGCGATTGCTGTGCGCTGGTTCCCGCCCGGCGAGGCGAGGTGGATCAAGGGGCGCGATGGATCGGATCGACCCAGAGCACGGTCTCCGGCTTTTCCACCGGCTCGATGTCGAGATTGATGGCGATCGCCTCGCCGTCAGAGCGCACTAGGACGCATTCCAGCACTTCGTCCGTGGAGGCGTTGATTTCCTGATGCGGCACATAGGGCGGCACGAAGATGAAATCGCCGGGACCGGCCTCGGCGGTGAATTGCAAATGCTCGCCCCAGCGCATGCGCGCCTTGCCGCGCACGACATAGATGATGCTTTCCAGATGGCCGTGGTGATGCGCGCCGGTCTTGGCGTCCGGCTTGATCGTCACGGTGCCGGCCCAGAGCTTCTGTGCGCCGACGCGCGCGAAATTGATCGCGGCATTGCGGTCCATGCCCGGCGTCGAGGGCACGTTGGGATCCAATTGGTTGCCGGGAATGACGCGCACACCGTCATGCTTCCAGCGTTCCGCGCCATCGTGCGCGTGCGCGGCGTGATCGTGCGCTTTGGTCATGTCGTCACCAAATCCTTGATCGCCCTCGCGTCCGGCACGCCCAACCTCGAAAATCACCAGCGAAGCCTGGGCGCGCGCCGCTATCGGCAGGTCCTGAGGTAATAAGCAGCGCCCGGATCGCCCGCAAGGTCGTAACGGCAGCGGCCGCAGGCAAAAGTATCGGGCAGCTGGCGCCGCATCTCGGCGAGCAGCGTCGCATCCCTGACCGGGTCAGCCTGGGTCGGGATGCT
>DATMQV010000387.1:0-5117 GCA_035566615.1 Xanthobacteraceae bacterium
CGGACTGATCTCCTCATCACGCGCTCCCAGTACGCGCATGTGCATCCGGCTCAAGTAGCTCGGATCTCGGCGCATGTGCCGGATGATCTCATTCTTCGTAATGGACAGCGGCACGGTCCAGGTCGGATTGAGATTGACCGCAGTGATGTAGGCGGTGAGCGTCGGCGACGGTTTGTCGACCTTGCCGACGATGACCCGATAGCGCCGCTCGACCTTGTCGTGGGCAACCGCTTCGACGAAGGCCGCAGGGATGTTCACGACCACGTAGCGTTCGGCAAACACGAAATCCATGCCGAGCAGGCGTTCGAGCGAAGCTTCGAGCTGCTTGATCCGCGCGGCGACCGGCACGTTGAGCGCGCGCAGGGTCTGCGGGCCGATGCTGCCGTTCGCCTCGAGGCCATGGCGCAGCTGAAAATGCTTGACCGCGTCGACGAGAGCCGCGTCATAGCTGTCGCCGGCTTCGAGCTCGGGTGCGAAATCGTCGGAAATCACCAGCCGCTTGCGCAGCAAGGCCACCTCGGGCCCGCTCGCTCCCGGCGCAAGCTTGGCGTCGGCCGGTATCGCCGGCCAGCCGCCGCGCACCTGGATGGCGGCATAGCTGAGTAGCGTTTCCTTGATTCGCTGATAAGTGCCCTCGTCGAACACCGGATCGGCCGAGAGCGCGAGCGCGGCCGCCGATCGGGACTCGGGGGTGGATGGCGCTTTGGCGGCGCGCGGCGGCTTACCGGCCGTTTGCGCCGGCTTTGCGGCCGCGGGCGGGTGTTTTGCGGCCCCCGGAGCGCTCGCCGCAGGCGCGCGCAATACCGGCTGCCCGACAACCTGGGGCTGCTGGGCGTGCACCGAACTCGCAACCAGCGCCACACCCAAACCCGCGATGAAGATAGCCTTCACAGTCAGCCCCTCTCAGCGTCGCATGGCTGCTATTCTAACGCTGTGGCGGCATTTGGACGAGAGGTGGACTTCGGCGTCCCGATCCCTTAGCGCTTGTAGCAAAAGCCTCCTGGGGAAACGCTCAAAAGCGTCGGCGAAGATGTATCTCGGAATCGATATTGGCGGCACTTTTACCGATCTGGTGCTGATGGATGAGGGCGGCAATATTTCGACCGCCAAGGCGCCCACCACACCCGGCGAACTGGAAAAAGGCGTGTTCGACGCCGTCGCCGTCGCGGCGAAGGCGCACGGGCTCGGGCCGGAAGAGCTTCTCAGCCAGGTCACCGCCTTCGGCCACGGCACGACGCAAGCCACCAACGCGCTGATCGAGCGCACCGGTGCAACCACCGGCCTCATCACCACGCGCGGCTTCGGCGACACGCTAGCGCTGCAGCGGCTGATGGGCTTCACCGCCGGCATTCCGGTCGAGCATCTCGGGCGCTACAGCCGGCGCCGCTACCCCGATCCGATCGTGCCGCGCCGCCTGGTGCGCGAGGTGCGCGAACGCGTCGATCAGGCCGGTCGTGTGCTCGTCCCACTCGACGAAGACAGCGTGCGCAGCGCGGTCCGTGAATTGCTCGAAGCCCACGTGCAAACCTTTGCGGTGGTGCTGCTCTGGTCGTTTCGCAATCCGGCGCACGAGGAGCGGGTCGGCGCCATCATTCGCGAGATGGCGCCGGATGCCTTTGTCAGTCTGTCCTGCCAGGTCTCTCCGATCATCGGCGAATATGAGCGCACGGCCACGACCGTACTCAATTCCTACCTCGCACCGAAAGTCGCCAATTATCTGGACCGGATCGAAAGCCTGCTGCGCGACCGCGGCTTCCGCGGAAAGTTCAACGTGCTGAATTCGGCCGGCGGCGTCGTCCCGGCGCGTGAAGCGGCGCGCAAGCCGATCCTCCTGGTGGCAAGCGGGCCGGCCGGCGGCGTGATGGGCTCGCTGCAATTGGCGCAGGAGATCGGCCACCACAACATCATCACCACCGACATGGGCGGTACGAGCTTCGACGTGGCGCTGGTGGTGGACGGCAAGCCGCTCGTGTCCGGCACGCACGAAGTCGGCGGTTATCATCTCAATACGCCGGTCATCGATATTCGCGCCATCGGCGCCGGCGGCGGCTCCATCGCCCGCGTGCAAGCGGGTCTCCTGCGGGTCGGGCCCGACAGCGCCGGCGCTATGCCGGGTCCGGTATGCTACGGCCGCGGCGGCAAGCTCGCCACCGTCACCGACGCGGACCTGGTCCTCGGCATTCTCGACCCGGACAATTTCCTCGGCGGGCGCATGAAGCTCGATTTCCAGGGAGCGACCGCCGCAATCCGCGAGCAGGTCGCCGAGCCGCTCGGCATGAGCGTCGAAGCCGCCGCGGCCGGCATCCGCCGCGTGGTCGACGGCCATATGGCCGACACGCTGCGCGAAGTCACGATCGGGCGCGGCCACGATCCGCGCGATTTCGTGCTGCTCGCGTATGGCGGCGCCGGACCCGCGCACTGCATCGGCTATGGCGCCGAGCTTGGCGTGCCGCGCATTCTCGTTCCGGCCACCAGCATGGCGCACTCGGCCTACGGGGCGCTGGCCTCCGATATTCAGCAATCGGCCGAGCGGTCTCTCGTGCTGCGCGCCGGCGGCGGCACGCGCGATCCCTGGGAAGGGCTCGACTACGAGAGCATCAATACGGTGTTTGCCGAGTTGGAACAGCGCTGTGTCGCGGCCATGGAGCAATCGGGATTTTCGCGCGCGGAATCGCAGCTCGCCCGCACGATCGATATGCGCTACCGGCGGCAGACGCACGATCTGATGGTGCCGGTGCCCGACGGCCCGATGACGGCGGCCGTGGCCCGCAAGCTGGTCGAGCTGTTCGAAGAATCCTACGAAGCGGTCTACGGCAAGGGCGCCGGCTTCCGTTTCGCCGGCATCGAACTCACCACGTTCCGCGTGGTCGCCGTCGGCCGCACGCGCAAACCCTCGATCCGCAAGCCGAGCGCAACGCGCGCGCCGAACGCGGAACGCCGCCGCATTTTCGAGACGACGACGCTCGCCTGGACCGACGCCGCCATCTTCCAATGGCTGGACATGCCGGCCGGATTCCGCGCGAGCGGCCCGGCCGTAGTCGAGCATCCGGAAACGACGGTTTATATCGGGCCAGGCCAGAGCGCGCGGCTCGACGATGCCGGCAACCTTTCCATCGATCTCACTTAGCGCATGTCCCGGAAAAGTGGGAACCGGTTTCCGACAAGGCCACGTGCAAAACAAAGAGCTAGAGCGCGCGATGAATATCCCTCATCATGGCGGACCATCCCGCGGCGGGTCGTCGATCGATCCGATCACCTTCGAGGTGATCCGGCACAAGCTCGAAGCGATTACCGAAGAGCAGGCGATCACGCTGAAGAACGTGTCTGGCTCGCCGGTGGTGACGGAAGCGACCGATTTCAACGTCGGCATCTATCTTGCCGACGGCGCGATCGTGAATATGGGGCCGCAGGTCATCTTCCATGCCGGCACCATGTCGACGGTGATCTACTCGATCATCGAGAATTTCAGCGACAATCCCGGGATCAACGAGGGCGACATGTTCATCCTCAACGATCCCTATCGCGGCGCCATTCACCAGCCCGACGTGTCGATCGTGATGCCGATCTTCCACGAAGGCCGCCGCATCGCCTGGACCGGCTCCTGCGCGCACGAGCTCGATACCGGCGGCATGACCTTCGGCAGCTGGGCGTTCGGCGCCACCGATGTGCAGCAAGAGGCCATGCTGCTGCCCGGCGTCAAGATCGTCGAAAAGGGCGTGCTGCGCGAAGACATCTGGCAGATGATCATGGGCATGACGCGGCTGCCCCATGTCGTCGGGCTCGACTTCAAGGCGATGATCGCTGCCAACAATGTCGCGGCACGGCGGTTTCACCAGTTGATGGAGCGCTACGGGGTCGACACCGTCGACCAGGTGATGCGCACCGAGATCGACACCTCCGAGAAGCTGCTGCGCGAACGCCTGAAGCTCATTCCCGACGGAATTTATCGCGCGCGCGACTTTCTCGACCATGACGGTCACGCCAACCGGCTTTATCAGATCGAAGTGGCGGCGATCAAACAAGGCGACACGCTCACCCTCGACATGAGTGAATCCTCGCCGCAGGCGCCCGGCTTCATCAACTGCACGCGCTCGGGCCTGCGCGGCGCGCTGTTCACCGGCATCCTGCCCATTCTGGCTTGCGACATTCGCTGGAACGAAGGCGTTCTCAAGCCCGTCACGATCAAGGTGCCGGAGGCCAATATCTGCAACGCGCGCTGGCCGGCGCCGGTATCGGGCGCCACGGTCTCGACCGCGTGGGTCGCGCAGAACGTCGCGGTCGCGGCGATCTCGCGCATGGTCGCCGCCGTGCCCGAACTGGTGCGCGAGGGCCAGGCCGTCACCAAAGGGCAATTCTCCGTGCTCACCATGGCCGGCGCCGATCGCGACGGCGGCCCCTTCGGCATGCTCTTGATGGACGCGATGGCGGGCGGCGGCGGCGCCTATATCGATCACGACGGCCTCGACGGCTCGGGCGATCATTCGATCCCGCGCCCGCGCATCGGCAATGTCGAAGGCAACGAAGCCTCGGGTCCGTTCCTTTATCTGTTCCGATCCTTCATGCCCGACACCGCCGGCGCCGGCACGATGCGCGGCGGCGTCACCATGGGGCTTGCGGTGACGCCCCACGACACCGATGAGATTCACACCATGGTCGTCGGGCACGGCGTGCAGGTGCCGAACTCGGTCGGCCAATTCGGCGGCATGCCCGGCGCTTGCGCGTATCACCTGCTCCGCAAGTCGAACGCCAGAATTGCCGAACTGATCGAGGAGAACGGCCACATGCACGATCTGCTCAATGCCGGCGGCAGCGTGCAGCGGCTCGATTCAAAGCCCGGCCACTTCCCGCTGCATCGCGGCGCGGTCCTCGCCTACTCGTTCCAGGGCGGTGGTGGCTATGGCGATCCGATCCGGCGCGATCCGGAACGCGTCGCGCGCGATGTGCACAACGGACTGGTGACGCCGCACTGGGCGGCGGCCCTGTACGGCGTGGTGTTACGCGACGAGGTGGTCGATGCCGAAGCGACGCGCGCGCGCCGCGGCGCGATCCGCAGTGAACGTCTCGGCGGACGCACGCCGAAGGCCGATCCGCCCGAAGGAAACGGCCTCGCCGCCGTT
>DATMQV010000388.1:0-6624 GCA_035566615.1 Xanthobacteraceae bacterium
CATGCGTGATCACGCCCGGCACCAGCACCTTTCCTTCCGGCACCTTCACACGCTCGAACAGATGATATTCGTGCTCATGACGTGGATTGGCCGCCTCGAAGCTGTAGGAGCCGGCATTGACCTGCAGCACATAATCGATGATGTCGGCGAGTGAGGCTTCGTAGATGCGCGGCCCTTCATTGATCCCGTAGCAGGTGTGGAAGCGCACATATTCGGGCGGAATGCCCTTCAGCGCGCTGTTGATCGCCTCGACATAGATCTGCGCGCGGCGCTTTTTCTGCGCATCGTCGAGGCCGACTTCGTAGAAGATGTCGGGCAGGAACGGATCGTCGATCTGCACCAGAATACCGGCATCGACGATCGCCCGATATTCTTTGCTTAGCTCGGCGGCGAGCGCATGAAAATATTCTTCGTCGGACTTGTAGTATTCGTTGATGCCCACGCCTGACGGCGCGGTCGCCGGCAGGAAGACATGCTCGTTGGCTACGCCGGCGGCCGCGGCGGCGGCCTTTACGTTCGCGATGTCGGTCTGAACGAGTTTTTCGCCGCGATATTTGACGGGTCCGACGCAGACGACCGGCGCGAGCGCCACGATCGCGCCGCCCATCATCGCCTGCTTGAAATATTGCTGATAGTACTCCGGAAAAGCGGCGACCTCCTGCTCGAACAGTTTCAGCTTCAGCTCCGGGCGTGATTCGAAGCCGTCGAGCCGCTCGCGCACATAGGTGAAAAACCCGGGCTTGGAAAATTCCCCGTCGGCAACGATGTCGATGCCGCTCTGCACCTGTTCGCGCACCACATCGGCGACGGCGTCGCGCAGCGCGTCCTGATAAGCCTTTTCATCGTACGTTTGTCCGGAATATTTCGCCTTCATCGCGTCAAGCAGCCGGTGCGGCCGCGGCAGGCTGCCGATATGGGTCGTCTGGATGCGGTCGGTGTTTTGCTGCAATTGCATGGCTTTCCTCCAAATCTATTCGGCAGCGTCTTTTTGACAGTATCAGAGCAATCGATCCGCATTGACAGCGGGCCTCCGGCGCGCTTTGTCCGTCACCCACACCTCCTATCCGCCAATCGGATGTCGCGCGAGCGTCGAGGGCAAACCGCCAGCCTTTGTCCACGCTTGGATCGTCTCAAGACACCGCAGGTTTGCGCACGGGCCACTGCCCGCGCCGCAAAGCTGCCTTCTATGATATGGTAAACATTGGCAGCACGGGAGCGCCAGAGAATGCACCGACGATGGATCGAGGCAGCGTTGCTTGTCAGCCTCGCCATGACAATTCTCGCCACGACAATTCCGGCTGCCACAATTCTCGCCGCCACAATTGCCGGCCCGGCGTCGGCGCAGCAAGGCCAGAAGTTGGCGCAGCAGCCTTCGATCATGCAAGACGAGCAAAATTCCGCACCCGCCGCTCCGTCCGTGAAACCTTCGCGCGCGCGCGGCCAAAAGCCCCCGCCGGCCTTCGAGCACGATCCCGATCTTGATGCACAGGATCAGTTCGCGCCGTCCCAGGTTCAGCAACCGCTGCCGGACGCGGTCGCGATGCCAAGCGGCGGCGGCCAGGCGCACACGCGCGCGGCCGCACATGGCAGCGACGCCGTTGTCGAGCCCGGCGCCGCCGCGCGACCCGCGCGCGCAGGCAAGGCGAACATCATCGTCTGCAGCGGAGTCTTCGCCAAGGACTCAAGCTACACCAAGCTCGCGTCGGCTTTCCAGTCGCGCAACGTTTCCAACACGCAGGTCGACACGAATTCCGGCGGCAAGGCGACGGCAACCGTGCTCTACGCCAAGGATCCGAAACGGCGCCTGGAAGTGTGGTGGTCGAAACCCGCAAGCAAGAGCGACACCCACCTCATCGTCATCAACGGACAATCGGACTGGATCGCGCCCGGCGAGCTTCATCTCGGGCTGACATTGGCCGAACTGGAGAAGCTCAACGGCAAGCCGTTCAAAATGTCCGGGTTCGACAAGGACCACGTCGCGACATTGAGCGACTGGGACGGCGGAACGCTCTCGGCACTCGCCGGCGGCTGCAAGGTCGGCATCAGCCTGCGCGCCGATCCAAAAGCGACGGCCGTAATGTTGGGCGGTCTGCCTGGCGATCGCGCCTTTACCTCGTCCGACGCGTCGCTGCGCGCTGCCAATCCGACGGTGAGCGAAATCCTGGTCGCGTACTGACCACGCCTTTTCAGTTTGCGAAAGCGCGCTTTCGGCGCGCCGCCAGTTGGCGACGCTTCTCTTTCAGTTTGCGAAGCTCGCGTGCACGCACAGCGTTTTTGCCGGGTTATGCTTGACGCGCAAAATGCGCGCATTTCCGCGGCACAACTAAAACAATAGCCAGCGGACTCCTTCAATTTCCCTTAAGCGCGGCCGTGGGACTTTCCCCGTGGGGTGGAGCGTCGCAGAGAGGAGCGCTTCTATGGCTTTCCTGAGAATGAGTGGCTTAGCCCTTGCCGCCGTGCTTGGTCTAAGCTTACCGATCGGACAGGCCACAGCCATGCCCGCGAATGGGCTGGCTGTTGCGGTCAATCAAGTGCCCAAGCGCGTCGAAGATGTGCGCTTGGTGTGCGGGCCTTACCGCTGTTGGTCGACTGGCTATTGGGGCTACCGGCCCTATGCGTACTCGGGCTGGCGTCGCCACTATGCCTATGCCGGACCTTACTATGGATGGCGTCGGCCGCTCTATGCCTATGCCAGGCCCTATTATGGCTGGCGTAGACCACTCTATGCTTATGGCGGACCTTACTATGGGTGGCGTCGGCCGCTCTATGCCTATGCCAGGCCGCTCTATGCCTATGCCAGGCCCTATTATGGCTGGCGTCTCAACGCCTATGCCGGTCCCTATTACGGCTGGCGCAGACCACACTACGCATATGCCGGACCCGGTTGGGGTTGGCGTAGGCCGCTCTATGCCTATGCCGGAGGACCCTATTGGGGCTGGCGTCGACCACTCTACGCAGCCGCGGTTACGACCGGTGTCGGCTTCAACCCCTGGTACGGCGGTTGGAATCCTGGGTACGCCGGCGGTCCGTACTATGCCTATGCGGGCATGAATACTTGGCGAGGATGGGGCTGGTCGAACATGTGGTGGTGACCCACCCGTGTGACGTCCGTCACCATCAAACAAACAGCGTAAAGACAACCTGAAGTTCGGCAAGCAAGCGTGGCCCGAAAGCAAATTCGGACCACGCTTGCGCCTTCAGAGAGATTCCACAAGCCGCGCGAGCCCGCGCTGGGCGCGTTGCCCGCACAACTGCATCGAATGCATGCCGACAAAAATGGACGCAATCGCGCCCATTGTCCGCCATCAAGTTAGACGGTCGCTAACAGCCTCCTTCAGCGACGCTACATCTCCGATATGGAAATCTTCGGCCTGGGTGGCGACTCACGGAAAGGAGCGCTGCTATGGCTATGTGGAAGTTAAGCGGATTGGCCCTCGCCGCTGTACTTGGCGCGGGCTTGGCGACCGGGCAAGCATCGGCGATGCCGGCAAACGGGCTGGCGTCGGCGGCAACCCAGACCGCCGCCACCAATGGCGTGCAGGATGTCCGCTATGTGTGCGGGCCTTATCGCTGCTGGTGGACCCCGGGCTACTACGGTCCTCGTTACTACAACTATTATGCCGGGCCGCGGCCTTACTGGTACTGGCACCGGCGCCACTGGTGGTAAGCGCTAGTGTGCGCGCGGTGACAACACCGCCGCAACGCTTCGCTTAACGCAGGCGTCGTCCGGGTCGGAGTGAGCTAGCACGATCCGGACGCGCTTGCGGCGTCGCGCTTGCTGGGCGGCTTTGCGCGCGATCGGTTTCAGATTGAGTCGATCAGCGCTGCCATCTTGCGCATTGTCGCGGCGCGAGCCGCGGTGCGCTCAGCGCTTCTTCTCGATGGCCGGATTGGACTGTTCCTTGCGCATGGCGCGCACATCGCGTGCCATTTCAAGACAGGTGAGCAACTCGGTATAGCTCGAGTCGCCGCCCATCACGGATTCATTGACGCAGTGCGTGCGATCGTCGACCGAAAAGCTCGACCATTGCTTGACAAGCTGCTCACGGATCACCTGCTCGCTGTCAAGGCAATTCTTCTTCTCAGTCTCGATGGAGGGATCGTGAAAGGTCACTCCACCCTGCTCGGCAATTCCTTTGCAGACCTGCTCGACATTGAGATGAGGCACACCGTCTCCAGCCGCGATCGGCATGACGAGTTGCAGGCCGAGCGCCAGCGCCTTTGGCAAAATCATAATCAGCTCCGTGAATCCTGGCACGATTATAGCACCGGAACCGCATGGAACCAGAGCACATGCGACGAGACTGCGCGGAACCGGACTGCATCGACCGAGCGGGCGCACCCCGGCGGCGGAAAATGATTGACCGGGCTTTGCCGCGACCGCTATGGCTCAATGTGAGGTGAGGGATATCGCATGATTGTTGCACCGCTGTTGGGCGCGGCGCTGGTCGTCAACGTTGCAACCAGCCCGCTAACCGGCCCGGAGGCCAGCGAGGCAAACCTGACCCTTCAGCAGAAGGCCGCGGCTACCGAACCGCTGGTGCGCTCGGCAACCGACTGCATCGTGCGCGCAGTGATGTCCGATCCTCGTTTCGGCGCCGAGCCGCATGCCGCGGTGGGCGATTTGATCGTCGAGTCGATCCGCTCCTGCCGGACGCCGGTGCGCGCCATGATCGATGCCTATGATCGTTACTATGGCGAGGGCTCCGGCGAAGCCTTTTTCATGGGGCCTTATCTCGACGTGTTGCCCAAGGCGGTGCTGGCCGGCACAAACAAAGGGGCGCAATAACGCGCTGCCGGCCGGGCTGCCACCGCGCGTCCACTCGCGACGTGCCTAGTCCTTCGTCTTCGGATCGATAACGGCGATCACGCGCATCTTGGTCGGATCGACCAGCACGATCTGATCGTCCACCTTGGTGAACTTGTACAGCTTGGTTTCCGGATTGTTGGCGAGAATATCGTCCGGCAGCGTGTAGAGTTCGATCATCGGCGGCACGTCGGCCCCGACATGGGCGGCGAAGCGGCTGGGCGCGACCTTGCTCTCGTCCTTATGAACTTCCTGATAGATCGCGCTCCGTTGCGCCGGCGTTAGCGCGAGCTTCGGCGCGACGCCGTGCTCGCTCACCACTTCCTCGATGCCGGATTGCGCGGCGGCAAAGCCTGAGCCGACGGCAAGGAAGGCGGAAGCCATGAAGATTTGGGCTACAGCCGTGAGCACGATGGCGAACTGCGGACGAGCGAGGTGACGTTTCATGTTTCTTCTCCCTCGAACAATCAAGTCATGCGTAGTCCGGCTGACAACGGATACGAGCGACGGCGCATGAGTACGGATGGATGGCCGCCGGCATCAACGCGGGATCGCCTGCACGGCAATGTCGGTTTGGGGATCGACCACCAGGATGCGATCCGGCTGATAGATATATCGATAGGCCGGCATCGCCATCGGCGCCGGCGTCACGACGTCATAGAGGCGCGGCCCGTGCATCAGTTCGTCATAGGCTGGCGCGGCGGCAACCACGCCCGGCCGCATGGTCGTGGTGCGGGTGACCGTCGTTACGCGATCGACCGTCCGCGGATGGACGGCACGGCGGTGAACACGGCGCGGTTCCGTCGTGGTCACGGTCCGCACGGTCTCGACGGTTTCGACCGGCGCGGTCACCGCGACCGTCGACGCTGGCGGCAGTAGGACGCCCGACGGCGGAACCGCCACCGGCGCCTGTGCGACGAC
This sequence comes from Xanthobacteraceae bacterium, assembly GCA_035566615.1. GTDB lineage: Bacteria > Pseudomonadota > Alphaproteobacteria > Rhizobiales > Xanthobacteraceae > BOG-931. The sequence continues at coordinate 5,729 of DATMQV010000388.1, forward strand.
CGCCGGCCCAGCTGCGGGTGTTACGATGGTTTCCACCGTCTGGGCGCGCGCGATCGACATCCCGGCCGCGAGCGCAACACCCAGCCCGACAAAGATGACGCTGTTTCTCATCGAGAACTCCCTGCATTTTCCTCGGATTGAACGAACCGAGCCTGCTGCGAAAACGCGCGGTGAGAACGGGCGTTCCTGAAGGGTCGATCGACGCCCGGCCGCGGTCCGTTCCCGCCGCCGCAAAAATGACGGCGGCGAACCGCCTCGACGCCACAGTTTCAGACCCGCGGGCTGCTCGATTGACCGCCGCAATCGCGGAGTGCAGTCTGCGTGCTTCTCACACACGCAGATTCGACCGGAGCATGGCCGGCAAAGGTCTGCTCCGGGATTAAATCCGGACTGGGCAATTGATTCGAAAAGTCACGCACCGGCTTGGGCAGATCCGGAAAAAGCCTGCCCCCCGACTTGATCCGGGGTAGAATCCGGTTTTCCTAACAGATCATGCTCCGCCAAAATGTTAGAACTGGGCCACAATCGATCCAATCTGAAGCGATTGTGGCCTAAAATCGCGCCGTCGTTTTCATTGTTGGTTCGCGAGAGGAGCAGACATGTTCGGCATCAGCGATTTGTTTCAGTGGGACCGCTTCGTAACGCCCACTGTCATCAAAGTCTTCTACTGGCTCGCCGTTGTCATATCCGTGCTGCTGGGGTTGGCGGCCGCGGTCTCTTCGCTCGCCACGATGGCCTACAATCCCTTCGTCGGCATGATCTCGCTGATCGCAAGCCTGCTCGGCGCCTGCATGGGTGTCATCGTGTCGCGCATATCCGCCGAGTTCGTGCTGATCGTGTTCCGCATCAACGAGCATCTCGGCGCGATCCGCAATCAGGGCCAGCAGCTTTAGATT
>DATMQV010000389.1:0-55051 GCA_035566615.1 Xanthobacteraceae bacterium
CAGGATCGAGCACACTTCGTTGCCGCGGTTGACGATCTCGCGGTTCTCGTTCGGGCCGATGAAGCAGGAATCATGCTTCTTCAGCACCGTCTCCTTGCCGTCGACGATCACCGTCAATTCGCCTTCGAGCACGAAGTAGACCTTCTCGGGCGGCGAAGCGTCGGGCCCGGCGCCGCCGCCGGGCAGGAAGTGCGACACGCCGACAATCAGGCTCTTGGTGCCGCCGGCTTCGACGCCGAACACGCGTAGCGTCGAGCAAGCGCGATGATTGGGCGCGTCATAGCCTTTGATCTCGGAGAACCGTTTCACTTGCATCAAAACTTCTCCCCCTTCTCGATCCGGTAGGCTTGCTTCGGATCGGTGATGGCGACGAGGCGGATGATGCAGCCGTCGCCGCGGTCCCAGTTCCAGGGGAAGAAGGCAAAGGTGCAACGCCGGCCGGTGACCTTGTCGATATCGCCGCCGACATTCTCGATGCCCAAGATGCCGTTCTTGAACAGGATGCGGTGCACCGGCTCCCATTCGGGGAAGTCGTCTTTCCAATCGCGGCCGCCCGACCACTTTTTGTATTCCTCGGCGAGGTGCGGATGCAGCGGCCCATTGCGCTGCGGGCCGATGGCGGTGGCGAGCGGATGATCGTTGGCTTGCGTATCGTGGCCGACGACCTTGACCTTTTTCTCGACGAACCACTCGCCGGCCGAGGACACGAAGCCGGGCGCGTAGCAGAAATAGTCCTCGCTGTCCTCGTACTTCTTGTGCCAGCCGGTATTGACGATCACGACGTCGCGCGGCCGCACCACCTTGCCGGCGGCTTTTTCCAGATCGTCGTAGGTGATCGGCTCCCACTTCTTCTTTGGGATCGATACGACGATGCCGGAGCCGAAAAAGTGCGGCAGCGGCACCTCGTCGATGAACGGCGTGCCCTGCACGACGTGCGCCGGCGCGTCGATATGCGTAGTGTTGTGCATGCTGGTCGTGATGCGCTGCGACAGCACGCCAGACTTCGCCATGTAGTGGATGCGCTCGATCTTGACGTCTTCGAAATACGGCCAGTTCGGCGACTGGTATCCGAAGCGATGAGACAGATTGTAGAAGGAGAGTCCCATCGCGTTGTTCTCGTTTTCCTCAAACAAGACACCGCGAATTTTCTTCGCCACGCTAACCCCTCCGCGTTTCCTCCGGTCCCGCCGGCTCTAGCGGCGTTCGGACCTGAACCATGTACCATGATATGGTACATCTGTATCGAATTCCGGTTGGCAGGACAAGCCGTCCGCGCGGGATGCCGTCCGGAGGTTCAGGCCGCGGCCGCCAAGAGATGCCGCTCGAGCGCCTCCTTGGTGGCCTGCAGGTGGGCAACGATCGTGCGCTGGTGCTTGTAGAATCGCTGCGCCGGCACCGGCACGGAGATGGCGACGGCGTTGCCCACCGGATCGCGCGTCACCACGCCTGCCGCGCAAACCCCGAGCGCGTGTTCCTCGCGGTCGATGGCGACCCCGGTTTTGCGCACGGTCTTCAAGTCGCGCAGCAGATCCTCAAGACGCGTCAGCGTCCGCGGCGTGCGCTGTTCGTAGCTGGTGCCGATCAGCTTTGCGATCGCCGCGTCGTCGAGAGTGGCGAGGTAGGCCTTGCCGTTGGCGGTGCAGTAGAGCGGAAAGGTCTCGCCGACCGCCGACACCATGCGCAGGCGCTGCGAGCCGATCACCTGGTCGATGAAGATCAGGTGATCCTTCTTCACCACCGAAAGATCGACCGTCTCCTTGAGTTCGCTGGAGAGCTGCGTGAGATAGGGCCGCACGACCCCCACGAAGTCGGTGCGGGCGGAAGCGGCAAGCCGCAGGATCGTCGGCCCGAGCCGCACCCGGCCGGTGGGCGACGCGGCTATCAGGAATTTCTCGGCTTCCAGCGCGGCGACGATGCGCTGCACCGTGGAGCGCGCGAGATTGACGCGCTGCGCGATCTGGCCGAGGCTCAAGCCCGCCGCTTCATCTTCCAGTGCGCGCAGGATGGCGGCAGCGCGCGCGATCACCTGCACCTGGCTTTGTGACTGAACCTGGCCTTGCGACTGATTGCGCAGTTGGGATTTCGCCGCGCTCTTGTCGCTTGTTCGTCCGCCGATCGCTTTCATTCCGTCCCCGCCGCTACCCCCGCTGGGCGCGTATTCTTGCTGCCTGAACCCCACTTTGATACAGGATCGCCGGGATGCGGTACAGCAGTTGCCGTAAAGTTGAGCGCACGCCGGGAGCAATACGATGCGCAAAATCGCCCTCGAAGAGCATTTCTTGAGTCCTGGCTTTGAGGATTATTGGCTGCCCACCATGGGCGGTGTCGACCAGAAAGCCGTGAGCGGGCTGTTCGCGCGCCTGCAAGATTTCGGCGACACGCGGCTTAAGGCCATGGACAGCGGCGGCATCGCGCGCGCGGTGCTGTCGATATCGGGGCCCGGCGTGCAGGTCGAGCGCGATGCCGCGACGGCCCGCCGGCGCGCCACCGAGGCCAACGATTTTCTGGCCGGCGAAGTCGTCAAGCGGCCCGACCGCTATTCCGGCTTTGGGCACTTGCCCATGCAAGATGCGCGCGCCGCCGCCGACGAACTGGAACGCTGCGTTCGCGACCTGAAATTCTGCGGCGCCATGATCAACGGCCACACCAACGGCGAGTATCTCGATCATCCCTCGCTGCATCCGTTCTGGGAACGCGCTGAAGCGCTCGGCGCAACCGTCTACATTCACCCCACCGATCCGGTTTCACCTTCTCCGGCGCTGGCCGGCGTCGACGGCTTGCGGCGCGCCACCTGGGAATGGGGCTTCGAGACCGGCTCGCATGCGCTGCGGCTCGTTTTCTCCGGCCTGTTCGATCGTTTTCCGCGCGCCAAGGTCGCGCTCGGTCATCTCGGCGAGACGCTGCCGTACCTGTTGTGGCGTTTCGACAGCCGCGCCGCGCTCTATGGCGTCAAGCTTGGCAAAAAGCCGTCCGACTACATCAAGCAGAATTTCGTCGTAACCACGTCGGGTATGAGTTCGGCCGAGCCGCTCAACTGCGCGCTCGCGGCGCTTGGCAACGATCGCGTCATGTTCGCCGCCGACTACCCGTTCGAGCAGGCGGCGGAAGCCGGCGAGTTTCTCGATAAGACGCCGCTTGCCGATCCGGTGCGCGAAGGCATCGCGTTCAAGAATGCGGTGCGTGAATTCAAGCTGCCGACGCCGTGACCGATCCTCTCCAGCGTCATTCCCGGACGGCCGAAGTCCGGGCCCGGAATCCATAGCCACAGGTAGCGCAGAATCGCGCGGAGTTTTGTTTGCTCCGATCGTGGTTCCGGGCTCCACGCGGAGCCTGTCATCGGGCCGGCCACTTCGGGCCGGACCCGTTGACTCGGCCCCGGAATGACGATGCGCGCTACGCCAGCGGGTCGGCCGGCAGGCCGAGCCGGAACTTGCCGTGGTTCTCGTAAGCCGTGTCGCTCATCACCTGGTGGATGCCGGCGGTGTTGAGGTCGCGCAACAGCCGGCCCAACACGTGCGGATGATGCAGGCCGGTGGCGCCGGAGAAATGAAAGGCCATGGTGACGGTCGCGATCGCCACGTCAGTGGCGTGCACCGCGATGGCGCGAACGTCGGCGATGTCGGCGCCGTCGGGCAGTGAGCCCGCCTTCACCTTCTCCCACAATTGTCCGTAGCGCTCATGCAGGAGCGCGCGCGCGGCGCGGAGTTTCAAGTCGGCTTCGGCGACTTGGCGATGCACCACATGGCGTTCGTCGAGCTTCGACGAGCGGAAGGTCCCGCGCGTCGTCGTCGCGATCTTGATCAACTCGTCAAGCGCGCGGCGCGCGGCGCCGATGGCGACGCTGCCGTGCTCCTTGGCCACATAGCTGAACGGCGGCAACAAATACGACAACCCGCCGCGGCGGGGTTGCGGCTTGAGCAAATCCCAGACGAAGCTGAAATGCTCGGGCAGAAAATAGTTCTCGACCGAGCAGTCACAGCTGCCGGTGCCGCGCAGCCCGGTGACGCCGCCCCAATTGTCGTAAAGCGTCACATCCTTGGCCGGCAGTGCCGAGAACATGACGATCGGGCGGCCGCTGTTTTCGGTCTCGGTGCCTTCGACGATGGTGCCGCCGACGAACCATTCGGAGTGCCGGATGCCGCTATTGAAGCGCCAGCGGCCGCTGAGGCGAAAGCCGCCGGGCTCGCGCGCCGCGCGGCCGGCAGGGAAAAACGAAATTGCGGCCGTCGGGATCTGGCCGCCGGCGAACACCGTATCGAGGCCGGCCTGCGGCAGGAAAGTTCCGAGCGACGCGATGCCGGTGGCGCCCACCATGGTGCACCAGCCGCTCGTGAGGTCGTGATAGGCGAGCCCTTCGAGCACCAGCATTTCGGTGATCGGATCGGCCTCGGCGCCGCCGACCGTCGCGGGCAATTTCAGCCGGAATAGGCCGGCTTCGCGCAGCGCCGCGACCGCTTCCGGCGCGAGTGTTCCGAGCTCTTCGCTTTTTGCTCCGGACGCCTGCAGTATCGGTCCGATGCGCTCGACCTGTTCGAGCAGGAATTTTTGCTTGGCATCGCGGTCCCTCGAAAACTCCTTGATCATCCGTTCCCCCTTGGCGCCCCCGGTGCCGCTGTTCCCGCGGACATTGTTGTTAGTTGATGCCGACAATAGCCGTTCGCCGACGCCCTTACAATTTACCGCCGCGGGCCCATGCGGGGCACTTGCGTCAAGCCCCGTTGCGGGTAGTAACTACCAACCTCAAAGTCCCATCCTGACTGGCCCCCTTCATCAGTTCCTCCATGACCACAAAAATCCTCATTCTCGATCCGCATGCCGAAATCTATCGCGACCGGCTGCACGCGGACTTTCCGGCATTGCAATTTTCGCTCGCGCACAAGGCCAGCGAATTGGCCGACCTTTCCGATATCGACGTGCTGATCTCATTCGGCATCGAGCTGAAAGACGAATTCTATCAGCGCGCGACGCGGCTGAAGTGGGTGCAATGCCTGGCGACCGGCGTCGACCACATCTTGCGCTGCCCGTCGCTCAAGCGGGAAACGCTGCTCACCAGCGGGCGCGGCATTCACGGCGCGCCGATGCGCGAGACCATCGTCTTTCTCATGATGGGCGTTGCGCGCGAGGCGCGGCGCCTTGCCGAGGCACAGAAGGCGCATCTCTGGGACCGCCGCCTTTGGAGCTTGTTTTGCGGCAAGACCGCGGTGATCGTCGGCGTCGGCGTCATCGGGATTGCGACCGCGAAGCTCTTAAAGGCGTTCGAGATGCATGTCGTCGGCGTCACGCGCACGCCGCGCGCGATCGAGGGTTTCGACGAAATCATGCCGACCGATCAGCTCAAGGAAGCCGCGGCGCGCGCGGATTATCTGATCAGCATCCTGCCCGCCACCAAGGACAATCTGCTGCTGTTCGATCGCGCCATCTTCGCCGCGATGAAATCCACGGCCTACTACATCAGCGCCGGCCGCGGCCAGACCGTCGATGAGCCGGCGCTGGTCGAGGCGTTGCGCGAGCGCCGGATTGCCGGCGCGGGCCTCGACGTTTTTCAAACGGAGCCGTTGCCGCCGGACAGTCCGTTCTGGGATCTGCCGAACGCTTTCATCCTCCCGCATCTCGGCGGCTATACCAGCGAATATGAGGATCTGATCATGCCGCTGATCGTCGAGAACATGCGGCTCTTTCTCGCCGGCCGGCGGAGCGAAATGGAGAATATCGTTGCGCGTAGGGCGGATTAGCCGAAGGCGTAATCCGCCGTTTCGACGCAGGCGGGAATCAAGATGGCGGAATACGCTTCGCTATTCCGCCATACGCCGCCTTCCTCGAACCTGAATGGCCGGTGCTTATGCCGCGATCCTTTGCCGCGAACGCAAGCCGCGCGCTTCCAAAATCGGCAGCACGTGATCGCGGAAATAGGGGAATTCTTTCACATAATCGACGAACGAAAGCGTCGTGCCCTTGAAGCCCGCTTCGTGCAGTTGCGAGATGCCGTCGGCGACTTGCTCGGGCGTGCCGACCAGCGGGAAGCCGCCATGGCCGGCGGCCATGCGATCGCGGATCAGCGCCAAAAGATCATGCGGGAATGATTGGGCGTTGGCGAATTGCAGCGCGATCAGATTATCGACCGCCCCCCAATCGGCGTTCGCGTTGGCGAAATGCTGCCAATAGTCCCTCGCCTCCTGTTCGGTTGGGCGGCAAACCACATGCGAGAAGGTCAGCACCTCGACCGAGCGGCCGACCGATTTGGCCTGGTCCTTGAGCTCATGAATTTCCGGCTTGGAGCGGGACAGATCGATCGCCGGGGTAAAGAGAAAGTTGGCGTTGCGCACAGCGAACTGGCGGCCTTCGCCGGAGCCAGCGGCATTGATGATGGGCAACCGCTCGCGGTGCCAGGGCTTCGGATTGCCGTAGCAATTCTTGACCTTGAAGAACTCGCCGTCCCAATCGAACTTGCCGTCGCTGGTCCAGATCTTGTTCACGAGATCGAACCATTCCTGCGCATAGCGATAGCGGCGTACGGGTTCGCCCGGCAGGTCGAGGCCGAGCGCTCCGTATTCCGGCCTGTTCCAGCCGGCGACGATGTTGAGGGCCGGCGCGGCCGCGGCTGATCTCGTCGACGGTCGCCAGTTGCTTGGCGACCACGACAGGGTGGTTGGCGGCAACGTGAATTGTCGCGAACACGGTTATTTGTTTGGTCTGGGCGAGCAGGGCAGTCGCCCAGGTCATTGTTTCAAGAACGGTGCCGTGGAAATCGGTCTCGCCGCCGTAGCCGATCCAGCGCGCGATCGGCAGCATGAAGTCGATGCCGGCGTCGTCGAGGAGGCGCCCGAGTTGCTCGTTATTATCCCACGTCGCCGCCCAGCGTTCCGGCAGCTTCGTCACCGTCATGCCGCCGGAACAGTTCGACGCGAACGTGCCCAGCAGGAAATCTCCCGTTTGCAAGATTTTACGCATAGTCTTTCCCCTCTCTGTACGTAGCAAACAACCGGACCAGGTACCTCAATGGCGTCCAACAAAAGCCGTCAGCCGACGTCTCGCGAAGCTTCGGCGCCGCATTATTGGCATCTCGCGGAAGACAGCGTCGGCGTGGCGATGACCGACCTGGAATATGCGATCCTGCGCGTCTTCGAGGCGTTCGGACGCTGGCAGTCGGAATGCCTGACCGCGGTTTCGGGCGCGAGAATCACCGGCCCGGAGAATGTGCTGCTGCACGTCATCGGCATGAAGGGCCGCGCCAAGACGATCCACGACGTGATGCTGCTGACCAACCGTCAAGATACGCAGAACGTCCAATACGGCCTGCGCAAGCTGATCAAGCTCGGCTTCGTGAAAAAGCAGGGAACGGCGCGCGCCGGAATCTTCTATCAGACGACCGAGAAGGGCAACAAAATCTGCAAGGATTACGCGGACTTGCGCGCCAAGCTGCTGCTGCGCGCGGCAAAGGGGCTGCCCCGATTCGAGTCCGAGTCCAAAAGATGTTGCCTGCATCTCGAGGCCATCGAAAAAATCTATGCCATCGTCGGCCGCGAAGCGGCGACGTTCTTTCGACGTTAGCCCCGGGGTAACGTTGCTCGCTCAAGACGGCGAAACCGGTCCGCCGCCTCCCGCGCGCAGTCGGTTCAAATCAGGTTTCCGATTGAAAGTCAATTTAATCGTCAATGTGATTTTATTCCCGGAGGGTTACACGGGCGGCGTGCCGTTGGCGTCCAGGACTTCGCCCGCGAGATAAAGCGAGCCGGTGATCAGCACGCGCGGCGCCGGCGCGAGTTCGAGCTTGCCGATGGTGACGAGCGCGCTTTCGACATCGTCGCGCGCGAGCGCCGGAATGCCGATGTCGCGCGCGATGTCGGCGAGCGCCGCCGGCGGGAGCGCTTTGTCCTGATGGATCGGCACCGTGATGACGCGGCGGGCGAGCCCGGTGAAATTGCGCAAAAACCCCTCGGCGTCCTTGGTCGAAAGCATGCCGACGATCAGGATGACCGGCCGCGATACGCGCTCTTCCAGATCGGCGAGCGCTGCCGCAATCGCCCGGCCGCCGTCGGCATTGTGACCGCCGTCGAGCCAGAGTTCGCTCTCCGCCGGCAGCAACGGCGCCAGCCGGCCTTGCGACAACCGCTGCATGCGCGCCGGCCAGTCAACCCGGAGCATGCCGGACTCGAAGGCCGCGGCCGGCAGCTTGAGGCCGCCGACGCGCAGCGTGGCGATAGCGGTGCCGGCATTCTCGAATTGGTGGCGCCCATAGAGCCGCGGCGCCGGCAGATCGAGCAGGCCGTCGTCGTCCTGATAGACCAGCCGGCCGCGTTCCTCGGTAGCCGTCCAGTTTTCGCCGGCGATGGATAGCGGCGCATTCACCCGCGCGGCTTGCCGTTCGATCGCCGCCAGCGCCTCCCGCGTCTGACTGGCGATCACGGCCGGAACGCCCGGCTTGAGAATGCCGGCCTTTTCCGCCGCGATCGCCTCGATCGTGTCGCCAAGGAAATCGCGATGGTCGAGCGAGACGCGCGTGATCACGGTGGCCAGCGGCTTGTCCACGACGTTGGTGGCGTCGAGACGCCCACCGAGGCCGACCTCGAGCAGAAGAACATCGGCCGGATGGCGTGTGAAGAGCAGAAACGCCGCGGCCGTCTCGATCTCGAATACGGTGATCGGAGCGTCGCCGTTCTTGGCTTCGCACTCGGACAGCACGTCGGCAAGCTCGTCATCCTCGACGAACTTGCCGCCGCCGGTGCGCGCAATGCGGAAGCGTTCGTTGAGCCGGACCAGGTTGGGCGAGGTATAGACGTGCGCGCGCTTGCCGGCGGCTTCGAGGATCGCGCGCGCGAACGCGACCGTCGAACCCTTGCCGTTGGTGCCGGCCACATGGATCACTGGCGGCAGATGCCGCTCCGGATGGCCGAGCGCGGCCAGCAGGCGCTGGATGCGCCCGAGCGACAGGTCAATGCGCTTGGGATGCAGCGCCAGCAATCGCGCGTGAATGGCGCCGATCGACGAACCGCCGGGATGCGGTGCGTTCACGCAGGCGCCGGCAGGCTGATGCGCGGCTTGGCCGCTTCGGCCGGCGCCTTCAGCAGCAGCCGGCAGAGCCGCGCGATGGTGGCCCGCAGATCGCGGCGATGCACGACCATATCGATCATGCCGTGGTCGCGCAGATACTCGGCGCGCTGAAAGCCTTCCGGCAATTTCTCGCGGATCGTCTGCTCGATCACGCGCGGGCCGGCGAAGCCGATCAGCGCGCCGGGTTCGGCGATCTGCACGTCGCCGAGCATGGCGTAGGAAGCAGTCACGCCGCCGGTCGTCGGATTGGTGAGCACCACGATGTAGGGCTTGCGTGCCTCCTGCAGCCTCTGCACCGCGATGGTGGTGCGCGGCATCTGCATCAGCGAGAGGATGCCCTCCTGCATGCGCGCGCCGCCGGACGCCGCGAACAAAACGAACGGGCAGTCCTTCTCCACCGCGGTGGCGAGGCCCTTGATCACCGCCTCGCCCGCCGCCATGCCGAGCGAGCCGCCCATGAAATCGAAATCCTGTACGCCGACGACGACGCCCAGTCCGTCGAGCTTGCCGTAGCCGAGCTTGATCGCGTCGTTGAGGCCGGTCTTGCTGCGCGCGTCCTTGAGCCGATCGATATAGCGCCGCTCGTCGCGAAACTTCAGCGGATCGAGCGCCACCTCGGGCAGCGCAATGTCGAACCAGGTCTCATTGTCGAACATCGACTTGAGACGGACCGTTGCGGTCATGCGCATGTGGTAGTTGGAGCCCGGGATGACGAAGAGGTTCGCTTCGACATCCTTGTAAAAGACGAGCTGGCCGGTCTCCGGACATTTGATCCAGAGATTCTCCGGCACCTCGCGGCGGAGTATGCCGCGGATCTTGGGCCGTACGACGTTCGAAATCCAATTCATCGCACCACTTCAGCACTTGAACGCGTCGGCGATTAGACCTGTCGGCGCTCGAACCTGTCGGCAGTCGAACTTGCAATCCGACAACTGCCACCGCAGGCATCTTGCCGTTTCTATATCGCACTTTTGCGCGCCCCGGCTACCGTACCGCGGATCGCGGCCGACCGGCAGATTTGAACGCGCGACGCTGTTTTCTATTCTATGTGGATACTTTATGTGGGGCGGCGATGCGGCCACCCCAAGATATGGAAGGGAAAAAGTGCATAACCGCCGACTGATTTCCTTAGCGCTATTCATGCTCGTCCTTGCAACATTCGGGCTTGGCGGATGCGGCCAGGGGCCCAAGGGCGACCCGGGCCAGCCTGGCCTGCAGGGACCGAAAGGGGATCCGGGCGTCGCCGGTCCACCGGGCCCGGTGGGTCCTGCCGGCCCTCCGGGGCCGCAAGGTCCACAGGGACCGCAGAGTCCGAGCCTGCGGGTCGTGCGCAACAATTGCCTGAGCGGAGAATGTACGGCCTCGTGCCGCGGCGATGAGGTGTTGGTCAGCGCCTATTGCGGGCCGTCGCACAACGCGGCGACGTTCCTCGACGAGCGGCAGGCCTCGTGCGGTATCGAAGTGACCTCCGCCAACGCGCCACTGGTCGCGGTCTGCGTGCAGGCGCCGCAATGACGAGCGTGATCGACCAATTCGGCATGGAGTGCGAAGGCGAGATGTGAGGCGGACGCATCTCACCGGGTGACCAGGGCGACGCCCAGCGCGACGAGGACGGCCGCCGTGCCTTTCTGCAGCAAATCGCGCCACGACAAAGTCTCGCGGCCAAATTGCGGAACCAAGACACCGAGCAGAACTCCGAACACGAAGACGAACAGCGTGGTCGTCGAGCTGATCGCCTGCACGATGGAGAGCGGCGCGAACATCAACGCATAGCGATTGCCCAAGCCGCCGCCGAGATTGATGAGCTCGTTCGAGCCGTTGACAGTCAACAGCGCGGCCGCGTTCGAGCGGAACAGATCGACAAGCTGTCGGCGATAACTGCTGACGCAGAGCAACGCCACGCCGAAAATCGCTTCGCCGACGAACATCCAGAATGTGGTGGTCCAGAACGCGACTTCGATGGCGAACAGCTTGAAGATCAAGCTGGAAACAGCCGCCGCCAACCCGCAGCACAGCATCAGCAGCACAAGACGCAGCTTGAACCGGTGCGCCTGGTGGCCGAAGCGTAGTGAAACGATGAGCGTGCCGGCCACGATCAAGAGACCGCCCGTCACCTGGAAGCGCGAAAGCCGCTAGCCGAGCACAAAGTATGCAAGCACGTAGCCGAACAGCGGCACCGTCTGGAAAAACGGCGCCACTACAGAGGCCTCGTCGGATTGCAAGGCGTGCAGGTAAAACAACGTCGCGCCCATATAGAGGACGCCCGAAAGGATGATCAACGCGATGCTTATAGCGCTGGGCTCAAAGACCGTGGGCTCGTAGTAGACGATGAAAGGGAGGGTCAACAGCCCGATGAGCGCGGTGAAAAGAAGCAGCACCGCGACATCGTTGTGCTTGAAATAGCGCTCCACCAGATATTTATCGAAATGCGTGGAGATGGCCCATAGGACCGGACCGGAAAACGCGAAAAAGAGCCAAGCCATTCGTCAGTTCTGCCAATGCGGGCGGACAACCGCAAATGCGGAATAGGGCGCCAACGGTCAGCAATGCGTCAACGGCGCAGCAACAATTTGCAAGGAGAGGCGGCAATAAGGCCTGGGCGCGGCGGACGTTAACTTTTTGGGCAATCCCTGGCTTCGGACGCGCCCACGACCAGCCGCCGGCGGGACGCAATTTCGCCTCTGTCGGCCCTACAGTACGCCCCGTCGACCCGGGCCAACCGGGCCGTTATTCTTTATGCGCAGTAAGCCGAATGCACAGTAAGCCAAGCATAAGGAAGCTGTGCGCATGATCGGGCGGAAGCGCGTGATCGCGCGAATGGGTTCGAAGGCGTCGAGTAGGCTGGTCGGAAGCTGGAAATGAAGAGGGCATTGGCCGCAAGCTTTGTGTTGGCTGCGCTGGTGACGGCGCAGGACGCCGCCGCGGCCGACCTGTCGCTGGCGCCGCTCTACAAGGCGCCGCCGGCGCCGGTGGCGCTGCCTTATGACTGGAGCGGCTTCTATCTCGGCATTAATGGCGGCGGCGGCTGGGGTCGCTCCAATTGGAGCGCCAACAACACCGGCTTCGGCGTCAACGGCGGCCAAGTCGGCGGCACGTTCGGCTACAATCGGCAGTTCGGCAACTTTGTGTTCGGCGTCGAAGGCGACGCCGACTGGTCCGGCCTGAACGGCACCGGCGCGAGCGCCGGATGTCCGGGCGGCTGCTCCACCAGTGAGACCTGGCTATCCACCGTGCGTGGGCGCATCGGCTATTCGTTCGACCGGGTGATGCCGTATGCCACCGGTGGCCTTGCCGTCGGCGACATCCGCGCGTCCATGCCGGGCTTTGCCGGCGGCACGTCGACCAATGCGGGCTGGACGCTTGGCGGCGGTGTGGAATTCGCCCTGCCGGGCAACTGGAGCGCGAAGGCGGAATATTTGCGGGTCGACCTCGGCAGCTTCAACTGCACCGGGTGCACGCCCGCGCCGGCCGGCAATGTCTCGCTTCAGGAAAACGTTTTTCGGGCCGGCGTGAACTATCATTTCGGCTGGGGGAAATAGCCCCGATCGTCCTCGCGGCGTACTGCTTTGTCTTTACGAATCGATTCTAATTTTAGGCAAACCAGCAATTCGTCCGCAGGAATGTACTGCTATTAATGCGTGTATTCACCGGCGAACGGGTGTGGTGGGGACGCAATGCCGACCGTTATGGTTTCCCATGTCGTCCTCGACGTGCCGACCCTGTTTGCGGTGACGCTGTTCATCACCGTTATCGGCGGCCTGTTGCTGCTGTTCGCGTTTTTGCAGAATCGCAACACGCCGGCGCTGGCGCTGTGGGGCATCGGATATCTCGTCGGCGCGGCCGGCGCCGCGTTGCTCTCCGGGCAGGCGGCGGCTATCCCCAACGTCTGGGCGGTTGGCGCCGCCAACGCCTTGCTGTGCACCGCCTATGGCTTCATGTGGTGCGGCGCGCGGAGCTTCGAAGGCCGGCGCGTCAGCCTCATCGGGCTGGCGATCGGCCCGGCGCTGTGGATCGTCGCGTTCCAATTCGATAGCTTCGCGCAATCGCTGCAGGAGTGCATCAGCCTGGTTGCGGCGATCAGCGCGAGCTATGCGCTGCTCGCGGCGCGCGAACTGTGGTACGCGCGCGACCGCGATTTGATCTCGCGCTGGCCGACACTGGTGCTGGTGATCGGGCATGGGGGTTTCCTTCTGGCGCGCATTCCCTACGCGCAGGACTTGGCCGCTTCGGTCAGTAGCGGCCACGCACACGGCGCGGTGGCGACCGTGATGGCGTTCGAGGCGTTGTTAGTCGCCTTCTGCCTGCCGTTCCTGCGGGTCGCCATGTCGAAGGAACGTGCCGAACTCGAGCAGCGGCTGGCGGCGGAGACCGATCCGCTGACCGGCGTGCCCAACCGGCGCGCGTTTTTCGATCGCGGCAATCCGCTGCTCGAGCACTTCATCGCCGAACGCCAGCCGGCGGCGCTGTTGCTGTTCGATCTCGACCGCTTCAAGGACATCAACGATACGGCCGGCCACCAGGCCGGCGACCAGGTTCTGCGGGCCTTCTGCGATCTCGTCGGTACGTCAGTCCGCCCCGGCGATCTGTTCGGCCGGCTCGGCGGCGAGGAATTCGCCTATCTGATGGCGAATGTGTCGGTAACGCAGGCCTTGCAGACCGCGGAGCGGCTGCGGCTCCAATTCGCGGCGCTGCAGTTTGCCGACCTTGCGATCACGCCGACGGTCAGCGTCGGCGTCGCCATGGCGAGCGAAGCGGGCCGCAACTTGTCGGCGCTGCTGGCGCTTGCCGACCGGGCGCTCTATCGCGCCAAGGCCGATGGCCACAATCGCGTCGCGCCGGCGCCGTTCATCCGGCTCGAGGCCAAAGGCGGCGAAGCCGTTCGCCGCCAGGTTGACCGGCCGCCGTCTGTAGCAACGCCGGTCGCCGGCTAACTCCACCTTCATCCTGCCCCGCGAAGCGGGGAAGGGGGCGTAGGCGCCTCTGGCTGCCGTTGCCCTAAGAACGCGACGGGCAGCGTCGCTATGCCTGCGCAGCAGGGCGGTGGCAGGGGCCTCGGCCTAACACGGTAACTTCGGCGCTGCTCGCCCCCTCCACCACGCTTCGCGTGGTCCCCCTCCCCCGCTTCGCGCGGGCGGATAAGATGCCCGGCGAACACCGGGTGGGTGGTGAATGTCGGAAAACCCAAATAGTACCGCGCCGCGCGCGACGCCGCATCCCTACGAGCCCATACGCGCGCTGCTGCAAGCCGGCAGAAACGACGAAGCGATCGTCAAATTATGCGCTCTCGTCGTCATGCGGCCGCAGGATTGGGCCGCCAAGCATTTGTTGTTCGATGCCTTCTTTCAGAAGCGCGAATGGGCGCCGGCTTTGGCGCTGATCGAAGAGCTCAACCGGCAACGCCCCGGCGACGCGCGCCTGCAGAAGGCGCTGGTCGTGACGCTGTCGAACATGAAGCGCTACAACGAGGCGATCGCACAGGCGCATCGCCACATCGTGCGCCATGGCGAGGATCCGACGATCATCGACGTGCTCAAGGTCGCGCACTTCTACACAGGCAAGCTTGCCGACGCGGTGAACTACGGCCAGCGCGGCCTCGAGCTGCGCGATGCGGAGGCTTCGGCGCTGCCGCCGGCCGGGAAGCTCACCGAACCCGGACGGCCGCCTGCCGGCAAGAACATCATCTCGTTTTCGCTCTGGGGCACGGCGCCGTTTTATGGCTATGGCGCCATGATCAATCTGGTGCTGAGCCGCACGGTTTATCCCGGCTGGACCTGCCGGTTCTATGTGGATGCCACGGTGCCGCGCGCCTGCGTCGATTTTCTCGCCGACAACGGCGGCGACGTGCGGCGGATGGAGGACGAATATCCCGGCGTCGGCCTGTTTCAGCGCTTTCTCGTCATGAACGACCAAAGCGTCGGGCGCTTTCTGGTGCGCGATTGCGACGCGCGGCTCTCGGCCGAGGAGGCTGAGCTGGTGCGGCAATGGATCGATTCAGACTATCCGTTCCATGCCGTGCGCGACCATGTGCTGCGCAACGAGCTCATGATCGGCTGCCTGTGGGCTGGGCGCACCGATTGCGGCATCGACATCGTCGATCTGATGCGGCGCTATTTTGCTGCCGGGCCGAACGCGAAGTACGGCCACGACCAGCGCATGCTGGGGCTCATGCTATGGCCGCTGATCCGCCGCCACTGCCTGGTGCACGACAAATATTACCGGCTGGCCGGCGTGCACTCGGTGGCGCTGACCGATCCGCACAGCCGCTTCGGCGCCGGCCACCAGAATATCGCCGCCGTGCGCGCCGAGGCCGAACGGCTCGGCATTCCACGGGTATTGTGAAGTTCATCCTGCCCCGCTTGCGGGGGAGGTGGCGAGCGACGCGAGCCGGTGGGGGTATGTATAAGTTCGCTCCAAGCGAGCAAGCCTGCTCGCTCCACCGCCCTTGCGGCATAACCGACGCTTCGCGTCGGCGTTCTTTTCCAAGGACGTCCCCTCACCCGCTTCGCGGGGGCGGATAGCGCTAGGCGTGCAGATGCACGAGGCTTTGTATGTTCTGCTGCAGGAAGGTCGCGCTCACGCCCGGAATGGCGATGCTGTCGCCGTGGCCGAGCTCGAGCACTGCGCCGCCGTGCACATCCGGGGTGATCGCCGCCGCCAACTCCTGCACATTCTGAATGTTGGCGAAATGGTCAAGCTCGATCGAGTCGTGCTGCGGATTGAAGTTGTCGACCGTCTGCGTGCCTTCGCCCGGGTGGAACATGAAAGTGTCGTTGCCGGCGCCGCCGATCGAGACGGAGGGGCTGGACGGAGAATTGGTCGCCGGCGGATCGAAGATCACGACGTTGTCGCCGACTTGCTTGACCGCGAAGTCCTCAGTTGAGTACTCGCCGACGAAGTAGAGCTTGTCAGTTAGACTCGGATGCTTCGAGTCCCAAACCGTGAGGGTCGTAATACCGGTATCGGCGTCGTAGCTGACGCTGTCCTTCAGCTTCTGCGCGTCAAAGTTCAGCAGCTCGACCTCGTCAGAATGGGCCGCATTCGCTTGGGTGCCGCCAAAGCCAGAAATTTCTCCGCTGAACTGCGCCCAATCCTTAAGCAAGAGCGCGCCATAGCCGGTACTGTTGTCGAACGCGACGTTGGAATCCGACGCAGCGTCGAATTGGACGGTGCCGTCCTTGATTAGGGTGTGGCCGGAATCACAACTGTCCACGGCGTCTTTGACCAGCAAGGTGCCGCCGTTGGTTGCTTCCAGCACGCCGGCATTGGTCAATGTATGACCCGTATCGATGGTGAGCGTCTGTTTCGAGAGGTTCGCTTCGATCGTGCCGCAGCTTTCGTTGACCAGTGAAAAATGCCCGTTGCCGGTGCCGATATTGCCGGCGCCTTCGATCGTGTTGTCGACGTTGTCGAGCGTATTCCTGTCTTCGTCGCCGCCGACGATCTGGTCAGCGGGATTCTTGGCGCTGTCGAGCAGGATCGTGCCGTGACCGTCGAGGGTCACGTGCCCGTCGATCGCAAGGTCGGCCTGCTTCCCATCGACCTCGATCGTGCCCTCGTTATGGACCATACCCTTGAGCTCAAGATTGGCGCCGGCATCGACCAGCACATAGCCGTCGACCGTCACCGCATGATCGTGCGAGCCGTCGAACGTGGTCACGTTGTCGTCGCCACGCGTCGCGATAATCTCGATAAAGCTTGCATCCTTGGAGTGCGCGTCGTCAGTGACGAGCAAGCCCCCTTTGATCGTCGCGTCAAACAGCTTCACGACGGTCGGGGTGTATCCCTCGGCCGAGGCGACGATCTGACCGCCCCAATTGTCGTAGGTGCCGTAGAGGTCGAGTTCGCTGCCGCCGCTTGCTTCCAGAGTGCCGGTGTTGATGACCGCATGCCAGCCGGTGTCAATGACGATCGGACCTGCGTTCGCGCCGTCCGCATCGACAAGGCCGTCGTTAACGAAAATGAGCGAATCGTTGCCCGAACCGATATGGCCCGCCCCGACGATCGTGGCCTCGTTGTCCAGTCTCGATACCTCCCCGCACGCGCCGATGATTTCGGTTTGCGGGCCGGCCAGCACGACCGCGCCGTAGCCGGTAAGCGTGACACAGCCGTCGATCACCAGTTGCGAGCCATGATGGCCGTGGGCGGATTGATCGAGCTCGATGATGCCGCCGGCGGCGAGGTTGATATCGCCGCGCAATTCCAACGCGGCATTCGGTTCCACCTGGACATTGCCTTCGATCGTCACCGCGTGGTGGTGCGAGCCGTCGAAGATGCTGTTGGCATCGCTTGCGACGATCTGGATTACCCCGCCCGAGTCGTAGGGACTGCCGAGGGTGTCGAGCGTGCCGCCGACGACGGTCGTGCCTTTCAGGTAGAGGGTCGAGCCCTCCTCGACCCGCATGATGCCGTGGTTGAACACGGTGACGCCGTCTAGCGTCGCGCCGCGATGACTTGCGACATCGAACACCGCGCAGTGATCGACCGACAGCACGCCGTCGTACATCGTCGTGCCGTGGGTCGCGACCAGCGTCGTGTCACGGCCGACCTCGACGTGGCTGCCGCAGGTGATGGTGACGTGGTCGAACGTGCTGGTGCTCGAGTCCTCGTGCCAGCCGGCGATTGTTTCGATCTTGCCGTGGTCCTGTGTCCCGATCGTGCTGTCGTGAATCGTGGCGTTGTCGTTCGTGACGATGCCGTGGTCGCGCGCCTCGACCGCACCGCCGGAGACGGTCGAATTCAAGAGCAGCACGGTGGCGGCACAGCCGATCGCGGCGATCAGGCCGCTTTCGTCCTGCTTGACCGTCGAACGATCGATGTCGACGGTTGCGCCGTATTTGGCCTCGATGCGGCCGTCGTTGTTGACGCGGGTGGACCGGAAATCGATCTCGGCCTTCCAGCCTTGGGCTTCGATCGTGCTGCAAACGTCGTTCTGCACGTAGCCGCGATCGAACCTGATGAGGCCGCCGGAATTCGCCTCGATGTCCCCGTGATCGTTCCAGACTTTGGCATCGCGGAACGAAACTGTGGCGTCGTCCTCGGCGCGCAGGCTGCCCGCCACCTCGACGAAGTCGCGGTAGAAGTCAACGAACGATTGTTTTCCGTGCGCGCTGATCGACCCGCCGCTCAGGATGTAGGCCGAGCCGTGCACCTTCAGACTTGGATCGCTGCCGCCTTCCCCGGTGGGACCGACAACGATTGCGCCGGAGTCTTCCAGCATGTTGAGGATTTTGAGCGAACCGCCGGTGTCGATATCGAGCTCGGTGTGGTCGTCGCCGATGAAGAGGTTGGCGACCTCTTGCTTGTCGTCGAGATCGACGACGAGGCTACCGGAATCGACCAAGCCGTTCGCTTCGATGAGCGCCGTGTCGTGCGGCCCCGGGATACCTGCGCTCCAATCATTGCTGGCAGGCAAATCGCTCCAATTGCCGCCGTTCGGATTGATCCAGCGATCGACGAACACGACGTCGGTACCGCCATGGCCGTCGTTGACCAACTCGAAGTCGTTGGGGGAATAGTTGCCTTCGAGCGTGAAGGTCTCGGACGTGCCGTTGTCGAACACGGTCAGCAGATGACTGTGGGGATCGTAGCTGACGTATTCACCACTTGTCGTGAAATGCAAGTTGGTGAGATCGATCACATCGCCGTTGCCGAAGCCCGCGATCGCGACCGCAGGGGCGGAGTGCTCTTTGCTCAGCGCGCGATCGAGTTGCAGCGTGCCGACCCCGTTGAAGGTGACCGTCACCGCCGCGTTCTGATTGATCACGTCGGCGAAATGGGCGAGACCGTCGTCGCTGATGTTGACGTTAATGTTGCCGAGCAGCTTCGAATCGCAGCTGACGAAGATCGTGCCGCCATCGGCGTTTAGGGCGCCGCTGCCGACCCATTGGTTCGTGTCCTTGTCCCAGGTGCCGCCGGTGATGTCGGTGTGAAAGAAATCGACGGTCGAGCCGCAACCTACCGCTGCGACCGTGCCGGTGTTGAAAAAGCCGCCGTTGATGTCGCCGGCCACGTCCTTGAAAATGACCGTGCCGCCATTCAGGGCTTCGATCTCGCCACCGTTCTCGTTGGTCACGCCTGCCACGGAGTCGAAAACGATCTCGCCGCCGTCCTTGGCGAAGAAGCTTCCGCCGTCATTGGTGACGCTGACGTATGGCCCTTCCAGCCGGATCGCGCTGCCGCAACCGGTCGCGTCGAACTCGCCCTTGTTGGTGACGGCAAGCGGGTTGTCGGGGAACCCTTCGAAGAAGATGCTGCCGTGATGGCTGGCTTCGACCAAGGCGCCGTGGCCGTTGTCAAGCTGCCGCCCTGAAATGAAATTACGCCCCAATTCGTCGACTTGACTTCGCCGCCGGGCAGGCCCGGCGTGTCTCCCGCGCCTGGTACGGCGGGATCGTTCGTGAACGACACGCGGTCAAAGCTGATAGTGCCGCGATCCGCCTTGATCAGGCCGCCGGCTTGATTGTCGACTTGGACCGAGTCGCTGAGCGGATCGCCGAATTGCATGTCGCCGCCGCGCGCGGCAAGGAACTCGCCGGCATTGGCGACGGACCCGTCATCGATCGCGACCAGCGCACCGCACCCGATCGCTGCAATGAGCGCGGTCGATTCGTTGGTGATATTCGTTTGGGAGAAAGAGACTTCGCTGCCGCGCCGCGCCTCGATTATTCCATCCGCCATATTGTCGACGGTCGCTTCGAAGAAAGCGACGCCGCCGCCGTCCTTGCCGACGACTTTGCCGGAATTGAAGAATTCAACGCCGCCCAGCTTGTCGCCGAAGAAAACCTCCGAGTCGCGGCCGACGGATCTGATTACGCCGCCTTGCTCGTTCGTGACCTTCGAATCCTGAAATAAGATACTGCCGCCGCGTCTGGCAGCCATCACGCCGGAATTATCGACGACGTCCGGGCTGCTCTCGCTGATGCCAAGAAAATTGATCGCCGAGCCATCACCAGAGGCGAGCATCCTGGCGCCGGCTTCGTTTGTGACCTGCTCGATGTTGAAATCGACGATAGCGCCCTGCCGCGCGGCAATGACGCCCTTATTGTCAGTGGGGCCAATATTGAAGTCGACTTCGTTGTGGCTGCCGGCGACCGTGAGCGTGTGTGTGCTGCCGATCGTCGCCGGGCCGTTGACGACAAATACCGGATCGGAATTGATGATGATGGTGCCTTCGTCGTCTAGACCGAGGGCGACCAACTCGCCTGCTTTGATTTCGAGAGTCGCCCCAGGGTCGACGGTCAGAAAGCCGATGAACGTCGTGCTGCTGAGGTCGTAGATCGACGTGCCGGACTTAATTTCGACGGAATCGAGCGGCGAATTCGGTGCTGCGCCTACGTTCCAATCCGCCAGCGCCTGGCTCCAGCTTTCCGCTCCTGCCGAGTTCCAAATAAAGTGGAGCGACCCCGGAGGCTGCGGCCCATTCGGACTGGGCCCGTTGGGTGTCGCCCCGTTCGAAGGCGGCGTTGGATTCTGCCCCGGCATGACCGGGATGGGCGGGAGATTTGGTCCACCCGGCGGAATGAATTGCGTGAATGGATCGGAGCTGCCTGTCGGCCCAGCCGAGTTGAACAGCGGATGACCGAATTCGTCCTGAAACTGCTGCTGAAACAACAGATTCGGATTGTCGCCGCTGCCGGGGGTTCCCGGGACCGACTCCGGATTGACCGTACCGGTTTGGTAGGCATTGAGGATTTGGCCGAGATTGTCATAGAAGTGGCGATCGTCGAAAACCTTTGAATTGGTGATGGGTTCGAGCCGCACATGCGGCGGCGAGCCGGGGCCTTGCGGCTCGAGGTAAGCGATGTATTCCGAGCTATCCAGCAGATAGAACACCTGGCCGAAGGTCGGCGAGCTCGGATCCTGATCGATGAAGGCAATGCGGCCGAGATGGTGACTGCCGTCGATATCCTCGTGCAGGAACACCGACCAGACATGCCCGAGATTCGAATTGATGACGGTGGGTTCGGTGCGGAACAGGCCGACCGTGCCGCGAATGCCCATCGTCGCGACGGGCGTGTTGATCTTCATGCCCTCGCCGGTGTGGGCGACTTGTCCGGCGACGAAAGCGAAGGTGCCTCGACCAGGCTGAAGATCGCGCCGTTTGATGCTCTGTTCGCTTCGTAATTGTACTCGTTGAGCGCCATCCGCGTGTTGTTCACGAGGTCAAGCGCTGTGCCGTCCGGGAAGGCGATGCCGCACGAGGAGTTGGCGGCGGTCTCGACGATGTCGGTCTTGTAGACCGGATCGCCGACATGCAGCGGGCCAGCAACGCCGTTATGGATCAGCGTGACGTGGCCGACGACCTTTTCCACCTTGCCGATGGCTTCCGGCGGCAAGGTCGTTTTCGCCTGCGCATATTGTCCGGGCGTCGGCGAGCCGGCCAAGAGGTCGACCAGGTCGCCGGTAAGATGCGCGCCGTTCGGCGCGACCAGGTCGGGATGTTTTTCGGTGGCGAAATAGCCAGTGACGACCAGACGGTGGCCGTCTTGTCCCGTCAGGACCAGATCGGGACCCGAGCGTGCAAAGTGTCCACGGAACAAAAGCTCCGCGTCGGAAATATCGATTCGGTCGGCATGTGATGCATCCACATGGTCAAGTGGACGCACCAATCCCGTATCCTCCCTCCCTAGAGGACCTGTAAACCATTTCGCGCTCCCGTCGCGCCCCCATCCGAGCGCAAACGACTAGCCGACCCCGTTTCAGGCTTGCGCGCCGTCACCCTTTCGTCGGGCCCCAATGCTCGGCGTGCAGCCCCACCATGCGATATTCCGACGGCTATCGCAAGATCATCGTAAATCGAGGGTGAATAGGTTTGCTAAAGTCCAGTGTTATTGCAGTTTCAGTGGCTTGGCCGGCAAAGGGGCGCCGGCAACCTGTCGTTGGCCATACCGGCCATCCTGACTTTTTAGTTGCAGAATCGAGGGAATGCCGATGATCGAGCGCTCAAGCGCGCTACTGACCGACTTGTATCAAATTAACATGATGCAGGCCTACTTGGACCGGGGGGCGACCGACACGGCGGTCTTTGAACTGTTCGCCCGCAATCTGCCGCCCCGGCGCGGCTTCCTGGTCGCGGCCGGGCTGGAGCAGGCGCTGCAATTTCTTGAAACGCTGCAGCTTTCTCCGGCCGAGATCGAATGGCTTAAAAGCACCGGGCGCTTCCGGCCGAACCTGATCGACTATCTTTCCTCGTTGCGCTTCACCGGCGACGTGCACGCCATGCCGGAGGGGAGTGTCTTCTTCGCCAACGAGCCGATCCTGCGCGTGACCGCGCCGCTGCCGCAGGCACAGTTCGTCGAATCGCGGCTGATCAACATTCTCCACTATCAGACTCTGATCGCCGCCAAGGCCGCGCGCATGATGCTCGCGGCGCCCAACAAGGTGCTGGTCGATTTCGGCTTCCGCCGCGCCCACGGCGCCGAAGCCGGCCTGATGGCGGCGCGCGCCAGCTACCTCACCGGCTTTGCCGGCACCGCAACCGTGCTGGCCGGACAGGAATTCGGCATTCCGATCTACGGCACCATGGCGCATTCCTTCATCGAGTCGTTCGATGACGAGAGCGCGGCCTTCGCGGCCTTCGCGCAGTCGCGGCCGGACAATCTGGTGCTGCTGATCGACACTTATGATGTCGAAGCGGCGGCGCGAAAGGTGGTGGCGCTGGCGCCGAAGCTCGCGCAAGCCGGCATCACCATTCGCGGCGTGCGTCTCGATTCTGGCGATCTGATCGCGCTGTCGCGCAGCGTGCGCGCCATTCTCGACGCCGGCGGACTGCAGGCGGTGACGATCTTCGCGAGCGGCGGGCTCGATGAAGATGACCTCGCGGTGTTTGCGAAGGAGAATGCGCCGATCGACGGGCTTGGCATCGGCACCGCCATGACGACCTCGTCCGACGTGCCGGCGCTCGATGTCGTTTATAAACTGCAGGAGTATGCCGGCGTGCCGCGGCGCAAGCGCTCGGCCAACAAAGCCACCTGGCCCGGCCGCAAGCAGGTCTGGCGCCGCTACGGCGCCGACGGCCGCATGGCTGGGGATATCCTGTCGCTCGAAGCGCCGTCGCAAGAGAGCGCACGGACGGAAAACGGCGAACCGCTCGTGCGGCTTGTCATGCAAAACGGAAAGCGGGTCGCGCCGTCGCCGTCGCTCAACGACATTCGACGGCATAGCAAGCGCGAGTTCGAACGTCTGCCGCCGCCGTTGCAGCGGCTCGACCCCGGCGCCGCTTATCCCGTTGAGGTGGCGCAAGTCCTGCGCGATCTCGCCGATGAAGTGGACCGCCGTCTCCTCGCGCAGCGGCCAAAATGAAGGCCGTCGCCACGAGTCGCTTATGATTAATTTCGCGTAGCGAAAGAGTGGGCTCGCTGATAGTGGGCAGGGGAGGAAAATGGGCGAAATGCTATCAACTTGCGGCAGTGCAGCGCGCCTGTTTGCAACGCACAAAAATGATTGACTCCGGCAAAAAGACGGCGGAGATTACAGAAATGTAAAAGGCCGGTATCTGATGCGTCATCAAGCTGTCATTCCCCCGTCGAGCCTACCTTCGCTGATGATGCCGTGCCCGGTTTGTGCAGGCCGAATGGTCTACAGCACCAAACGTCCATCCTCCTCCGAGCTTGAAGATACGGTCTATGCGTGCCGCAGTTGCGGCGCCGAGTTGATCCGCACGTCGGTTCGCCAAGCGCCGCGCGCTGGGCGAGTGAAGAGTGCTGAAGCGGCGTAGGCTCGTCATTCCGGCCGAGCGAGACCCGCGTCCATAACCTCAATCGTTCGACAATAAAGACTGTTCGAGAATTCAAAGACTCAGGCGCCCGTCCTCCGGGCGCGGTGACTATGATTCCGGGCCCCTCGCTTGCGCTCGGCCCCGGAATGGCGCCTACGCCAATCCCATTTGCCGCAGCCGGGTGCGGCCGATAATGCCGTAAGGATTGGCCATCGTCTCGAAAAGCTCGAAGTGATTGTAACCCTCGGCGACGATCAGTTCGGCGCTTTTTCCCTTGGCTTTCAGCGCAGCGAAGAAGTCGCGCGACTGCCGCTGGAATTCCGGCGTCTCGCAAGTGCCGTACGCGACCACAAGCGGCACGGTGATGCCGTCGATATGACGCTGTGGGCTCAGCGCCTCTTCCGTCGCATCGGTGAATTTGACGTAA
This sequence comes from Xanthobacteraceae bacterium, assembly GCA_035566615.1. Classification (GTDB taxonomy): domain Bacteria; phylum Pseudomonadota; class Alphaproteobacteria; order Rhizobiales; family Xanthobacteraceae; genus BOG-931. The sequence goes on from DATMQV010000389.1 coordinate 24,192, forward strand.
GCCGAGCGGGCCGAGCGCCGCACCGGCTCAAGATCGTACATGCCGCCGACAAGCAGCGCGCCCTTGCAGAAATCCGCCGGCAGATTTTCCTCGCGCCAACCGCGCGACAGCGCGCAGGCCGCAAGATGCGCGCCGGACGAATGCGCCGAAACATAAAAACGATTGCGGTCGCCGCCGAAGCTTTCGGCATTGCGCCAGGCCCAGGCGATGGCGCGCGCCACCTGCCCGGCCATCGGCATGAGATCGCCGCCCGACTGGCCGGCATTGATGAAATCGATGAGCACCGCGTGCGCGCCGGCGCCGACCATCGCTTCGGCGATGAACGCGGTTTGCGCCGCGCTGCCGCGGAGCCACGCTCCGCCATGGACGAAGACATTGACGGGCGCCCCTTCTTGTTTTCCTCCCGCGCTGGCGGGCGAGCGTAGGGAGGGGGTGCGAGCGCGATAAACGTCGAGCCTTTCATCCTCGCTTGGCCCATAGGCGAGGCGGTAGGGGGCACCCAGAATTTCGCGCGTCGCCTCGCTCGCGGCCGCGATCCGGCCGAGGATCAGATCCATGTTCGGCGCATAGGCCGCCTGATTGTAGGCGTCGTCGAGCGTTTTCTGGTCCATGTCGCGCCAGACCAGCGGGCCGGGCGTGGGGGAGGGCTGTTGCATGCTATTCTCGGTGCTTCGTTCGTTCATTCCCGCGAAAGCGGGAACCCTGCGCTGGATCGCCGCTTGCGCGGGAGTAAGCGAAACGGATGCTACCCCAAAATTCAGGTCTTTGAAGAGCTCGTTGCCCTTCTCATCGATAGGCGATGAAGGGCGGGCAATCGACCGCCTCAATCCGACAGGTCGCTTCCAATCAAATTAGGCAAATAGTTCGTAACTTCATTGTTGCTACCTTTGGATGCAGCAACGACCATAGGTCGTGGTCACACCAGAAAGGGAGGGTGAAAATGTCAGCGCTTGTTCACCAGGTAGCGCTCGTTTCGGAATCCAATCGCGTCAAGTTACCCGACATGATGCGTGTCTCGGCCGCGCTGCAAAAACAGGCAAGCCGTGACCTGGAGCCGATTTGGGAAATAACGGCTACCGTCGATGCATTTGCTTCACTGGAAGAGGTGCCTGACGGTTATTGGCCGATGATCATCAAGGACAACATTGGGACTCCCGGCGCCGCGGGCGTTCACATGGATAAGGACGGCCAGCCGTTTGCACTCATCGCCTCAAGCAATACTCTCGACGGGTGGTCACTGACCGCGAGCCATGAAATGTGTGAAATGTTGGTCGATCCGTCCGGGGATAAGCAAGCGACCGGCGATTCACCGATGCCCGGGCAGGAGCGGGTGAGTTTTCTGGTCGAAGTGTGCGATCCGTCCGAAGCGGCGGACTTCGCCTACAGTGTGAACGGAATCTTGGTATCAGACTTCTACACGCCGAATTATTTTGACCCGATGAGTGCATCCGGCGTCAGATATTCGTTCACCGGGGCGATTACTCAGCCGCGTCAAGTATTGCGTGGCGGCTATCTGTCGTGGAAGGATTCGGTGTCGGGGCATTGGTGGCAGGAGATCTGGTTTGAAGGAGGCCAACCGTCATTCCGTGACATTGGTGCAGCCGACGCGAAGGCGGGAAGCATACGGGCTTTTGTTGATCGCATTACGGAAGCCGATACCGCAAAGGCGATTGCGCGCGGACGGACGAACGCCGACAAGGCTGGCCTCACTGCGTCCGAAGCGCGAGCCTCATTGGTAGCGAATGCAGCAATGTGGCATGATCAAATCAATACCATCCTGGGCCGGTCCCCGCGACGTAGTCCAGCAAGAACCGCGCGTCGGCAGCGTGCGCGTCGCAAAAGAACTTGAGCTGGCCCATAAATGAGAAAAGAATAGGCTCGTTTTTGCGTGCCTTTGGAATGGAACGTCGCGCGATTGATCCCCGCGAACAGGACTAAGCGTGAGGAAGAAGCCTAGCCCGAAGCCGAGTGGCAAGGCGCGCGCTGCGGCACTTCACGCCGAGATCGATAAGCTTACCGGCGACAACGAGCCATCCAGGGAGGAAAAACAAGCCCCGTCTTCTCCTCGCGAATTCATCCATCGCTGGATGGCGACGCACGACAAGAAGCCCAAAGATCAGTAACGCTACGCAACCAGCGAACGTGCGTGCGTGACGTTGGCTTAGCGACTGGTCATGACCGTCGCATCACAGCCGGCCAGGTCCGCTTGCGTGTGAGCGGGATGATCACCCCAAATTCAGCGCCTTGAAGAAGTCGTTGCCCTTGTCGTCGATCACGATGAAGGCGGGGAAGTCCACTACCTCGATGCGCCAGATCGCTTCCATTCCGAGCTCTGGATACTCGACGCATTCGACCTTCTTGATGCAATGTTCGGCGAGGTTCGCAGCGGCGCCGCCGATCGAGGCGAGATAGAAGCCGCCATATTGTTTGCACGCATCGCGCACGCTGGCGGCGCGGTTGCCTTTCGCCAGCATCACCATCGAGCCGCCGGCGGCCTGGAACTCGGCGACGAACGAATCCATGCGGCCCGCCGTGGTCGGCCCGAACGCGCCCGAAGCGTAGCCCTCCGGTGTCTTGGCCGGGCCAGCATAATAGACCGGATGGTTCTTGAAATAGTCGGGCAGCGGCTCGCCGCGCTCGAGCCGTTCGCGCAGCTTGGCGTGCCCGGCGTCGCGCGCCACGATCATCGGGCCCGAGAGCGACAGCAGCGTCTTGATCGGGAATTTGGAGAGTTGTCCCAGTATCTCCTGCATCGGCTTGTTGAGGTCGATCTTCACCACCTCGCCGCCGAGCTTCGACGTGTCGATCTCCGGCAGATATTTCGCCGGATTGTGCTCGAGCTCCTCCAGGAACACGCCGTCGCGCGTGATCTTGCCGAGCGCCTGGCGGTCGGCCGAGCACGACACGCCGAGACCGATCGGCAGCGACGCGCCGTGACGCGGCAGCCGGATCACCCGCACGTCGTGGCAGAAATATTTGCCGCCGAACTGCGCGCCGACGCCGAGCGACTGCGTCATTTTCTGAATCTCTTGCTCCATCTCCTTGTCGCGGAAAGCGTGGCCGTCTTCCGAGCCATGGTCCGGCAGCGTGTCGTAATATTTGCAGGAGGCGAGCTTGACGGTCTTCATCGTCATCTCGGCCGAGGTGCCGCCAATGACGATAGCCAAGTGGTAGGGCGGGCAGGCGGCGGTGCCGAGCGTCAGCACTTTCTCTTTCAGGAAGGCGAGCAAGCGCTCGCGCGAAAGGATCGACGGCGTCGCCTGGAACAGAAACGCCTTGTTCGCGGAGCCGCCGCCCTTGGCGATGAACAAAAACTTGTAGGCTAAGTCGGCATCGCCTGCGCCTTCGGCATAAAGCTCCACCTGCGCCGGCATGTTGGAGCGCGTATTCTTTTCCTCGAACATGGAAAGCGGCGCGAGCTGCGAATAGCGCAGATTGCGCTTGAGGTAGGCGTCGCGCGCGCCCTCGGCGAGCGCGCCCTCGTCGCCGCCGTCGGTCCAGACGAGCCGGCCCTTCTTGCCCATGATGATGGCGGTGCCGGTGTCCTGGCACATCGGCAGCACGCCGCCGGCGGCGATGTTGGCGTTCTTGAGAAAGTCGTAGGCGACGAACTTGTCGTTATCCGAAGCCTCCGGGTCCTCGACGATGTGTTTGAGGCTCGCCAAGTGCGCGGGGCGAAGGAGATGATTGATGTCGGTAAAGGCGGCTTCGGCCAGCGCCCGCAAAGCTTCGCGCGGCACCACCAGCACCTCTTCGCCGAGCACGCGCTCGACCCGCAGCCCCTCGGTGGAGATTTTGCGGTAGGGCGTCGTGTCCTTGCCGAGTGGAAACAGCGGCGTGTGCTTATAGGGCGGCGTCGGATGGGCGGTGAGGGGGGCGTTCATAGGGGATGCCAACGTGGATGGTGATCGCTTTCAAATAGCGCTCCCACCGGCTTTCTGCCAGCCGATTGGTTTTGCGCGAAAGATGCCTTCCCGGGGGCCGCTAAAGCATCCAAGCCAGCACCCGCTCGTGCAGCCCGGACGCTGCGTCGCCCAGCCGCGCCAGGACGGAAAAGTGGTCCTCTCCGGGCACATCGACCGTCTCGACATTGATCGCAGTGGCCCGGAGCAGGGCGGCATAGCCATCCATCATCTCGTGCAAGAGGCCGGACTCCTTCGCGCCGGTGACGAGGAGTCCCGGCGGCATGCCGGTGCGGATCATCTCGACGGGATTCCAAGTCTTGTAATCGCCGATCGCGAACTTGGTTTGCTGCTGAAAGCCTGTCTCGGCGAACGGCTCGATATCGTAGAATCCGCTGACGCCGATGAAGCCGTTGAGCATATCGGCGGGCAGGCGGGGATCGAATTCCGGCCAGTTGGTCGAAGCCATCGCCGCGGCCAACTGGCCGGCCGCTGAATGACCGAGCACATACATTCTGCCGGTCCCGGACCCGGTCGCGTCCCGGTTCTCATGAACGAAGGCGATGGCGCGTCGGCAATCGCCGACGATGTCGCCCAAGCCGACCGCCGGCGCAAGCCGATAGTTGGGACAGGCAACATGCACGCCAGCCGCCGTGAAAGCCGGGACCAGAAAGTGCATCATCCGCTTGTCGAACAAGAACCAGAGACCGCCATGGATGGCGATGAGGGTCGGCGCGTCGGGCGGCGCGTTCAGCGCCGGGAAGAAATCGATCTCGTTGCGCTCGTCCGCACCATAAGCAAGCTCCAGCCTTGGGGCGGAGAGGGCGCGGCTGCGCTCGCGGAAAAACGCCTCCCAGTGGGCGACAACGGCCGCATCGATGTTGTTGGCATAACCGGCATCGAATTCGGCCGGAGTCTTGTAGCCCTTATAAGTCAGCATTTTTGAACCATCCGGCCTGATCGTGCGTATCACCACCGTATTGATCGGCGGACGATGATAACATCGCGCCGTGAGGTGGGCGGCGGTTTGGCGGGCCAGGGGCGGCGGCCGGGCCGGCGTCACGGGCAACTCAAGGGGCGAATACATGGCTGACCGGCAATGGTACACGGGTCGCGACGGCAAGCAGGAAGGCCCGTTTTCGGACGAGCGGCTGCGCGAACTGATCGCGAGCGGCATGGTACGCGGCGACACGCTGGTGTGGTCGGCGGGCATGACCAACTGGGCCAAAGCCTCGGAAGTGCCGGGGCTGATGCCGGCGCGGCGCGTGCCGTCGGTAGCGCCCGGCGCGGCCGCGGGATCGGGAGCGCCGATCGGGCCGTTGTCGGTCGATGTCGGCGTCTGGGCGCTGTTCTGGCGCGCGATGATTCTGGGGTTCTCGGAGCTGGCAGTGATCCCGCTGCCGTGGATCGCGCCGATTTTCATACGCTGGTTCGTCGAGCGGATCCAATTGCCAGGCGGATGGCGCGTTGGCTTCGTCGGCAAGGCAGAAGATATCTGGTGGGTCTTCATTCTCTACGCGCTATGCGCGGTGGCAGGCGTGGCCTACAGCCCCCTGCAGCTTCTGGCGATTCCGCTTCAAGCCTTTTTGGCGTTGCTGATCGTGCGCTGGTTTTGCACCAATATCACCTGGGAGGGGCAAACGGAGCCGTTGCGATTCACCGGCGGTTATTGGCCGATGCTGGGTTGGAGCGTGCTGCTGCCTCTATCTGTCATCACCATCATCGGCTGGGCCTGGGTCGCCACCGCTTGGACGCGCTGGATGTGCAGAAACGTGCAGGGCTCTTCGCGCGAGCTTGTTTTCACCGCCAGCGGCTGGGGTTATCTGTGGCGCGCGCTGGTGGTGGCCGTCACCGCCATCTTTCTCATTCCGATTCCATGGACCGTGCGCTGGTTCACGCGCTGGCTCGTTTCGCAAACTGCGCTTGTTGAGCGCGGCCAAGCGTAGCGTGCCGCGCGTCGGCGCGCTTCGACTTGCTTCCACCGACTTCCGCTTTGCCGAATCATTGTCTAAAGCGTCAATCGTTTCAGATTGAATCGATTGACGCTCCAACTTTTGCTGGAGCAACATCTTTTCGGAAAACCGGCTTCCACTTTTCCGGATCATGCTCTAATCGAAGACGATGCCCGCACGCCCCGTTCGCGTCGGCCGCTCGGCGACAGGGCTTGGCCTGTTCGCCACCAAGGCGATCGCACGCAGAGCACCCATCGTCAGCTATCGCGGCCCGCGCATTCCCACTGCGGAAGCGCATGAGCGCGAGCGCCGGTTCGGCGCCAAATACATGTTCGAGCTCAATCGCACCTGGTCCATCGACGGCTCGCCGCGATGGAATCTCGGTCGTTACGCCAATCACAGCTGCCGGCCCAATGCGGAACCGGTCGCGCGCAAGGGCCGGGTGGTGCTGGTGGCTTTGCGGCCGATCGTGCCGGGCGAGGAAATCACCTTCGACTACGGCGATGAGTATTTCGAACTCTTCTTCAAAAAATCCGGCTGTCGGTGTGCTGCTTGCCACGGGAAGCCGGCGCGTCGCCGGAGCTTTGCGCGTCGGCGCTGACCCTGCCCCGCCCGACCTGATTGCGCAGCACCACACAGGCGCCGCCGGCGGCGATCAGCTTGTTGCATAACGTGTCGAGCGGCGCGCGGTTGTCGTCGCCAATGCGAATGATGGTGCGCGACACCGATCCCATGCCCGGAAGGCGCCCATGCAGCACGATCGGCTCACGGTCGCCGATCAACGAGGCATACTGCCGTTGCAGCACGCGGTAGGTCTCCCAGGCGCGGCTTTCTGACCAGTTGGAGGTGAGCTGCGCGCCCCAGCGCGGCACATGCGCGGCGATCTGCTGCGCCTTGTCTTTCGGCGCCAGGATGAGGTTGGCGAGCCTGGTGCAGGGAACGCCTTGAGGAATTGTCGTCTCGGCCTTCGGCGGCGGCGAGGGCGAGGCCCATTCATCGACGGTCCAGCCGGTGATGATGGCGACATAGTTGCGCGTCTCGCTCGGCAGCGTCCGCTTGCCGGCAAGCCAGGCGCTCACACGCCCAGGCCCTGCATTGTAGCCGGCGGCCGCGAGCCCGAGATTGCCGAACTGCGCCATCAGGTCGTGCAGATAGCTTGCCGAGTGATGCAGCGCCTGGATGGGATCAAATGGATCGGCGAGGCCGCGCGAGTCGGCGGTTCGTGGCATGAACTGCGCGATGCCTTGGGCGCCTTTGTTGCTCACGGCGAAGGCGTTGAAACGGCTCTCCTGCCAGATCACCTTGGCGAAGAATTCGACCGGCAGTCCGTTCTCCGCCGCCGATTGTTCGATGGTGCGACAGATGTCGTCGGCCGTCGGAGGGTTGCCGGCTTGCGCATTGCGCGCGGCCGATGATGGTTGCGCGGCCGTCTCGCGCGGGCCCGTTGCGAAGGTCGGTTCCGGTGCCGATGCCGCGAAGGTCGGCTCAGCGCTTGCTGCCTCCGCGCTTGTTGCATTAGACGAAGGCGCGGTCGCGCTCACCTGCGCATGCGCTCCCGCGCTCCAGCAGGCGAGGCCACAGATCAGCAACGGTCCGGCCAATCGGGTCATGCGGACCAACGCTTTGCGGTTGCTACCGGTGCTCCGTCAGCGGTCCGGATTGCAGCAGGTTAAAATATTGCCGCCGCCCGGACGCTTATTGCGCAGGTCGCGATCGCACGGCGATCGCGCTTCGAACGACGGTCGTATTTACAACGCGGTCCTATGTACGGGTCCGCCGTTTATCTACCGTGACGGTATGACACTTACTTTTCGTCTATTTTTCGTCCTTGAACGGATCTTCGGTCGTCCATTTCCAAGTCGGATTTGTTTCCTTGACGTTCGCCGCTTTCTTCATGGCCGCCGGCGTGATGGTATCATAGGCATGACCAGCCTTGTCGGTCACCCGCGTGGTGGCCTCGATGATGAGCCATTTGCCCGCAAAATCGCAAGTATAGGGCGCAGCCCGCAGCCCGCCGAGATTGACCCATTGGCTGGGGAAGCGATTGCCTGAGCAAATAATGTCGTCGGCGCGCTTCTTGGCCGTGGTCAGCGCGGCGGCTACCTCTTGTTTGAGCGCAGCCGACTGGGCGATGAGCGCATCGAGATCACTGAGCGGAAGCGAGCCGCCTTGCCCGAGCTTGTTGGCGTCGAATGCGAGCCCAGGCGAAGCGGCGAAAAGCGCAGCGACAACGGCCAGCAAACAGACGCGGGTCATTTGTTTGGCTCCCTGACTTCAGTCGTTCGCTCGCCTCCCGGCGCGTGATCGCGGTGTAGTTGACGGCCTAGCCGCCGACGCCCTTCCCCTTCAGCGCCACGCCGATTTCGTCGAGCACCTTCGGATCTTCGATGGTCGCCGGCATGGTCCAGCTTTCGCCGTCGGCGATTTTCTTGATCGTGCCGCGCAGGATTTTTCCCGAACGCGTCTTCGGCAACCGCCCGACGGTGATGGCGAGCTTGAAAGCCGCGACCGGGCCGATCTTGTCGCGGATGAGCGCGACGCATTCCTTTTCAATCTCCGTCGGCGGCCGGTTGACGCCGGATTTGAGCACGATGAAGCCGCACGGCACTTCGCCCTTGAGCTCGTCCTTGATGCCGAGTACGGCGCATTCGGCGACGTCCTGATGCGAGGCGAGGACTTCCTCCATGCCGCCAGTGGATAGCCGGTGCCCGGCGACATTAATGATGTCGTCGGTGCGGCCCATGACGAAGATGTAGCCGTCCTCGTCGTTGAAGCCTGCGTCGGCGGTTTTGTAGTAGCCTGGAAACTCCGCGAGGTAGCTTTCCTGGAAACGCTCGTCGGCTTGCCACAGGGTCGGCAGGCAGCCGGGCGGCAGCGGCAGCTTGACGACGATCGACCCCATCTTGTTGGCCGCCACCTCATGGCAGGCTTCGTCGACCACGCGCACGTCGTAGCCCGGCATCGCCACGGTCGGCGAGCCGTGCTTGACCGGCAGCAAGCCAAGCCCCACCGGATTGCCGGCGATCGCCCAGCCCGTCTCGGTCTGCCACCAGTGATCGATCACCGGCACGCGCAGCATCTGCTCCGCCCATTCGAGCGTCGCCGGATCGGCGCGCTCGCCGGCGAGAAACAGCGTGCGGAATTTCGACAGGTCGTGCTGCGCCAACAGCTTGCCCTGCGGGTCTTCTTTCTTGATCGCACGGAAGGCGGTCGGCGCTGTGAACAAGGCGCGGGCGCCATGCTCGGAGATCACGCGCCAGAAAGCGCCGGCGTCCGGCGTGCCGACCGGTTTGCCCTCGTAGAGGATCGAGGTGCAGCCATGCAGAAGCGGGCCATAGACGATGTAGCTGTGGCCGACCACCCAGCCGATGTCGGAGGCGGTCCACCACACTTCGCCCGGATCGATCCCGTAGAGATTCTTCATCGACCATTTGAGCGCGACCATGTGGCCACCATTGTCGCGCACCACGCCCTTCGGCCGGCCGGTCGTGCCCGAGGTGTAGAGGATGTAGAGCGGGTCGGTGGAAGCGACCGGCACACAGTCATAGACCGAACGTGCATGGATCAGCGCGTGATCGCGCACCGCCGCCCAATCGTGATCGCGGCCGGCGATCATAGTTGCTTCCGCTTGCGGCCGTTGCAGGATCAAACACGCGCTCGGCTTGTGTTGGGCGAGCGTGATGGCTTCGTCGAGGAGCGGCTTGTAGTGCACGATGCGGCCCGGTTCGATGCCGCAGCTCGCCGAAAGAATAACTTTCGGTTTGGCGTCGTCGATGCGGGTGGCCAATTCGCGCGCCGCGAAACCGCCGAAGACGACCGAGTGAACGGCGCCAATGCGCGCGCACGCGAGCATCGCGATCACCGCTTCCGGCACCATCGGCATGTAGAGAATGACGCGGTCGCCTTTCTCGACGCCGAGATCGCGCAGCATGGCGGCGAGCACCTGCGTCTCCGTCATCAGCCGATGATAGGTGAGCGTGCGCTTGGCGCCGGCGAGCGGCGAATCGTAGATGATGGCGATTTGATCGCCGCGTCCCGCATTCACATGGCGGTCGAGCGCGTTATAGCAGGTGTTGCTGACCCCGCCGGGAAACCAGCGGCCGTAGATGCCGGCTTTGGGGTCGAAGGTCGCCGCAGGCTTTTCGAACCACTCGAGTTCGTTCGCCGCCTCCGCCCAAAATCCTTCCGGGTCGCGCTGCCAGCGTGCGTAAACCTCGTGGTAGCGGCTCGACCGGGCGTCCATGGGTTCCTCCTACTGCTCATTATGGCCTCGTTATATCGCCGGAGCTCGGCAGCGAATAGAGAGCGGCCAATGCGGGCCAAGCGGATGGCGAGAAGCGAATAGCGAAGGGGGAAGGCTGTTCCATTTCGCCACCGGCCATTCGCTATTCGTTTAGTCCCATTCCTAATTTGCTGGAGTCAGCGACGGCGCTTTGATCTATGTCAGAAGCCCTCTGACCGCCGGCGCAACTTGACCGTGATCACCGATCCGCTGTTCTACCTCCTCGCCATTCCGGCCGTGACCTTTCTCGGGCTGAGCAAGGGCGGCTTTGCCGGTCTCGGCATGCTGGCGACGCCGCTGCTCGCGCTGATCGTGCCGCCGCTCGAAGCCGCGGCGATCCTGTTGCCGATCCTGATCGTCCAGGATGCGATTTCGGTCTGGACCTATCATCGGGCCTGGAGCGCCTGGAACTTGAAGGTCTTGCTGCCCGGCTCCGTATTCGGTGTCGCTGGCGGCTGGCTGTTCGCGCGCTTTTTCTCCAATGCCGCGATCGAGCTGACCGTCGGCACGATCGCGCTGACATTCGTCCTCTATGTGTGGCTCGGCGCGAGGCTACGCGCCTATCTGGGGCGTCCGCCCCTCAAGCCACAGCGGCCGCATGCCGCCATGGGCGTGTTCTGGGGCGCGATGTCGGGCTTCACCTCGACGCTGATCCAGGTCGGCGGGCCGCCGTTTCATATTCACATCCTGCCGCAGCGCTTGGAAAAGCTGACCCTGGTCGGCACCACGGTCATTTTCTTCACCATCGTGAATTGGATGAAGATCATTCCTTATTTTGCGCTCGGCCAGTTCTCGACCCGCAACATGGCCACGTCCGCGCTGCTGCTGCCGCTTGCGGTCGCCACCAACTTTCTCGGCGTCTGGCTGGTGCGGATCACGCCGACCGATCGCTTCTACCGGATCGCCTACATCTTGATGCTGCTGATCGCGATCGCCTTGCTCTGGCAGGGCGCGAGGGGATTTGTCTCAAGCGCATAGCGAATGGTGAGGATGGTGGGCAGTCGCCAAGTATAAGTACCTTTTCACTATTTCGCTATTCGCTATTTCCCTATTCGCTATTTTAGCTAGGCTTGGCGCAAAGGGAGGCGACGCGCATGTCGACGCCATACGACACCAACCTCGACCGCAACGCGGCGAACTTCCAGCCGCTGACCCCGCTGTCCTTCCTGGCGCGCGCGGCCGAGGTCTATCCGGATACACCGGCGATCATCCATGGCGGGTTGTCGCGGAATTACCGGGAGTTTTATGCGCGCGCCAAGCGGCTGGCCTCGGCGTTGGCGCGATGCGGCGTCAAGCGCGGCGACACTGTGTCGGTGATGCTCGCCAACACGCCGGCGATGATCGAGGCGCACTACGGCGTGCCGATGACCGGCGCGGTTCTCAACACACTCAACACCCGGCTAGACGCCGCGATCCTCGGCTTCACCCTCGATCACGCCGAGACAAAAGTGCTGATCGTCGATCGCGAGCATTCCAAGGTGATGAAGGATGCGCTGGCGCGCGCCAAGGTAAAGCCCTTGGTCATCGACTACGACGATCCGGAATACGGCGGCGCCGGCGAGCGGATCGGCAGCATCGAATACGAGGATTTTCTGCGTGAGGGCGACGAGGATTTCGCCTGGCTGATGCCGAACGACGAATGGGACGCGATCTCACTCAACTACACTTCCGGCACCACCGGCGACCCCAAGGGCGTCGTCTATCACCATCGCGGCGCTTATTTGCTCGCGTACGGCAACGTCATCACCTGCGGCATGGGCAAGCAGCCGGTCTATTTGTGGACGTTGCCGATGTTTCATTGCAACGGCTGGTGCTTTCCCTGGACGTTGTCGATCGTCGCCGGCACGCATGTCTGCTTGCGCGCGGTGCGCGCGGCGCCGATCTTCAGCGCCATCGCCGACTACAAGGTCACGCATCTGTGCGGCGCGCCGATCGTGATGTCGACGCTGCTCAATGCGCCGGCGCAGGAGAAGAAGCCGCTGCCGCATGTCGTTCAGTTCGCGACCGCGGCGGCGCCGCCGCCGGAGGCTGTGCTGGCGGCGATGAAGGATGCCGGCTTCAACGTCACCCATCTCTACGGCCTGACAGAGACCTACGGCCCCGCCAGCATCAACGAGTGGCACGACGAGTGGGAGGCATTGGAGCTTCCCGACCAGGCCGCCAAGAAGGCCCGCCAGGGCGTGCGCTATCCGGTGCTCGAAGGGCTCGACGTGCTCAACCCCGAAACCATGCAGCCGGTGCCGCGCGACGGGGCGACGCTCGGCGAAGTGATGTTCCGCGGCAACGTGGTGATGAAGGGCTATTTGAAAAACAGGACCGCGACCGAAGCGGCATTCGCCGGCGGCTGGTTTCACTCCGGCGATCTCGGCGTCGTTCATCCCGACGGCTACATCCAGCTCAAGGATCGCTCGAAGGACATCATCATTTCCGGCGGCGAGAACATCTCTTCGATCGAAGTCGAGGACGCGCTGTACAAGCATCCGGCCGTCGCCGCCGTCGCCGTGGTCGCCAAACCCGACGAGAAATGGGGCGAAACGCCCTGCGCGTTCGTCGAGCTCAAATCCGGCGCCAGCGCTACCGCCGAGGAGCTCATCGCCTGGTGCCGCTCGCACCTCGCCGCCTACAAATGTCCGCGCCACGTGGTGTTCGCGGAAATTCCGAAGACCTCGACCGGCAAGCTGCAGAAATTCAAGCTGCGTGATGTGGCGAAGGGGGTGTGACTGGCAGCATTTTACCAGCTCCCTAAAACGCCAATGCCCGGCGCAGGCCGGGCATAACGAAGTTCCCCGTCACGCCCGCTTGGCGGGCGTGCGCCGACGATGCATCGGAAGTGGATCGGTTAGTGGACGCTGACTTCGTGCTTCAGCCGCACAATCTCGTCCTTCACGTACAACTTGCGCCGTTTGAGTTCTGCGACCTTCAGATCGTCGGTCGATGGGTGGGTCAATGCTTCGCTGATTTCCTGATCTAACGCCTGGTGCCTTTTCTCGAGTTCCGCAAGATGCGATTCAATCGCCATCTGGCTATCTCCCTGCGCTTAGTGCCTCCGACCCGTGCGTGCAAACCCGAACGTATATAATGCGATGCTACATCAATGTGACTAGCCGCCAAGATACTCCTTTTGCCGCGCCGAGAAAATCCCCGCTGTGCACCGTTTCGCGCCGGGCTTGTTGGATATTCAATAAAACGTAATAATCCATCGTAACTTACGGTCAGCGACTGGTGCCCGCTCCCGACGTTGGTGGCAGACGGCCGCATCCTCCGACACGAACTTTGGAAAGGCCTGGGGCGCTGGCAATATGTGGTTTTGGTGCCGCTTTCGATTTGAAGTTGCTGGGCATGCGTGCGGCAACCGTTCGGGGAACTTCACATCCGCGGCACGGCCCAAAGCGGTTCCTGGGTCACACCCGGGCAAGCGCTTCCGGGATATGCCCTACCGGGCCGCAGCACGACCTAGACGGCGATGACGCAAGAGGAAGAAGGCGAGCTTCGGGCCGAGCTGCTGCGCCTGCAGCAAGAGCATCGCGACCTCGACGCCGCGATCGCCGCGCTGCAGGCTTCGCCCGGCGCGGATATCATCCAGGTTCAGCGCCTCAAGAAGCGCAAGCTGCAACTGCGCGACCGCATCACTTTTATCGAAGATCAGCTCACGCCGGATATCATCGCCTAGAGCATGATCCCGAAAAGTGGAAACCGGCTTTCGGACTAGATCATGCTCAAAACAAAGAATCTAGATCGTGATCCGATTCAATTGAATTGGATCACGGTCTAACTTGCTGCGCCGCAGACGGCGGAGCGTGGCCATCCCTTCGCTCCATCTTACGGGCGTACATGGCAGCATCGGCGCGCGTGAGCACGTCCCCGGGAGTATCGAGCGGACCGATGACGGCAACGCCGGCGGAGGCGCCGACCACCATGGTGGAAGCGCCCCAGCGCACCGGCGTCGCGTAGACGGCCTTTTCCAGAGCTGCGGCTTTGCTGTGCGCGTCGGCCTCCGTCATGTTCCACAAGAGCACGACGAACTCGTCGCCGCCGATACGCGCGACGATATCCGACGCGCGCACTTCGCGCAGCAGCGCCCCCGAAATAGCCTTGAGCACGGCGTCGCCGGCGGCATGGCCATGGCGGTCGTTGACGGGCTTGAATTCGTCGAGGTCGAGATAAACCAGCGCCGCGGTCGCGTGGTAGCGTTTGACGTAGGCCAGCGAGCGGGCGAGGGCGCGCTCAAAGCCGCGGCGGTTGAACGTTTGCGTCAGCGGATCGACATCGACCCGGTTCTCGAGTTCGCCGATGCGCAGACGCGAGGCAGCAAGCTCTGCCGAAAGGCGCTCGACCTCGGCGGCGAGCCGCGCTGCTGCCGAACCTGAACGCGGCTTTGGCGCTTTCGGCTCTGCGTCTTTGGCTTCTGCCTCGGCGGCCTTGCGCGGCGTCGCCGATCGCGCTGGATCAGTGCTCTGGTCGCGCGAGCTTGCTGTCTTGTGTTTCACGCCCCGATCGCCCCGCCCAAGCGAATCACAAGGCGATATTAGCGCCTCGGGACGCCGCTGAAGGGCCTGCGCGGAGGCTGCCAGAGAGGACCGCGGCAGATTGCCGCGGGACGAACATTAAATGCCTTGAAAGAGAAGCGGAATTTCCTCAGGCCGCTCACGGCGCCTGCAGATAGCCAACGGGATCGCGCTGCGCGCTCGCAAACGCGGCTGCGGTCAAGGGGCGTCCGAACACCGCGCCGGTATCGAGGTTCAGGCGGTTGCCGCGAAAATCTGGGATACCATCGGTTTGCGGCGTGTGGCCGTGAACGATCAGGCGGCCGTAATCGCGCGCGTCCGAAAGAAACGGCTCCCTAATCCAAATGAGATCGTGGTCGCTTTGCGCGCCGAGCGGCTTCTCCGGATCGACGCCGGCATGCACGAAAAAACGCTGGCCGTCGTCGTAGCAGAGCGGAAGCGAGCGCAGCCAGGCGACATGGTCGTACGGAAGGTCGCGTGCGTCGTCGATGCCGTAGCTCTGCAGTGTGGCGGTGCCGCCTTCGCGCAACCAGAGCTCCGCGTCGGTCTCGCCGTCGACGATTTCGACCGCGACGGCCTCGTGATTTCCTTTCAGCGCAAGCACGCGATCCGGTTGCCGCGATTGCAGATCCATCAGCGCCTCGATGACGCCGCGACTGTCCGGACCGCGATCGATGTAATCGCCGAGAAAGATGAAAGTCGCCGGGCGCCCATCGGCATGTCGCGCGCAGAGCGTCATCAGATCACGCAGTTTCTGCAGCGAGCCGTGAACATCCCCGATCGCGTAGACGAGCGGCACGTCGCCGACATCCGGAACGTCTTGCGCCGATAAATGATGGCCGTATTCAGGCACGGTTGTTCAGTCCGCATTCACGAAAACATGGGAACCTAGAGTCCGGGGTCGACTTGAGTGGTTGAACACAGGTCTCGATGTTCGAGGTGTTGTCATGAGGAAGTTTCTGACTGCTCTGGTAGCGGTGCTCGCCATCGGCGCGACAACTCTTGCGATGTCTAGTCCAGCTTCGGCCCAATGGCGAGGCGGCTGGGGCTGGCGCGGCGGCTGGGGCTGGGGCCCCGGTCCATTTCTGGGCGGTGCATTGCTTGGTGGCGCGCTCGCCGCCGGATTGGCCTCGCCGTACTATTACAGCTACGGCCCTTACTATCCGTACGGACCGTATTACGGCTATGGCTGCCGGCGCGTATGGAACGGCTATTACTGGGTGACCGCCTGCTACTGATGTGCGGCACCAGTATCGGGGTGAGACGAAAGGGAGATCGAACCTCGTCGAGGACGATCTCGCTTTGCGTGGTGGCCGCACCAAACTTCCGCCAAAGATTTCGGGTTCCAGTAGCAACGGTGGGCGAGGAATTCCGGGGGTAACGGGGACTCCCGCTTCATCGATTTTGGCAAATTGCGGATCGGCGACCCGGCGATCCCTGAGGAGAACAAATGCACAAGTCGATCATCGCGCTTGTCGGCGCGGCTGGTATCGGCGTCGCCACCTTGGCCGCGCCCGCGAGCGCCGATTGTATTGGCTGCGCCATTGGCGCAGGCATTCTGGGGGGTGTTGCGGCCGGCGCGATCATCGGCGGCGCCATTGCGAACAGTCCGCCGCCGCCTCCGCCCGGCTACTATCCGCCCCCGCCCGGCTATTACCCTCCACCGCCCCCGGGCGCGTATGGCCCGCCACCGCCTCCCGGGGCTTATGGCCCTCCGCCTCCGGCCTACGCCGAGTTGGCTCCCGGCTGCCATTGGGGACGCCGCACCGTGTGGGTTGAGGGCTACGGTTATCAGCGGCGGACGGTTCAGATCTGTCCCTGACGCTTGGCGCCGCGATCTTGAAACGACAACCAGAGTTTTCACCCGGCCGGCTTGCTTGAGCCGGCCGGTTCGTTTTTTGTGACGGATGTTGACGGCTGCGTTCGTTTGGCACGCGATGGTGCGATAAGCCGAAGCGAGACTTCTTCAGACGAGAGATTCGACCTTGCGCTCTCTGTCATTCTGGCGTGATGCAAGTGCCGGCAGAGTCGATGCCGCGCGAGCGTTGGCTCGGCGCGCGGTCGCCGCGTTTCACGCTTATGTCTGGAACGAAGATTCGCGAGCGCTCTGGATGCCCTGGGCCATGATCGCGCTCAAGTTCAGCGCCGTCGTTGCGGTCTGCCTCTATCTCAGCATGGCCGCGATCCTCTACTTCACGCAGCGCTCGATGATGTACTTCCCGGACTCTGTCCACACCAGCCCGGCGCGGGCCGGATTGTCGGAAGCCCAAGAGGTGGAACTGAAAGCGGCCGACGGCGAGTACAGTCTCGCGTGGCACGTTGCGCCGCGTCAGGACCGGCCGGTGATCCTTTACTTGCACGGCAATGGAGGTGCACTTCGCTACCGCGTCGAGCGCTTTCACAAGCTCATCCGGGACGGCATCGGCCTGGTCGCGCTCGAATATCGCGGCTATGGCGGCAATACCGGCACGCCGACCGAAGCCGGCCTGATCGCGGACGCGGAAGCCGCTTACGCGTTTGCAGCGGCACGCTATCCGGCCAAGCAGATCGTGCTCTGGGGCGAATCGCTCGGCACTGGAGTCGCCGTTGCGCTCGCGGCGCGCAAGCCGGTCGGGCGGGTCATCCTGGAAGCGCCCTTCACTTCGGCGGCAGCCGTCGCCGGCGGGCGTTATTGGTACATGCCGGTGCGGCTGTTGATGAAGGATCAATACCGCTCCGATGAACTCATCGGCCGAGTCACGGCTCCGGTTCTCATCCTGCACGGCGCACGCGACCATGTGGTTGCCTTTGCCATGGGTGAGCGGATGTTCGAGTTGACCACCGCGCCCAAGCACATCGTGCGTTTCCTTGAAGGCGACCATGAGGACCTCGATGCGCAGGGCGCGTTGCACGCGGTCGGCCGCTTTCTCGCCGGCGACTTGGATAAGGCGCCACGCCCGTCGCGCCCGTAGCCCGGATTGAGCGTCAGCGAAATCCGGGACTGGCCGCGAGGTTTCTCCGGATTTCGTTTCACCAAACCCGGGCTGACGGGTGGTGCCCCAAATCATTGCGGGACGGTCATGATCTCCAGCACATGCCCGTCGGGATCGCGGAAATAGAGGCCGCGGCCGCCGCCCCAGTCGTTGAGCTTACCGTCATCGAGACTCCACGGCGCGCTGCCGAAGGCGACCTTGGCTTTCTTGATTCGGTCAAAGATCGCGTCGAATTCGCGCTTGCTGACATGAAAGGCGAGATGGTGGCTTTCAAATTTGCTGTCGTCGTCGAACAGCAGCGTCAGGGTCTTGTTGATCCGCACCGGCGCGAAATAACCGGCGCGTCCGCGCTTGAGTCCGAAGATATGCGCAAAGAATTTCGCCGCCGCAGCCTTGTCGCGCGTCGGCACGATCGTGTGGTTGAGCGTGATGGTCATGGGCCGTTCCCTCGTCATCGGCGGCGGGATATGAAGCTCGGGAGACGGTGTCGAGGGCGGATCAGTCCTCGCTATCCGCATCCGCGCCGCGGCCGGATCTCAGAACGTCTGATACGATTGCCCGACCTTGCCTCCGACCCGCGCGAAACCCGCTTTTGCCGGCTCGTATGTGTTGTTGATGTTAAGCGCCTTGGCGTAGGAGCCGGCCGCCTTTTCCTTGTCGCCGAGACGCTCGTACGCAAGCCCGCGACTCGCCCAGGCCTGCAGGTTTTGCGGTTGCATCTGCACCGCCTCGTCGAGGTCGCTCGCCGCCGCTTTGGGGTCGCCGAGCGCCAAGTTGCTGAGAGCGCGCGCCACGAACAGATCGGCCTTTTGCGTCGTCAGCCCGAGCGCCGTGGTGAAGTCGTCGACGGCGACCTGATACTGACGCTGACTCTGATACAGGAGACCGCGATTGTAATAGGCTTGGGTGTTGTCGGGACGAAGCGCGATCGCCTTGTTGAGATCGGCAAGCGCCTGAACGTGGCTGCCCTGTTGCCGATGGACGATGCCGCGGCCGAGATAGGCGGCGGCGTAATTGCCGTCGATGCTCAGCGCCTTGTTGTAGTCGGCCAGCGCCAGTTCGAGCTTGCCGCTCTGGCGGTGCAGCAGCCCGCGATTGGCGTAGGCCTGCGCGTAATTCGGATCGAGGCTGATCGCCTTGTTGAAATCAGAGAGCGCCGCGTCCGCGTTGCCGGCATCGGCGAGCACGGAGCCGCGCATATTGTAGGCCTGCGGATCGTCCGGATGTTTTTGGATGACCTCGCTCAGCGAGGCCAGATTGGATTGGGACGGCGCGATCGGCGCTTCGTTGTCCGGAGCGCCAATATTGCTTAGCCCCGAGCAGGCGGTCAGCGCCAGCAGACCGAGTGCCGAGAGGCCCAGTACCAACAGATTGAGCGATCGACATCGCTTCGCCATGGGCGGCCATTGCTGCTGGCTCTGTGCCGCCGCGGCGCGGATGAATGCCTCAGCCGAAGCGAGGCGCGCGAGGCGGACCGGAGCGGCCGCCACCTGCGGCGGCAGTGACGGGCTTGGGCTTCATCGGCAGCAGGCCCTCGCGCTGCAACCGCTTGCGCGCAAGCTTGCGGGCCCGGCGGATCGCTTCCGCCTTTTCCCGTGCCTTTCGTTCCGAGGGTTTTTCGTAGTGGCCGCGGAGCTTCATCTCGCGGAAGATACCCTCGCGCTGCATCTTCTTTTTCAGCGCCTTGAGGGCCTGGTCGACGTTATTGTCGCGAACGAGAACCTGCACGCATCCTCCTTTTCAGTGCGCTCAGTCAGTGCGCTCGGGAAATGGGAACGGGGTGCGGGCTAAGCGCCCACGCCACCTCGGCGCGCTCTGTACCAGAATGGCCGATGAAAGTCCACCGGTTAGGGCCGGGGATGCTCAATCGGCAAAGAGGCGCGTCACGTGCCCCATCTTGCGGCCGGGACGTACGGCGATCTTGCCGTAAAGGTGGACGGCGGCGCCCGGAACGGTGAGCCATTTTCGGTAGTCGTCGACCTCGTGGCCGATTAGGTTGGTCATTTCGACCCGGCTCTTGCGGGTCGGCTTGCCGAGCGGCCAACCCGCCACAGCCCGGATGTGCTGCTCGAACTGCGACACCGAGGCGCCGTCGATCGTCCAATGCCCGGAATTGTGGACCCGCGGCGCGATCTCGTTCACCAAGAGCGTGCCGTCTCGCAACACGAACATTTCCACTGCCAGCACGCCGATATAGTCGAAATGATGCGCGATCGTTTCGGCGATCCGCCGCGCCTCCTGCGCCGTTGCGTCCGAGACGGCGGCGGGCACCCGCGAGACTTTCAGAATGTGATCGCGATGCTCGTTCTCGGTGAGGTCGAAGCATTCGACGGTGCCGTCGGCGGCGCGGGCGGCGACCACCGATACTTCGCGGACGAACGGCACAAAGGCTTCGAGGATAGAGGGCTGAGCGCCGACGTCCTGCCAGGCAGCCTCCGCGGCTGCGTCCTTGGCTATCGCTGCTTGGCCCTTGCCGTCATAGCCGAAGCGTCGCGTTTTCAGCACGGCGGGACGACCGATGCGCTCGAGCGCGGCCGACAATTCGGCGGAGGTGGCGACAGCCGCATAGGGCGCGGTGCCGATGCCAAGGCTGGCGATGAAATCTTTTTCGGCGATGCGGTCTTGGGTCGTCGCCAGAATTCTTGGATCGGGCAGGACCGGCACCAGCGGCGCCAAGAACGCGGCGGTCTCCGCCGGGATGTTTTCGAATTCGTAGGTGACGACATCAACGCTTTCCGCAAAACGCGCCAGCGCTTGCTCGTCGTCATAGCCGGCACGCGTACTCTCGCGCACGACGTCGAATGCGGGCGAGTCGCGGTCGGGTGCGAAGATGTGACACTTGAAGCCGAGCCGCGCGGCGGCAAGCGCGAGCATCCGCCCGAGCTGACCGCTGCCGAGGATGCCGATGGTGGCTCCGGGCTCGAGAACAGGCGCCGCAACGCTCACGCGCCGGAATCCTTGTGCGGGGTCTGCTTCGAATGCGTCTCAGGATCTTTGGGCTTTTCCGCAATCGCCGCGGTTTGCTTTTGCCGCCAGGCCTCCAGACGCTGGCCAAGCGCCGGATCGCTCAGCGCCAAGACGCTTGCGGCCAAGAGCGCCGCGTTGATGGCGCCGGCGTTGCCGATCGCGAGCGTGCCCACCGGTATGCCGGGTGGCATCTGCACGATGGAATAAAGCGAGTCCTGTCCGGACAGAGCCTTGGACTCCACCGGCACTCCGAAGACGGGCAGGATGGTGAGCGCGGCAGTCATGCCCGGCAAGTGCGCCGCGCCGCCCGCACCGGCAATGATCACCTTGAATCCTTCGGCCTTCGCACCCTTGGCGAAGGCATAGAGGCGCTCGGGGGTGCGGTGCGCGGAAATGATGCGCGTGTCGTAAGCGACGCCGAGCGCATCCAGCGTTTCGGCAGCATTTTTCATGGTCTGCCAATCGGACTGGCTGCCCATGATAATGGCGACGGATTTCGCTTCCGGCGGCGACAACGGCAAAATCCCCTGCGCGAAGGAAGCGGCGGATTATAGGCGTGGGTTCCCTGGTGGCAAGGCGAGGCGCGTTTCACCGTTAAATTTGTGCCGCGCCGCGCATGGCGCACGCAGCAGCCGCGCGCACCTCGCTTTCAGGACCGCGCTTAATCCGAGGCCAGGTCGGGGCGTTGCAGCCAGGCAATCTTGTCGCTGGCGTCGATCAGGATAAGGTGCGGAGAGAGCCGCACCGGAGGGTCGGACCGCTGCCGGGCGGATTTGGTTACCGTCGCGAGCGCGGCCGCGCATAGTCGATCCGGGTTGCGTTCGCCCTTCGACGCCATCGCAATGATCCGGCGCGCGGCGACTTCACACAGATTGTTCGGCTGACCGCTTCGCGCGATGGCGGCAACTGCGCTTTCATAGGCCGCGATTAAGGCCGCGGTGGCCTCAGCATCAAAGCCTCGGTTGCGGCGGGAGAACTGAAGCACCTGTCCCATGGCGCACCAACAAGAGACGTGAACAACACAAAGCGGCAAGACGATCTCGGTGATAAGACGCCGCAACTCAAAAAGTTTCATTCAGGCATTCACCGTCCATTGCTTGGACGCACGCGGTGGCCTGCGACTAAGGCGTGGACTCTCCGTGAAACACGTTGGCAGGTCGTTGGTCTTTTGGCTTACTTTATCCAATGGGCGAGGCGGAGAATTCTGGCGTGGCTGACCATCGTGACGACGTTGGAACAGGCGGCGACAGCAGCACCGAACCGGTGATTGTTCTCATCGGCGCGTCGGCCGGCGGTGTTCAAGCGTTGCAAAACTTTTTCGGCGCGTTGCCAGCGTGCACCGGCGCGGCCTTTGTCGTCGTCGTGCATCTTGATCCGACGCATCACAGCGAAATGCCGAGCATCATCGCGGCGCGCACCAAGATGCCCGTTGTGCAAATCGGCGAACGACAACGACTGGAAGCCGACCACGTCTACGTCATTGCGCCGGACCGCCGATTGAAAATAGTCGATCACGAGATCGAGTCGCTGCATTTCGACGAGCCGGGCGGCCGGCGCGCGCCGATCGATGTTTTGTTCCGTTCGCTGGCTCAGCAATTGGGCGACGGGTTCGCCATCATTCTCAGCGGTGCCGGTTCGGACGGCGCGCTCGGCGCGCGCGCCGTCAAGGAAGCCGGCGGCATTGTTCTGGTGCAGGATCCCAACGAGGCCGAATATTCCTCGATGCCGCGCAGCGCGATTGCGGCCGGCGCGGCAGATTTTGTCTTGCCAGTGCGCGAGCTTGCCGAATGGCTCGCCGAGCTGATCCCGCTCAAGATCAGCGTTACGGGGTCTGATGCCGGTCAGGTGGACGAAGAATCGTTGCGGCGGGTGTTGGCGCATCTGCGTGCGCGCACGGGCCACGATTTTTCCAAATACAAGCGCGCGACCGTCTTGCGCCGCATTGCGCGCCGCATGCAGGTCGTCAGAGCCGAGGACTTGACGGCATACTATGAGGTCATGCGCGACAGCCCGGAAGAGGCGCAGGCTCTCCTCAGCGATCTCCTGATTTGCGTGACCACGTTCTTTCGCGGCGGCGAGGCGCTCGCCCAGGACGTTTTGCCGGAATTGCTCAAGGACAAAGCCGCCGACGAGACGGTGCGGGTATGGGTTCCGGGCTGCGCGACCGGTGAAGAGGCATACTCGTTCGCCATTCTGCTGCTGGAAGAGGCGGCCCGCCACAAAACCCGCCGCCAGCCGATCCAGGTGTTCGGCTCCGATCTCGATGCGCGCGCGCTCGCTTACGCGCGAGAAGGCCGTTTTCCACTGTCCATCGAGGCCGACGTCAGCGAGGAGCGGCTGCGCCGCTTCTTTGTCCGCGATGGTGACCACTATCAGGTCGGGCAGGAGGCGCGCGATCCGGTGCTGTTCGCCGTGCATGATCTCCTGAAGGATCCGCCATTTTCGCACGTAGACCTCATCTCCTGCCGCCACGTGATGATTTATCTCGATCGCGAATTGCAGGAGCAGGTGTGCCGCACGTTTCACTACGCGCTCAATCCCGGCGGCTATCTCTTCCTGGGTTCATCGGAGACGGGCGACCATCCGCCGGGCTTGTTCCGCACCGTCGACGGCACGGCGCGTATTTATCAGTCGACCACGGTTGCCGGCGACAAGCCCCGGCTGCTGCGGCGCCTACTGGGTCCGGTGCGGCTGCGCGAGCCGCTCGCCCAGCTCGGCCGCGCTGTGAGTCCGACCGTCGCACTGGGCGAAGCCGCCATCCATCGCCGCGCCCTCGAACAGCTGGCGCCGCCGTCCATGCTGGTCGATGAATCTCACCGCGTGGTTCATCTGTCGGAGAATGCCGGTCGTTTTGTGATGCCGTCGGGCGGACCGCTGAGCGGCGATGCCGTCGATCTAGTGCGGCCCGAGCTGCGCTTCGAATTGCGCTCGGCGTTGTACCGCGCCTTCGAGCAGACCTTGCCGACCCTCAGCGTGCCCGTGTTCGTGCCTTTCAACGGCGCCCGGCATCGAGTCCATCTGATGGTCAAGCCCGTGCCGGAAAACGGCGCTGACCAGCGTGCAGCCGTCGTGACGTTCATCGAAGGCGAGGAGGTCGACGAAACGGAAGCTGCCGCCGAACGTCCGGCGAGCGACGAGACGGTACGGCGGTTGACCCAGGAGCTCGAATTGACCCGGACGCGGTTGCGCACCATGCGCGAGGAATCGGACGCCGCCAACCAGGAGCTTCGTGCGGCCAATGAAGAGCTGCAATCGATCAATGAGGAATACCGCTCGACCTCCGAGGAACTGGAAACCAGCAAGGAGGAACTGCAGTCGATCAACGAAGAATTGCGGACCGTCAACAGCGAGCTGAAACTGAAACTGGAAGCGATCGCCCGCGCTCACAGCGATTTGCAGAACCTGATCGCCGCGACCGATTTCGGCACGCTGTTCCTCGATTCAGATTTGCGCATCAAGCGATTTACCGACCGGGTCACGGAGCTGTTCAGCATCACACAAGCTGACGAAGGCCGCCCGATCACCGATTTCGCCCACCAGCTCCAATATGATGATTTAGCGAAGGATGCGCGAGCCGTGCTCGCGGATCTCGCGCCGATCCGCCGTGAAGTCCGCAGCCGCAGCGGCCGCTGCTACGACATGAGCATTCGTCCCTATCGCGCGATCGACCACAAGATCGACGGTGTCGTCGTTACGTTCGTTGATGTTTTCGAACGTCCTGCGGCCAAAGCAGTGCCCGCGCTCGAATGAAGGGGCCTTGCCGCCCGAAAGAATCGACGGCACACACAGGATGTTAGACGTCGCCGGCGGCGCGAGAGTCTTGCTCGGCGCGCCGGCACGCCTCCCAGAGCTTCATCGCGGTCACCGGCATGTCGAGGTGCGCGCCGGCGCCGCCCGGCAGAGCGTCGGCGACGGCATTCATCACCGCCGCGATCGATGCCGTGGTGCCGGCTTCGCCGACACCTTTCACGCCGAGCGGGTTGGTGGTCGCGCGCACATTATGCACGGCGTCGCGAATGTCGGCCGGCATGTCGGCCGCGCGCGGCATGGCGTAGTCCTGGAACGAGCCGGTCATGAGCTGGCCGGTATCATCGTAGAAAATCTGCTCCATCAGCGCCTGGCCGAGCCCTTGCGCCAAGGCGCCGTGCAACTGACCCTCGACGATCATCGCATCGAGCGTGTTGCCGCAATCGTCGACCGCCGTGTAGGCGACGATTTGCATGCGGCCGGTGTCGCGATCGATTTCGACCTCCGCCACATGCACGCCATTCGGAAAGGTGAGCGGCGTTTCGGTTGTGGTCTTGGTGTCGAGGTCTTCGGCGATGGCGCCGCCTTTTTTCAGCGCGGCGGCGCGGGCGGCAACCTCGAACAGCGGCATGCGCCGGTCGGTGCCGACGATGCCGAAGGCGCCGCGCTCGTAGGCGATGTCGCTTTCGGCGGTTTCAAGCAAGGCTGCCGCGATGCGCTTTCCTTTCTCGATCATCAGATCGATGCATTTGACGATCGAGGCGCCGGCCGTCATCGCCGAGCGCGAGCCGACCGATGCGTAGCCTGCGATCTCCAGGGCCGAATCGCCGTGATGATGGCGAACCTTGTCGGCGGCGATGCCGAGGCGTTCGGCAATCAGGCGCGGAAAGACCGAGGCGTGTCCCTGGCCGGTCGATTGCACATTCAAATTCACGGCCAGCGTGCCGTCGCCGGGAAATTTGAGCCATGCGCCTTCGAGCGGCGAGCCGCCGGAATGTTCCAGCATGCAGGAGAGACCGATGCCGCGGTATTTGCCGCGCCTTCTGGCCTCGCGCCGGCGCGCTTTGAAGCCGTCGTAGTCGGCAAGCGCCAGCGCTTTGTCGAAGATCGGCCGGAAGTCGCCGCTGTCATAGGTGGTGCCGACCGCAGTTTTGTACGGCATCGCGGACGCCGGGATGAGATTGCGCCGCCGCAGCGTGGCGGGATCCAGCCTGCTCACGCGCGCGGCTTCCTCGACCACGAGCTCGAGCACGTAGTTGGCTTCCGGCCGGCCGGCGCCGCGATAAGGCGCGGTCGCTATCGTGTTGGTGAAAGCGCACCGCGCGCTGATGTCGATGTGCTTGATGTCGTAGAGCGCCGGCAAACAGCGGGCGAAATTCAAGGTCGGGATGTTGGCGCCGACCGCGCCGACATAAGCGCCGAGATTGGCGGTATTACGAATGCGCAGCGCGAGAAAGCGGCCCTTCTCGTCGAGCGCGAGCTCGGCTTCCGAGTAGAGGTCGCGCGCCTGATTGTCGCTGAGAAACGCTTCCGAGCGGCCCGACATCCAGTGCACCGGCCGGCCGAGCTTTTTGGCGGCGACCAGCTGCACGATGTATTCGGGATACGGGCCGGTCTTCAGGCCGAAAGCGCCGCCGACATCGTCGGTGAGCACGCGCAGCCGCTCCTTGGGTATTTGCATGATGACCGCGATCGGATCGCGCATCGCCGTCGTGCCTTGCGAGCAGACGCGCAGCGTGTAGCTGTCGGTTGCCGCGTCGTAGCGCGCGGTGGCGCCGCGCGGTTCCATGGAGGCGACCGCCATCCGCTGATTGGTCACGGCGATGCGGGCAACGAATTTGGCGGCGGCAAAGATTTCGTCAACGCGCCGCGCATTGGCCTCCGGATCCTGCGCGAGCCCCGGCCAATCGATGGCGAGATTGCCGGGGATTTCCGGCCAGACTTGCGGCGCGCCGGGAGCGAGTGCCGCACGGGCGTCAATCAGGGGCGTCAGCGGCTCATACTCGATCGCGATCAGTTCGGCGGCGTCTTGGGCGGCGGAAGCGGTCTCGGCGACCACCATGGCGACGGGTTCGCCGATATGCACCGCCCGCTCGCCCGCGAGCGGGGGCCGGTGCGGCAGGATCAGGGGCTTGCCGCCGCGCCCGGCGAGCGGCGGGTGGCGCCCGAGGCTCGCGATCCCCGCCATGTCTTTTGCGGTCAGCACGCCAAGCACGCCGGCTGCGCCGCTGGCGGCGGCTATGTCGACGCTGACAATTCGCGCAAAGGCATGCGGCGAACGGACGAAATAGGCATAGGCTTGGCCCGGTTCGGTCACATCGGCCGCGTAGCGGCCCTTTCCGCGCACCAAAACGTCATCTTCCACGCGCGGCGTGTGGGCCGCACGGCCATCCGTTTTTGCATCCATGCCTTGTTCCGGGATATCTGTCTGGATAAGGCTCACCCCCTTATAAACCCGAAACAACCGCCGGCGAAGGCGGCCTTTTTCGGGTTTTATCGGAAACGCATTTTCTTGACCGCTTCGCGCTACGGCGTGGCAGGTACGCCTCCGGAGTGCCGGATAGCGGCCCTGGTCGCTTGCTGGAACCCTGCTGATGCTTCAACCCGGCACGTTCGGGCTCACGCTTTTACTTGCCATGCTGACGGCGCTCGGTCCGCTGTCGATGGACATGTATTTGCCGTCGCTGCCGGATATCGCCCACGTTCTTGGCGCGCCGGTCGCCCGCACGCAGCTGACGATTTCGAGCTATCTGATCGGATTCGCGGTGGGCCAGATGATCTATGGCCCGCTTTCGGATCGCTATGGCCGCCGTCCAGTGCTGCTCGCGGCGGTGGCTCTCTATCTCGCGAGTACGCTTGCCTGCGCGGCCGCGCAGTCGGTCGATCTGTTGATCGCCGCGCGTCTGCTCCAGGGCATTTCCGGTTCGGGCGCGATCGTTTTGGCACGCGCCATCGTGCGCGACGTTTATTCCGGGGTGCAGGCCGCGCGCGAGCTCTCGCTCATGGGATCGATCAGCGCGACCGCGCCGATCGTCGCGCCGATGATCGGTGGTGTCTTGCAGGCCGGTTTCGGCTGGCGAGCGAACTTCATCTGCATGAGCGTCGGCGGGCTCATCGCACTCCTGGTGGCGGGAAGGTTGTTGCCGGAGACGCTGCGTCCCGACAACCGTGCGAGCCCCTTGTCGTTCTTCTCGATGATGCGCGGCTATGGCGCCGTGGCGCGCCACCGCGGTTTTCTTGTCTATCTGGGCATCATCACCACCACATATGCGGGGCTGTTCGCGTGGGTCTCCGGCGCCTCGGTGGTGTTGCAGGGCGTTTATGGTTTGTCCGCCGTTGCCTTCGGTTTCACTTTCGCGCTCGGTGCGGCAGGCTACATGCTTGGGGCCATGATCGCCACAAGGCTTGTGGTGCGTCTGGGATTGGACCGCACAATCGGCGTCGGCGTGGTGGTGATCGCGGCCGGCGGGCTTTCGCTGGCACTGGCGGTTGCGACCGGCGTTCCGGGCCTATGGCTCGTCGCCGCGATGGCGCTTTATCTCGCGGGCGTCGGTCTTGCGATGCCGCAGGCGATGGCCGGGGCGCTGACACCGTTTCCCGATCGCGCCGGCACGGCGGCCTCGCTGATGGGCCTGGTGCAGCAGGCACTCGCGGCGGTCATCGCTGCCGTGATTGGGGCGTATCTCGTCCAATCCGCCTGGCCGGTGACCGGCGTCGTGGTGGCGATGGGCTGCCTGACCTTTTTGCTGTGGGCGCTGACGCGCGGAATGCGCGCACGCGCGCGTTAGAGCATGATTCCGAAAAGTGGAAACCGGTTTTCGGTCAAGATCATGCTCAAACGAACAATTTAGACCGTGATCCGATGCAATCGAATTGGATTGCGGTCTAGAGAAGTTCTCAACGGAACAAGGGAATCACATAAATTGGGGCGTTGGCCTGCGCCAACCCCTTTGTTAGGATATTAGGCGCGTCGGCGCGCGGGCGACGCGATAAAGATTTGGGGATCTTTCTGGGGCGCCTTCACCGGCAAATGGCGGTGGGGCCGAGGGAATCGCGATGACGTCAGGCGAGCTCTTGAGCCGCCGATCGTTTCTTGTCGGGGTGAGCGCCGTCGGCGGCGGTCTCGCGCTGTCGCTCGCCGTGCCGTTCGATTCGGTCCGCACCGCCGAAGAGGCGCCGGAGGTCACCGCTTGGCTTCTGATCGGTGCGGACAATGCGGTCGTCATCCGGGTCGCGCGCGCCGAGATGGGGCAGGGCGCCCATACCGGGCTCGCGATGCTGGTCGCCGAAGAACTCGAGTGCGATTGGGCCAAGGTCTCAACCGAGTTCGTCTCGCCGCAGAAAAATATGCGCCGGGACCGCGTCTGGGGCGACATGTCGACCGGCGCCAGCCGCTCGATCGCAAGCTCGCAGCTTTATCTGCGGCAAGCGGGCGCTACCGCGCGGGAAATGCTGATTGCGGCGGCGGCCGCGCGCTGGAACGTGCCGGCGTTTGAATGCGTCGCCGCCATGAGCGTGATCACGCACCAGCCGAGCGGGCGCAAACTCGCGTTCGGCGCCGTTGCCGAGGCGGCGGCGAAAGTGCCACCGCCCGCCGATGTGAAGCTCAAGGATCCGCGCGACTGGAAGCTCGCCGGCAAGCCCCGCCGGCGCCTTGATGTGCCCGCTAAGGTCACCGCCCAGCCGATTTATGCGATCGACGTGCGGCTGCCGGGCATGCTCTATGCGGCGATCGCCCACTGTCCGGTCTTCGGCGGCGCGCCGAAGGCGGTCAACGACGGCGCGATCGCCAACATGAAAGGCGTGCGGCGGGTCGTGCGCTTGCCGAATGCGGTCGCGGTCATCGCCGATTCCTGGTGGCACGCCAAGCGCGCGGTCGAGGCGTTGCCGATCGAATGGGATCCGCGCGGCAACGGCCGCGTGTCCACCGCCAGCATCGCCGATATCGTTCGCGCCGGACTCTCGGCAGAAAAATCGCAGGTCGGCCGCTCCGACGGCGATGTCGCGGCAGCGATGCAAAGCGCGGTCAAGCTTGTCGAGGCGGACTATGAGGTCCCATTCCTCGCGCATGCGACCATGGAGCCGCAGACCTGCACCGCCCATGTCGCCAATGGCGAGGTCGAGGTCTGGGTGCCGACCCAGGAGCCGATGACGGCTTTGGCAACGGCGGCGAGCGCCGCCGGCGTGCCGAATGAGAAGGTCGTGGTCCACGGCACGTTTTTGGGCGGCGGTTTCGGGCGTCGCGCCGCCATCCAGGAATTCGTCCGCCAAGCCGTCCTGATCGCGAAAGAGGTCGATGTCCCGGTCAAGCTCCTCTGGTCGCGCGAGGAGGACATCAAACACGACTACTATCGGCCCTTTGGCATGGCGCGGCTGGTCGCCGGGCTTGGTGCGGACGGCATGCCGATCGCATGGAAGGTGAGGATTGCCGGACCATCTTTCGTTCATGGCCTGGTGCCGGGCTTCGGCATGAGCTTCGTCGACCGCACGTTCATCTCTGGCCTCGCTGACGAGATGGCCTACGACGTGCCGAATTATCTGGTCGACTATGTGGTGGAGCAATCGCCGGTGCCGCTCGGCGTTTGGCGCGCGATCAACTATACGCAGAACACCTTCTACAAGGAATCGTTCGTCGACGAGATGGCGCATGCGGCCGGCATGGATCCCTACCTCTACCGTCGGCATCTTCTGCGCAACAACGCCAAGCACTTGGCGGTACTCGACGCGGCGGCGAAAAAGGCCGATTGGTTCAGCCCGCTGCCGGAGGGCATGCGTCGCGGCATCGCCGTGACCGAGGCGTGCGGCAGCGTCTGCGCGCAAGTGGTGGAAGCGTCCGTCGAGCGCGGCGAAGTGCGCGTGCATCGCGTCGTCTCGGCGCTCGATTGCGGCAACGTAGTCAATCCGCTGTCGATCGAGATGCAGACCGAAGGCGCTGTTATTTACGCGCTGACCGCGGCGCTGACCGGCGAGATCACCATCGAGAATGGCGGCGTCGAGCAGTCGAACTTCGATACCTACGAAATGCTGCGCATTGCCGACGCACCGAAAGTCGAGACCGTGCTGGCGCCGAGCGGCAATTTCTGGGGCGGCGCGGGCGAACCGCCGGTTCCGCCGCTGGCGCCGGCGCTGTGCAACGCGATCTTCGCGGCCACCGGCAAACGCATCCGGTCGCTGCCCATCAAGAATCAAGACCTCACCAAGGCGATCTAGCCGCACGAGCCGAGGCGATTGCGGTGGCTCTGGCGCTCGGCAAGAAAGCCGGCACGCCAACCGATCCGATCTGAAAGAAGCGTGAGCTAGGAGGCGCGGGAATAGCGCGTTTCCAGTTGCGGCGCGTATTGGTCGAATACCGCGCACACCGACCGCACAAACGCTCGCGCCTCTTGCGGCACGGCGATCTCGCTGCCGTTGCGCACAACAAGACCGTCTTGCGCGAGTTCGTCGAGCGCGGAAAGCTCCCCCGCGAAGCGCTCGGCGCTGGCGCCGTGCGCGCGGCAGACGTCGGCCAGGTCGACGCGCAGATCGCACATCAG
>DATMQV010000390.1:0-8874 GCA_035566615.1 Xanthobacteraceae bacterium
ATGCGATAGACGCCGGGCTGCGAGGGCGCGAGCTTGGCGTAACGCAGAATGGCCTCGCGCCCGGCGGCAAGCGAGTCGCCACCGGCACTGTCGGCTACCGGCGCCTCTGAGTCTTCCGCCTGCGGAAGTGACGGCTCCTCGATCTCGACGTCCGGCTCGATGTCTTTCTTCGGAACGCTCATGTTTTGGCTGGCGAAAGCGGCGAACAGGCCCGCTCCCTTCAAGGCGAACGTAGGATTTGCACTGGTCCGGAGGAAGAGTGCCGGGCAGAGATAGCGCCCTCGGATGCGTCGGACAAAGGCATGCGCGACTATACTTCGGCGCGTTACCCTTTCTTAAGTATATCATCTAGAATTAGAGATTTGTTAATCATAAGTTCCCCTTGCATTTAAGATAAAATTATCTATAATATTGACGAACGTTCAACGAATTTTGCCACAATATTGTCTCGATAGAGTATCGTTCTGTGTCTTTCTTACACTAGGCCAGCGGAAGACCTCCGAATACTATCGCGCCAACTGCCGAAACGGAGGTCTGAAATGAAGCGTTTGTTCGCTGCGGGTGTCGCCCTGTTGGCGCTGGCGGGCACGGCTGCCGCGGCCGATCTATCGGCTGGGCCCTATTACAGAGCGCCGGTGCCTTATGCGGTGCCGCTCTTCACCTGGACCGGCTTCTATCTCGGGGTAAACGGTGGTGGAGCGTTCGGCAGTTCGACCTGGGATACGGCCGGAAGCATCAACACTTCCGGTGGACTGGTCGGTGGCACGGTCGGCTACAACTACCAGATCAGCCATTTTGTGGTCGGCGCCGAAGCCGACATCGACTGGGCCAGCATCTCCGGCACGACCACGACCGCAGCTTGCCCAGCGGGCTGTAAGACCGGCGATTCGTGGCTGTCGACGGTGCGTGGACGCGTCGGCTATGCCGCCGACCGCTTCCTGCCTTTCGTCACAGGAGGCGCCGCACTCGGCAACATCAACGCTACTACCGCGGGACTGACGACCAGCGCAGCAAATGCCGGTTGGACCATCGGCGCAGGCCTTGAATTCTCCTTCTCGCCCAGCTGGTCGGCCAAGGCCGAATATCTCTACGTCAATCTCGGCAAATTCAACTGCGGCCTCAATTGCGGCGCACCGACCGACAACGTCTCGTTCACCGCCAACATCGTCCGCGGCGGCATCAACTACCGCTTCTAAGATCGGGCAGATCCTCCGAACAACAATTACAGAAAAAGCCCCGGCGTGCTCCCTCGGGGCTTTCGTTTTGTCCGATGAGTCCGTTGCACCGACGGCGAGCCCCCCGATCCGTCCGTTATTGGGATCGGAGTTAGAGGCTCTTCACGCTTTTACCGCCGTTGCCGCAAATGCCGGCACGCGGGCGGCGAAATCATCGAGCCATCCGACGAGGCGCGGATGATCCTTGCGCCAGCTGCCAGCGAACCGAAGGTCGCGATAACCAAGCGTGCAGGCAAGCGTAATATGACCCACATGCGGAAGCTCGCCGGCAGGCGGAAGCGCCGGCGGGGCGGCTTCAAGCAAACTCAAGGCACGCTCGACCTTGCCGGCCTGGTGTTCCAGCCATTTCGGTTCGTGCTTATCGGGTGTGCGCCAGCGGCCTTCGTAGATCGTCAAAATGGAGGCGTCGAGAATACCGTCGCACAAGGCCTGTAACCGCAGTGCCGGAAAGCGCTGCGCTCGGAATGATCTTACCGCCGCCTGCGCGATCATCGA
Organism: Xanthobacteraceae bacterium; assembly: GCA_035566615.1. Taxonomy (GTDB): domain Bacteria; phylum Pseudomonadota; class Alphaproteobacteria; order Rhizobiales; family Xanthobacteraceae; genus BOG-931. The sequence continues at coordinate 1,731 of DATMQV010000390.1, forward strand.
GATATTCAAGGATCACGCGCGAGTCGTAGTAAGGCGTGCCGTCTTCCGAAATCAGGACCGGAATCTTGCCGAGTGGATTTTGCTGACGGAGCGGACTGGCCGCATCCATCGTGTCGGTTGCCTCGATCTTCACATCGTCGTCGAAGCCGAGCAGAGACAGTGCGATTTGCACTTTGCGCCCGAACGGCGAAGGCGGCGCGGAGCGGAGGATCAGCATGGTGGCAGGCCCTTTGGATTTCCGAATGCGGCGGCAGCGCGGTGGACAAGATAGCAAAAGAAAACGCTCCGGCGGCGAACCACGCCGCCGGCTTCAGCTCAGCGCCGCGCTCCCACGCGGCGTTGTCACTTTGCCGTCTCGTTAGTGAAGCAAGATCGCGGCGGAAGAACCTTTATGGTCTTTCCGCTTCGATGCTCTAGCCGGTGACGACCAGATTGACCGCTTTGGGACCTTTGCCCTTCTTGTCCGGCTCGACATCGAAGCTGATGCGCTGGCCTTCGATCAGCGATTTCAACCCCGCACGTTCCACGGCAGTGATGTGCACGAACACATCCCGGCCGCCATCATCCGGTTTGATGAAACCGTATCCACGTTCACCGTTAAAAAATTTGACCGTACCGGTCATTGCCATCGAGCAACTCCTTCCCCGTGGTTGCTTCGCCGCCGGCCCCCACGGCGCGACGGCTTGGCTGGACATCCACACGGGCAAGGCCTCGGCCGGGATACGGCCTCAGTCACTCCGCCGGCCCCCACAGGAGGCGGAACGTCTAAGCCAGCAACAGACAAATTAGACACATTTTTTGCGTGTGGAAAAGTGGGCGGCTATACCTTGATCTGGAAAAGTGGATCCCGGCTCTCCAAAAAGATTGTGGCCCACCAGAAAGTTAAGAACGCCAATCGACTCAATCTGAAACGATCGGCGCTCTAGCGCTCCCCCTACCGCCCCGGGACGCGCTCCGCCACCAGCCAATCGGCCCGGGCGGCCGCATCCGGCGACAGCAGCCGGCAAAGGTCGGGCATCAGACTGCGCAGATCCCGCTCGAGCGTGAAAGGCGGGTTCACCGCGACCAGGCCCGACCCGATCAACCCGCCCGCGGCGCGTGGGGGCCCCATTGTCAGCTCGGAACGCAGGATATTGGGCACCGACAGCTTTCGAAGTCGCCGGGCCAGTACGTCGGGAGCCTCCCGGTCCTTGATTGGGTACCAGAGGAGGTAGGTGCCGGTTGGCCATTTCCGGTGGGCCACCGTGAGAATATTGGACAAATGCGTGAAATCGACCGCCTCCTCGAAAGGCGGATCGATCAGAACGAGCCCGCGCCGCTCCGGCGGCGGAACGTAAGCTGCCGCAGCCGTCCAGCCGTCGATCCTCAGCGCCTTGGCACGCCGGTCGCCCCGCAAGGTTGCTGCAAGCGCCCTGGCCGACCCCGGTTCGAGTTCGCAGGCGATCAAACGATCCTGCGCGCGCAGGAGACTTTGGGCGATCAGCGGAGAGCCGGGATAGGTGCGCAGCTCGCCACCAGGGTTCAGCGCCGCCACCAGGTCGAGGTAAGGCTTGATCAGGTCGTGCACCGCCCCGGCTTCGCGCGCTCGCCAAATCCGCTCGATGCCTTGATGCCATTCGCCGCTGCGGGTTGCTTCGGAGCCGCACAGGTCATAGCGGCCCGACCCGGCGTGGGTATCGATGACGCGAAAGGCCCCGGGCTTGAGCCGCAGATGCAAGAGCACACGCGCGAGAATGCTGTGTTTGTGCACATCGGCAAAATTACCGGCATGAAAAGCGTGGCGATAATTCATCAGCCGCCCAAAGCGCGATCCGCAACAGCCCGCCCGGAATCAGACCCGGAATGCGTACAGGCTTTCTGATTAGATCATGCTCTTTTTGGAGCCCGTCCCGTTCGCATTCCATATCAAGGGGACACCCGATCGCGAACTTCGGAAAAGGAGGCCAAGGCCAAATTGCGGCAATTCGCGAAGTCAGAACAAACATCAAAGGCGAGTTCAACGACCAAACAAATATGAACAACCCCGCGACATTATCCTTTCCGATCGTGGAATCCCTGAGCCCAGGCCGCCAACTACCGGAATTTTCGAATACGGGATTTCCATGTCGCCGTCCTAGCGCATTGGCGGCATGACCAATTGGTCCCGACGGCAGCTGCGGCGCACGATCTCGCTACAGTCGCGAAACTGCAGCTCCTTCGACAGGCAGATCCTCACTTCCGTCAATCGCTTTTTGTCGCATTCGACAGCCATGCTGCTTGCGGACAATCCTGGGTTGGCTTTGATGAACGCCTCCTGCACCGCTGCAGGCGTAACGCTGAGCGGTTCGTGCAGGTCGCCAAATTGCGCAGGAATCTTTATGGCCTCGCGCGCCTTCCGCACCGTGTCAAAGTAGTCGCGCGCTGCGAGACCCGAACAAGTGCCGTGTTTGTCCCATTCGTTATAGATCAGACGCGGGGCGGGCATCAGATCGAGCATCGACGAAACAATGCCGCGGTTCAACCGCGGCGCAGGAACCTCGCAATATTCCGGAAATCCCTTGTCGTACTGCGGCCAAAGGCCATGCACGACGAACGAATAGGGCCGCGGGCCGCATTGAGGCGTGGGCCCCCTGCCGTTGCCGCGCTCCGCGGCGGTCGCGCAAAACGACGGCGACCACGACAGAGACAAAACATAGAAGTCGAACTGACCGGCGTCATTCTCTCGCGCCAGCTCGCTGAGAGCAGGCGATAACGAAGCGAGAAAGAGGGAGCCGGCGAAAACGGAACGAACAAAGAAACTGGTCATCATCAATCCCCACTCACGTCACTGCCACACTGAAGCCACGGCGCAGCAAAGCTATGGTCTATGCGAGAAAGCCGTTTCCAAGATTAGCCGATTGGACGAACAAATCAAGAACAAATTTCGTCGGATGGCTCGCGCAGCCTGCTCGCCCTGTGCCCCGCGCTGCACCTCGCTCCTCGTGCCGGATGGAAGCAAGAAGGAGCAGCGAAGGCATCACGTATCTTTGACCTGCGCTGTGTGATTGATTGTTCATCGCATTTATCGGCTGGCGCGCGCGAATTCCGCCACTATCTTGAGCGACGAGAATCCTCGATGTAGCCTTCTGTAAACGAGCGTTGGCCGAGTAAACGGCCAGATCGTTTGATTGAGCCCTTTGGCCGCGAGAGGCGAGCACCACTGCGATGGCCGTCTACCGCTTGTTCAGGAATCAAGCTTTCGAGCCGGAAACGATCGCCACGATGACAAGCGCCTATGCGGACGTTTGCCGCGCGCTTGGGCTCGACGATGGCGATCAACCCGAGGCGAACGCCGTCGCCAAAAAGGTCATTGAGTTTGCGCAGCGTGGCGAGCGGGACCCGGTGCGGCTGCGCGACCATGTCCTGCAAGCGTTTCAGCGCTAAGCACCGTCCAGGCGGCAGGTAACCGGCACCGAACCGGCCTCGGGAACTCTCAAACGCTTCATAGCGTTGGCAAATTCACGTTTCTCATGGAACTTAGCGGGCCCTGTGGCGTTCGCGATGCAAACGGCACGGGGTGTCTGTGGCATGGGGCGGTCCCAGGAATATCGCCTGTTTGCGGCGCGGTGCCTTGAGATCGCGCGAACTACGGCAGATGAGCAGACCAAGGCCGTCATGCTGCAGATGGCGCAGGATTGGTCGCGGTTAGCGAACGAGATTGATGTTGCCCGACGGGAAACCGCCATCGGCGACGCCGCGCGCGAATAGAAAGCGAATCCGGGGTGAGCGTTGACCGCATACCGAGTGGAAAACAGCGCCCTCCCTGCCGGATTGAAAGCCGCCGATTCGGAACTTTTGACTGGACGAAGCTAAATATTTGCCCGATTTTCGTGCTTACTATAGGCGCACCGCTGACCGAGACGGGATGGGCGCGCAAGGCTTTGTGATCGCGCCGGAAAGGTAGGGAGGTAAAACGATGAGATTGTTGGTCGGAAGCGTCACCTTGGCGGCAATGGTTTGCGCGGCGACCGCGGTGAGCGCTCAAAGCCCGCAGCAAAGCCAGATCAACAGCGCCGCCAATGTCGGCCGCCATGCATCTGACGCAAGCTCGAAAGGCAGTTCGGACGAGCCGAAAGTCAAGGCCAACGACAAAGCCTACAACGCCGCTCTGCGCAACTTGCCGGACAAACAGTTCGATCCTTGGCGCGGTGTCCGCTAAAGCATGATTCGGAAAAGTGGGTACCGGTTTTCCGAAAAGATCGTGCCCCACCAAAGGTCTAGAGCGCGCGATGACGATTCGACGTAAGCCCATCGCGCTCCAGACGGGCGTAGGCCCTTATGGCCGCGCCGCGCGGCACGAGGGGCCATAGGCCAAGTTGCGGTCGAGCCCGACGACGCAGAAATTGACGCCCCAATCGATGCCGATCATGCCGGTGTCTTCCACGATCGTGTAGAAGATCGCGTGCCGGACCCCGTCGTTGATTACCGCGGTTGCGCTGCAGAATCGGCGCGGCACGCTTTGCGCGGCCCACGCCATGAGCGCCGTCTGCTGGATGTTCTCGATTCCCACGATCTGCAACCGTGAATTCCAGAAGCGCGCTTCCTTGATCTGGAAATCTCCGACGATGCGGTCGAGCGCCGCCCGGTAGTCACAAGGCGGGAGGACCCGGTCGTAACGCGGTCCGGACAGCCAGAAGTTCTTCTCGAGCAGGCTCGCCGCGCGGGACTGCGAGGTGGAAACAACGCTCAACGCCATTGCTAGCGCGAGACAAGCGATTCGGGCTGACATGTGCGCCTACTGCCCCTATGGCCCTGAATTCCCGAAAACCCAGCCGCAACCGTGCCGTGGCAGCGCTTGGTGGTCAAGGTGTTGCGCCGCGCGCCGGCGACAAAGCCGGAACGCCGTGACAAAGAGGCCACGGTCGAGCGCGGACGTGCGCATTGGCGCGCCGCGCGAGGCCGCGGCGCTTTTCAATCTCGCGGCAAGATTCTAGGATTTGCCGGTCAATCGCGGCGCGGGGGAAAGCAATGCGTTCGAAGTTCATCTTTGTCGCGGCGCTTGCAGCCTCACTCATCTGTGCGGGTCAGGCCGCATTCGCCGGCAACATCATGTTCGGCCCGGGTCCGGGACTGACGGGTAACGATACCGGCGGCATCATAACCTACGCGCCCGGGCTTGATCGGGGCGCCTACCACCAGATGGCCGCCTACTGGTGCGCGCGTTGGGGGCGGCTGTCTCATGTCACCAGCATGCACCGCGTCTACGGCGATTATGTCGGTTTCGTCTGCATCGACCGTCCGTGGATGATCCACTAGCCGTCGGCCGGACGCCAATCGCCCAGCGCAGCCTGCACCAAAGTCAGCGCCGCGACCGCCGCCGTGTCGGCGCGCAGAATGCGCGGGCCGAGCGAGAGGCGAATCAGATTCGGCAGTTTCAACAAGGAGGCGCGCTCGTCCTCGGCGAACCCGCCTTCCGGCCCGATCAGAACGGCAAGCGGCGAGCGTGGTAAGCCGGTCAATGCCGCGATCGGATCAGCCGCCTCGGCGTCTTCATCGCAAAACACCAGCCGGCGCGCGGGCTCCCATTCGGCCAAGAGCCGCGAAAAAGCGATAGGCTCGCCGATATCCGGCAAGGACAGGACGCCGCATTGCTCGGCGGCCCCGATCGCGTTGGCGCGCATGCGATCGGTATTCACGCGCGCGGCTTGGCTATGGCGAGTGAACACCGGCTGAAGCCGCGAGACCCCCATCTCCACCGCCTTCTGAACCATGTAGTCGAGCCGGGCCGCCTTGAGCGGCGCGAACAGGTAATGCAGGTCCGCCGCCGTGCTTTGCGGGCGGGTCTTGCCACCGATCACGAGCACCAGGGCGCGCTTGGCGGCCGCAAGACTCGCCTCCCACTCCCCGTCCCGCCCGTTAAAAACGAGAACCTGGCTGCCGGATTTGAGACGCAGAACCGTACCTAGGTAATGCGACTGCGCGGCGTTTAGCGTTACCTCGGCGCCCTGCTCCAACGGCGCCTCGACGTACAGACGTGGACTGCGAAAATCATAACCCGGCATGAAAAATCGCGAATATCGTGAGCAGGTTGCAGGGCAGCGCGTGGCGCACAGACCCGTCAGTGCCTTGGCGTCGCACCCGCGCAGGCACGAGATTCTGCCGCCTTGTCGCCGAAATCAACTAGCTTTTAATGGCGCATACAGGACTCGGACTCTAGAATTAAGTGGAGAAACCCGGGAAAGGACCTGAGCCATGAAGCGGAGCGTTGCTGCAGCGCTGGCGATTTTCGCCGTTGGCGCGGCCGCGGGTACTGCATCGGCACAGTCGCCGGCGCAATGCAATGCATTTGTTCAGCTCCGCGACGAGGCCCAGAAAAAGGCGCTGGCCGTTCGCACCGCCGTAGAGCACAAGGTTGAGCGCAAGGAAATTTGCGCGCTCGTTCAGCGCTACTATGCGGCCGAAAGCGTCGTGGTGAAGTTTCTGGAAGAAAACAAAACCTGGTGCGGGATTCCCGAGGAAGCGATCAAGGCCGCCAAGGGCAATCATGAGCATACTGAAAAGTTTCGCACAGCCGCCTGCCAGGAAGGACCGGCCGCCAAGCCCAAGGCGCCGTCGTTGAGCGACGCGATCGGCACCCCATCGGTCGATACCGGAGCGAATACCAGAACTGGTCGCGGAACGCTCGATTCACTCAACGGCAATCCGCTGGCCAGATGAACCGGGCTGCCGGTTCGGTCGCCGATGCGACCGGCAATTGGGTCGATTCGATCGCGCCCGCCTGGTCACGCCCTTACCTGCGGCTCGCTCGCTTAGACCGCCCGATCGGCTCCTGGCTTTTGCTGCTGCCATGTTGGTGGTCGGCCGCTCTCGCGGCCATCGCCGCCGGCAGCGCCGGACCGAGCGTTGTCCACATTGCGCTCTTCTTTATCGGCGCGTTCGCCATGCGCGGCGCCGGCTGCACCTGGAACGACATCGTCGACCGCGATCTCGACGGCAGCGTTGAGCGCACACGTTCGCGGCCTATTCCATCCGGGCAGGTCAGCGTCAAACAAGCTTTCGGCTTCCTGCTGCTGCAGGCATTGGTCGGCTTCGCCGTGCTGATCTCCTTTAACGGCTTCACGATCGCGCTCGGCATCGCCTCGCTTGCCATCGTCGCGGTCTACCCGTTCATGAAACGCATCACATA
>DATMQV010000391.1:0-28818 GCA_035566615.1 Xanthobacteraceae bacterium
GCTTCTTATGAACTGCGCACGGTCGTTGGAGCCAAGGCCGATTTTCGTGCCGGCTTGAAGAAGGGTCTGTGATGAAGGTCACATTCGGCACTTTGCTCGGCTAAGGTCCGCGCAAAATGCCGCAAATGTTTGTGGTCCCAATGCTTTTCAACCATTACCCGCTCGTTCCGCGCGGCGCAATGCGGCCGAAAGCGCATTCGGTTCTTACGGTTTACGCCCCCAGTCGCCTAACGCGGCGGCCCGTGCTTGAATGCGGGCTGATAGGAGCAAGAAGGGTTGTCGGCGTGTCGACTCGATCCACTGGCGCTGTCGCGATGGTCGCTGCGGGCATGGCGGTTTCACTCTCTGGTTGTGACGATACGGCCAAATGGTTCGCCAAACCACTGAACCTCTTCAACAACAACCCGGGCTACAACTATTCCTCGCTCGGCGATGCCAGGGTCGATCGCGCCATTACGGCGAACGATCTGGTCGACGCCGGTGGCGCGTGTCCGAACTATGCCGGGCCGGCACCGAACGCGTCGGCCAGTCCGGGCGAGGGCGCGTCGCCTCAGGACAGTGCCGCGCTGTTCGGCGGCGGCGTCGCGCTGGGAATGAGCGAGTGCGACATCGTCGCTCGACTGGGACAGGCGACCGCCGTGAACTTTGGAACCGGCGCGTACGGATCGCGCAGCGTTGTGCTGACCTATAACGCGGGTCCGCGGCCGGGCATCTATCGATTCGAAAACAGGCGCCTCTTGGAAATGGATCGCGTCGAGGGGCTGCCGCCGTCAGCAGAGAAGAAGGCGACCAAGAAAAAGCCGGCGAAGTCTGGTGAAGCCAAGAGCGGCGACGGATCGTGACCGATCTCGGTCCGAAGCTGGAGCGGCGTCAGAACAAGTGAGGTGCGCTCGCCAGGTGCGACTGCACTCCGAAGTGATCGTTCTGCAGCAAATATCAGAGGCGCCGATGAGCGCGGATGTCAGCCATCGAACAGTTGAAGCGAACGGGATTCATTTGCATATCGCCGAGCAAGGCGAGGGGCCGGCGGTTCTGTTGTGTCACGGCTTTCCCGAGTCCTGGTATTCGTGGCGCCACCAGCTTTCAGCACTCGCGGCCGCCGGCTTCCATGCCGTTGCGCCCGACATGCGCGGCTATGGCCGATCGGATCGGCCGCAAGCGATCGAGCAATACACCCTCCTGCATCTTGTCGGCGACATGGTGGGTCTGCTCGATGCCTTGGGCATTGAGCAGGCGGCGATCGCCGGCCACGATTGGGGAGCGCCGGTCGCTTGGCACGCGGCCTTGCTGCGTCCCGACCGCTTCCGTGCCGTCATCGGTCTCAGCGTTCCTTATCGTCCGCGGACATCGGTCGTGCCGACTTCAGTGATGCCGCAGCGCGACGATGCGGTTTTCTATCAGCTCTATTTCCAGACGCCGGGCGTGGCGGAAGCGGAATTCGAGCGCGACGTGCGCACGACACTTGCCAAGATTTTGTACGCGGCGTCTGGCGACGCGCCGCGCCCGCCGGGAGCGGGCGGCGGCGAGGTGGCGATGGTGTCGCGCGACGGCGGTTTTCTCACCCGCATGCCGGTTCCTGACATTCTGCCCGCTTGGCTGAGCAAGGCCGATCTGGATTTCTATGTCGGCGAGTTCACCCGCACTGGATTTCGCGGCGGTCTTAATTGGTACCGCAACATCGACCGCAGCTGGGAGCTGTTGGCGCCGTTCGCGCAGGCCAAGGTCACGGTTCCGGCGCTTTATATGGCCGGCGACCGCGACTTGGTGGTCGCCTTTCGCAACATGGACAAGGCGATTGCCAACTTGGCGACCTACGTGCCGCAACTGCGCGGTTCGGTCATTCTTCCGGGCTGCGGCCATTGGACTCAACAGGAACGTGCAGCTGAGGTCAGCGCTGCGATGATCGATTTCCTGCGTAAGCTCTAGCTAAATCCGGGTCGGCCCTTGAAATCCGCTGCGGCGCTTGCCCCGATCACACACCGCCGCTATAAGCCGCGCTTCCGGCCGTCCGCACTTTTCAAAGGATATATTGATGGCGATCGAGCGTACTTTTTCAATCCTCAAGCCTGACGCAACCGCCCGCAATCTGACCGGCGCGATCAATGCCATGATCGAGAAATCGGGTTTGCGGATCATCGCGCAAAAGCGCGTGATGATCACCCGGGCGCAGGCTGAGGCATTTTATGCCGTTCACCGTCAGCGGCCGTTTTTCGGCGAGCTCGTCGACTTCATGATTTCAGGACCTGTGGTCGTGCAGGTGCTCGAAGGCGAGAACGCCATCACGGCCTACCGTGATCTCATGGGCGCGACTGATCCGGCCAAAGCGGCCGAAGGAACAATTCGCAAAGCCTTTGCGAAATCGATCAGCGAGAATTCTGTGCACGGCTCCGACGCTCCGGAAACTGCGCAAAAAGAAATCGCGCAGTTTTTTTCAGGCAAAGAAATAGTCGGCTAACGATCTCATCGATCGACGCTGCGCGCAGACATAAAGTCGCAAAGGCAACAATCGCAGCGATGTCGGTGCGTGAAGCACGCGACTCATTACAGCCATGCTTGCGCCGTATTTGTCGGTTTTTTTCACGCGCAATCGGATTTTGGCCTTCCGGCCGGGGTTGTCTTTAGCGACGCGATCGTTTCGGACCTTCCCTAATCTGGCTTGTGGCATGGAGCGCGGTGTTCGCACGCAGCGTGTGACCGCGGTTTCATGTCTTTTCTGGCATACGGACTGAGGAGACAGACGATGCAGAAGGGCACCGTCAAATGGTTCAATCCCACCAAGGGCTATGGGTTCATCAAGCCGTCCAGCGGCGACAAGGATGTGTTTGTTCACATTTCAGCCGTTGAGCGCGCCGGTCTGCGTACGCTCAATGAAGGCCAAGAGGTCGAGTACGAGCTCGTCACCAATCGCGGCCGCACGTCGGCGGAAAATCTCAAGGTTGCCTAAGCGCACTTGTCTGCACGGACCGTTAGCCCCCGGTGATTAGCTGGGGGTTTTGTATTTGGACCCTCGCCTTTTGGCGAGGGTTATCAGGCTTGGTCCGACCCAGACCGCAATCGCTTCAATTAGATCGATTGACGCTCTAGCGCTTCGGTGGAGCATGATCTTTTCGAAAAACCGGTTTCCACTTTTCCGGATCATGCTCCAGCGCCACGGCGCGCAGTGCGCGCGGGTAGATTTGATGCTCGAGCTCGAGCACGCGCGCGGCAAGCGTTTCTACCGTGTCGTTCTCATGCACTGCGACCGAATCCTGCATCACGATCGGTCCGGCATCCATTTCCGCCACGACGAAATGCACGGTCGCGCCATGACGTTTCACGCCGGCTTCAAGCGCGCGCCGGTGGGTGTGCAGCCCTTTGAACTGCGGCAATAGCGACGGATGGATGTTGAGCATCCGCCCGCTCCAGCGGTTGACAAACCATGGCGTCAGAAGCCGCATGAATCCGGCAAGGCAGACGAGATCGATCCGCTGCTCGCGAAGCTGTCGGTCGAGCGCATGTTCGAAGGTCTCGCGGCCGCCGCCGAATTTCGTGTGGTCGATCACCGCTGTTGGAATTCCGGAAGAACGAGCGTGGTCGAGGCCTGCTGCATCCGGCCGGTTCGAAACCACCAACGCAATTTCTGCGGGATAGTCTTTCGCCTCGGCGGCTTTGATCAGCGCGGTCATGTTCGAGCCGCGGCCGGAGATCAAGATCGCGACGCGCTTTTTCATGAGCGCCGTTGCTCAGCCGGGGTCATGACGACAGATCGAGACGTCCGCGAAAGTTCACAACCGGCGCCCCGCTGCCGGCGACGACTTCACCCAATCGGACGACGGTCTCGCCATGGCCGGTGAATTGTTCGACGGCTGCTTCGGCGAAATTTGCATCGAGCACGGCGATCATGCCGACCCCGCAGTTGAACGTGCGCAGCATTTCCTGCTCGCTGACGCCACCTGTTGCAGCGAGCCACTTGAAAACCGGCAGGACGGGCACGCGGGCGAGGTCGATGCTGGCCGCGGTTTCTCTCGGGAGCACACGCGGAATGTTTTCAACAAATCCGCCGCCGGTGATGTGGGCGAGCGCCTTGACCGCCTGTGTCTTGTGTGAAGCGGCGAGGCAGGAGCGCACATAGAGGCGCGTCGGCGTGAGCAACGCTTCACCGAGGCTGCGCCCAGGCTCGAACGGCGCCGGCTCGTCCCAAGCCAGTCCGGAGTCGGCGACAATGCGGCGCACGAGCGAAAAACCGTTTGAGTGCACGCCGGAGGAGGCGAGGCCGATCACCACGTCGCCCGGCGCGATATCTTTGCGCGGCAGCAAAGCCGCGCGCGCGACGGCGCCGACGGCAAAGCCAGCGAGATCATAGTCGCCGTGCTGATAGACGCCCGGCATTTCCGCCGTCTCGCCGCCGATGAGCGCACAGCCCGATTCACGACAGGCCGCAGCGACGCCACTCACGATCGCCGCGCCGATCTCCGGATCGAGCTTGCCGCAAGCGAAGTAGTCGAGAAAGAACAGCGGCTCGGCGCCCTGGACCACGAGGTCGTTCACCGACATGGCGACGAGATCGATGCCGATCGTGGTGTGGCGCGAAGTCTCGACCGCGATCTTGACCTTGGTGCCGACGCCATCGGTCGCCGCGACCAGGATCGGGTCGGCAAAACCGGCCGCTTTGAGGTCGAAAAGGCCGCCGAAGCCGCCGATCTCGGCGTCCGCCCCGGGCCGCGCAGTCCTGCGCAGAAGCGGCTTGATCAAATCGACCATGCGGTTACCCGCATCGATATCGACGCCAGCGGCCGCGTAGCGTCCGTCTTTCACGGGTCTACCAATGGCGGTGATCTCCCCGGCGGGGCCATGCGGGGCCTCCTACGTGGGAATCGCGGGGTGCGCAAGCCGGGCCGCCCGGCTATATAAGTGATTTAGATCCGGGGCCTGCGTTTGAGTATTCCTAATCTCATTACATTGGGACGCATTATTCTCGTGCCGATTGTGGTCTGGGCGATCACGTCGGGCGAGATGCGGGCCGCCTTTTTCCTCTTCGTCGCCGCCGGGATCAGCGACGCCGTCGACGGCTTTCTCGCCAAGCGCTTTCATATGACCAGCGAACTTGGCGCCCTGATCGATCCGCTGGCCGACAAGGCGTTGATCGTCTCGATCTATGTGGCGCTGAGCGTCGCGGGCGCGCTTCCCATACCGCTGGTCATTCTGGTGGTATCCCGCGACATCATGATCGTCTCGGGGTTCATGCTGTCCTGGGTTGTAGGGAAGCCGATGCCGATCCGCCCGCATCCGGTGTCGAAGGCCAATACGGCTGCACAAATCGTGCTCGCGACCCTGGTGCTGGCCGAGAGAGGCTTTGGCTTCGATGCTTCCTTGGCCGCGAAAGTCATCATTGGGCTGGTTGCGATCTTGACGCTCCTTTCCATCGGCTTCTATCTCGCCGAATGGCTCCGCCACATGAACTCCGTCGGAGCTGGACACTGACCGGGGTCCGTGGCTCGTGGAATGACGGCCGGGCCGGCCGGCAAGCTTTCATGAGGAATTCCTGATCTAAAGTTGCGTACTTGCTTAGATCTCTCCATGGTTTCCCGGCTGCGGCGTCGCTAGCGAAATGCGGAAAGATCCACGGGCATCGGGCTCGAACACCGGCCTGGAAGGGTAGTGCGATGCGGATTGAGCGGCAGTTCGTATTCTGGACCTGCGCACTGCTGGTCTTCATCGGCGTGCTCCTGCTGCTGCGCCACATTCTCTTGCCCTTCGTGGTCGGGGCGGCGCTCGCTTATTTGCTCGATCCGCTGGCCAACCTTTTGATCCGGCACGGCATCAACCGGCTTGTCGCCGCATTGCTGATCATCGCCCTGTTCGTGATCGTCTTTGCCGGCATTTTGGTGGTTATCGCGCCGGTGCTCGTCGACCAATTGGCGGCCCTCATCGGCAAACTGCCCGGCTATCTGGAGAGGCTGCAGGCGCTGGTCGCCGACCCGAGTCATTCATGGCTGATCAAGATCATGGGCGGCACTTCCGGCGGCAACCAAGGTTCGCTCGGCGTGCTGATGAACAAATTGGTCGGCTACTTGACCGACATGCTTTCCACATTATGGACCAAGGGCGAGGCGCTGCTGTCTCTGTTGTCGCTCTTTGTCATCACGCCGGTCGTGACGTTCTATCTGCTCGTAGATTGGGATCGGGTCGTGAGCTCGCTCGACAGTCTCGTTCCGCTGCCGCAGCGTCAAACGGTGCACGGGCTTATGGCCGAGATCAACAAGGCGCTTTCCGGCTATGTGCGCGGTCAGCTTCTGGTGTGCGCCATACTCGGCGTCTACTATGCGATCGGTCTGACGCTGGCGGGACTAAGCTTCGGCTTGCTGATTGGCGTGGTGTCCGGCTTTCTGACCTTCATTCCTTACGTCGGATCGCTGACCGCGCTCGTCGTCTCGTTCGCCGTGGCGGTGGCGCAATTCTATCCTGACTGGACGCGTATTCTCATTGTCCTGGGCGTGGTTCTCGTGGGCCAATTCCTGGAAGGCAACGTTCTGTCGCCGAAACTCGTCGGCGGCAGCGTGGGATTGCATCCGGTCTGGCTGATCTTTGCGTTGCTGGCCTGCGGTTACTTCTTCGGCTTCGTCGGATTGCTGCTGGCCGTGCCGCTTGCCGCGGCGATCGGCGTGCTGACGCGGTTTGCAGTCGCGCGCTATCGCGCGAGCGCCTTCTATACTGGAAACGGGCCGGCCTAAGCGCCATGTCGCAACGCCCGCGTCAGCTCGCGCTCGCGCTCGATCACGCCGAAAGCTATGCGCGGGAAGATTTTCTCGTTGGGCCGTGCAACGAAGGACCGTTCCAGCTCATTTGCTCCTGGCCCGACTGGCCGGCCAATGCGCTGGCGCTCGTCGGGCCTGGAGGATCCGGCAAGACCCATCTTGCCATGATATGGGCGGCCATGGCGGGCGCGCGCATCATCTCCGCGCAAGCCTTGCGTGACGCCGAAGTTCCGTCTGCGCTCGCGACCGGCGCGCTGGTGGTGGAAGATTCTTCTGCCGACGCGGACGACCGCGCGCTATTTCATCTCATCAATCTTGCCCGCGAAGACAACGCGGCTTTGCTGTTCACGGCGCGGAGCGCGCCGGCAACGTGGCCGGTCGCCATACCCGACCTCTTGTCGCGCTTGCGCGCGCTGCCGGTGGTGACGCTGCAGGCGCCGGACGACGCCATGTTGCGGGCGGTTATTGTCAAGCTGGCAGCCGACCGGCAGCTCACATTGGATGAGAGCGTCGTTGCCTTTATGGCGACCCGCATCGAGCGGTCCTTCGCCGCTGCCCGGGCTGCGGTTATCGGGCTCGACAACGAAGCCTTGCGGCTAGGGCGCGCGCCAACACGCGCCCTCGCGGCCGAGATATTCAGGGCCAATTGAACGGCGCCGCGGCCCGACTTCCAATGAAGGAAGCGAATGGGCATTTGATCCCAACATCCGCTGCCGCAGGCCCTCTTGGTTGCTATGCACCCGAAAGCGGACCTATCATAATTACCGAGAGTTTTATCGGCCGTGACCCGGAGGGGATACGCGGATTCATTTCCTTGATCCATCTCAATACGGGCTGCAGTGACGGCGGCAAGCTCGCGACCGCAGGCACCGGTCACGCCTAAGCAATGGCGTGGGGCATAGCTGGTCGTAAAGCTGGATCACTTTCCAAGGATTAACGATGCTTATATACGGAACGGGAAAAAAGCGGACCGCGATCGGAGAGTAACATGGACGCAAAGACTGACGAGAAGAGCGTGGGCAAGTGCCCGGTCGTGCACACCAATCGGGACTGGTGGCCCAACCAGCTGAACATTCAGGTTCTCCACCAGCACTCCGCCCTGTCCAATCCGATGGGTGAGGCCTTCGACTACGCCAAGGAATTCAAGAGCCTCGACCTGAACGCCGTGATCAAGGATCTCCATGCCTTGATGACGGACTCACAGGAGTGGTGGCCGGCGGATTTCGGTCACTACGGCGGGCTGTTCATTCGCATGGCGTGGCACAGCGCAGGTACGTACCGCATCGGCGACGGCCGTGGCGGCGCCGGATCCGGCCAACAGCGCTTCGCGCCGCTCAATAGCTGGCCGGACAACGCGAGCCTCGACAAGGCGCGCCGCCTGCTGTGGCCCATCAAGCAGAAATACGGCCGGAAGATCTCCTGGGCCGACCTCATGATCCTCGCGGGCAACGTCGCGCTGGAGTCGATGGGGTTCAAGACGTTCGGTTTCGGCGGCGGGCGCGTCGACGTCTGGGAACCGTCGGAGGACATCTTCTGGGGCCCCGAAGGGAAGTGGCTGGCGGACGAGCGCTACAGCGGCGACCGCGATCTTGAGAAACCTCTCGCCGCCGTGCAGATGGGGCTGATCTACGTGAATCCCGAAGGGCCGAACGGCAAGCCGGATCCGGTCGCCGCAGCGCGGGATATCCGCGAGACGTTCGCGCGCATGGCAATGAACGACGAGGAAACCGTCGCGCTCATCGCCGGCGGTCACACCTTCGGCAAAACCCACGGCGCCGGCGATCCGACACTGGTGGGCCCGGAGCCGGAAGCGGCCAGCATCGAGGAGCAAGGTCTCGGCTGGAAGAGCAAATTCGGAACGGGCAAAGGGGCTGACGCGATCACTGGCGGCCCGGAAGTCACCTGGAGCCAGACGCCGACCAAGTGGAGCAACAACTTCTTCGCAAACCTGTTCGGCCACGAATGGGAGCTGACCAAGAGCCCGGCCGGTGCGTTCCAGTGGAAACCGAAGAATGGCGCAGGCGCGGGCACGGTGCCGGATGCCTACGACTCGTCAAAGCGTCATGCGCCATCCATGCTGACCACGGACCTCGCCTTGCGGTTCGACCCTGCTTACGAAAAGGTCTCACGGCGCTTCTACGAGAATCCGGAGCAGCTCGCGGACGCGTTTGCGCGGGCGTGGTTCAAGCTGACGCACCGCGACATGGGGCCGATCGTGCGCTATCTCGGCCCGCTCGTTCCCAAGGAGCATTTGCCGTGGCAAGACCCGATCCCGGCGGTGAATCATCCGCTGATCGGGGAGCAGGACATTGCTGCTCTGAAGGCGAAAATCCTCGCTTCTGGCCTGTCCGTGTCCGAGCTGGTCTCGACCGCGTGGGCGTCGGCGGCATCGTTCCGCGGCTCTGACAAGCGCGGTGGAGCGAACGGCGCGCACATTCGCCTCGCGCCGCAGAAGGACTGGGAAGCCAACCAACCGGCTCAGCTGGCGAAGGTGCTGCAGACCCTCGAAGGGATCCAAAAGGAGTTCAACGCTTCACAGTCCGGCGGCAAGAAAGTTTCGCTTGCCGATCTGATCGTTCTCGGCGGCGGTGCCGCGGTCGAGAAAGCCGCGAAGGCAGCCGGGCACGACGTGAAAGTCCCGTTCACGCCGGGTCGCATGGACGCGTCGCAGGAGCAAACCGATGTCGAGTCCTTCGCGCTGCTCGAACAGGTCGCTGACGGGTTCCGCAACTATGTGCGCGGCAAGCAGCGCCTGTCGGCTGAGGAGCTGTTGGTTGATCGGGCGCAATTGCTGACCCTGACAGCGCCTGAGATGACGGTTCTCGTCGGCGGTCTGCGTGTCCTCGGCGCCAATGCCGGCAAGTCCACGCACGGCGTCTTCACCAAGCGGCCGGAGACGCTGACGAACGACTTCTTCGTCAACCTGCTCGACATGGGTACGCAATGGCAGCCGGCCGCTGGCTCCGACGGCGTGTACGAGGGGCGCGACCGGAAGACGAAGGAGGTCAAGTGGACCGGCACCCGCGTCGACCTGATCTTCGGCTCGCACTCGCAGCTCCGCGCGCTTGCGGAAGTCTATGCCACCGCGGACTCGAAGGAGAAGTTTGTCAAAGACTTCGTGGCGGCGTGGACCAAGGTTATGGACCTCGATCGCTTCGACCTCGCCTGATCTGTGCGGACAGGTTTTTGAGGATTTTTCTTGCAAGGGGCGGCCGGGATTTTCCCGGCCGCTCTGCCTTGAGGCCGTCTAGGCGTGCTTAAGGGATTGCAATTTCTGAGGATTCTTCGCTGAGCGCAGGATCGCAGATCATTCCTGAGCGATCCGGCGACGTCTTGACGGCGTGTCACCGCAGCGCCTTATCTCAGTGGTGTGGTTTATCGAATCGGTACTCTGGTGCCCGCTTCCGAAGTCCGCCGATGCACGGCGACCCGAGCCACGAGTTTCGGACGTGTAGGGAGCTGGCAAGCATGCGCATTCAGGCCGCTTGCAATTTGAACTTCCTCAACGCGCATGCGGTAACGTGTGCTGGAAACTTCAAATCGGCGGCACCAGGACGGCGAGTGTGAAGTTCGAGGAACAAGGAGCAGTCATGGCTGATCGTGGCCAAACGACCGCGGTCGCACTCGACCATGGTCCTAGGCAGCGCCTGGAGGCCCCTGAGCGGCTTGCAGAGCGGGCGGAAAGCCATGCAGCATCCGAACTCGCCGCCAGCCCGGAACGGTTCATCAACCGGGAACTGTCCTGGCTCAATTTCAATCGTCGCGTTCTCGAGGAATCCGCCAACCGCGAGCACCCGCTGCTCGAGCGGCTGCGGTTCCTTTCGATCTCGGCAAACAACCTCGACGAATTCTTCATGGTGCGCGTGGCCGGCTTGCGGGCGCAAGTGCGCGCCGGCATCTCCACCAAGAGTCCGGAGGGTTTGACGCCGGCCGAGCAGCTGGTGCGCATTGCCGAAGCGGTCGTACTGCTGGTGCGCGATCAGCAGGAACAGTGGCTCGAACTGCGCTCGGCGCTCGGCAAGGCGGGCATCGTCCTCATCGACGGCCCCGACGTCACCAAGTCGGAGAGAGCTTGGCTGGAAGATTATTTCCTCTCGCACATCTTCCCCCTGCTCACGCCGCTCGCGATCGATCCGGCGCACCCGTTCCCGTTCATTCCCAATCTCGGCTTCTCGATCGCGCTGCAGCTTTCCCGCGCCAAGGACGGCCGAGCGATGAACGCGCTCATCCGCATGCCGAACCGCATCGAGCGATTCGTGCGGCTGCCGCAGAATGCCGGCGATGGCGAGGTGCGGCTGATCTCTGTCGAAGGCGCGACCAGCCTGTTCATCAACAAACTATTCCCCGGTTACGTGGTCAAAGGCGTGGGTGCGTTTCGCGTCATCCGCGACTCGGAACTGGAAATCCTCGAAGAAGCCGAGGATCTGGTGCGGCTGTTCGAGACGGCGCTCAAGCGCCGCCGCCGCGGATTGGTGATCAGGCTCGATATCGAAGCGAATATGCCGCCGGAATTGCAGCGCTTCGTGCAGCGCGCGCTTGGCGCCGGCGACGACAGCGTGTTCAAGGTCGATGGGGTGCTGGCGCTCAACGAGATGTCGCAGCTCACAAGCCTCGACCGCCCGGATCTTGAATTCGTGCCCTATACGCCGCGCTATCCCGAACGAATCCGCGATCACGGCGGCGATTGTTTTGCCGCCATCCGGCAGAAGGATTTGATCGTCCATCACCCCTACGAGTCGTTCGACGTGGTGGTGGACTTCCTGCACCAAGCGACCCGCGATCCCGACGTGGTCGCGATCAAGCAGACGCTATACCGCACCTCGGCAGATTCACCGATCGTACAGACCTTGGCGGAGGCCGCCGAAGCGGGCAAGTCGGTGACCGCCGTCGTCGAGCTAAAGGCGCGCTTCGACGAGGAAGCCAATATCCGTTGGGCGCGTGATCTCGAACGCGCCGGCGTGCAGGTCGTCTACGGCTTCATCGAGCTCAAGACCCACGCCAAGCTTTCGTTGGTTGTGCGGCGCGAGGGCTCTTCGCTTGCCTCCTACGTGCATGTGGGGACCGGCAACTATCATCCGGTGACGGCGCGCATCTATACCGACCTGTCGTATTTCACCGCCGACCCGGTGATCGCCCGCGACGTCACCCGCGTGTTTAACTACGTCACCGGTTACGCCGAGCCGGCCGAGCTCGAACGCATGGCGGTATCGCCGCTGACATTGCGCAATCGCATCCACGAACACATCGAAGCGGAAATCGCCAATGCCAAAGCCGGGCGTCCTGCTGCCATTTGGATGAAGATGAATGCGCTGGTCGATCCCGATATTATCGATGCGCTTTATCAGGCATCGAGCGCCGGCGTTCCCATCGAGCTCGTGGTGCGCGGCATCAGCTGTCTGCGCCCGGGCGTGCCCGGCCTGTCGGAAAATATCCGGGTCAAGTCGATCGTCGGCCGCTTCCTCGAGCATGGGCGCATCTATTGCTTCGGTGCCGGCCACGCGCTGCCGCACCCCAAGGCGGCCCTCTACATTTCGTCCGCGGACATGATGCCGCGCAATCTCGATCGTCGCGTCGAGGTTCTGTGCCCGATCGTCAACGCGACGGTGCACGAGCAGGTGCTCGATCAGATCATGGTTGCCAACCTGAAAGATAATGAACAGAGTTGGGAGCTTCTCGCGGACGGCTCGTCGTCCCGCATCAAGCCGGGGCCGGGAGAAGAAAAATTCAACGCGCATACCTATTTCATGACCAATCCGAGTCTTTCCGGACGCGGAAAGTCGCCCAAGGATGCGGTGCCGCGATTGCGCCATCGCGGAGAGCGGGTGTGAGGAAAGCGCCGGACGTTTTAGCTCCGCTGATTTGAGCAAATGAACAACGCGACGCTTGAAGCCGCCCCCGGACGCCTTGACCGCGGCACGCCGCTGGCCGTGGTCGACATCGGTTCGAATTCCGTGCGGCTTGTTGTTTATGAAGGTCTCGCGCGGGCACCGACGGCGCTGTTCAACGAAAAAGCTCTGTGCGGGCTCGGCCGCGAGGTGCAAACCACCGGTCTGTTAGCGGCCGACGCCGTGGAACAGGCGCTCGGGGCGCTCAAGCGCTATCGTGCGCTATGCACGACCATGGGCGCAAAGCGCGTGCTCGCAATCGCAACCGCAGCATGCCGTGACGCCAAGAACGGCCCGGCCTTCATCAAGCTTGCCGAGGCGATTATCGGCACCGAGATCGAGATGCTCTCGGGCGCACGCGAGGCGGAACTGACGGCGCTCGGCGTCATTTCCGGCGTTCACCAGGCGGACGGTGTGGTCGGCGATTTGGGCGGCGGCTCGCTCGAGCTTGTCGATGTTCACCGCACGCATGCGCGCCGCGGGCTGACGCGGCCGCTCGGCGGATTGGCCTTGGCCGACATTTCGGCAAAGTCGCTCAAGAAGGCGGAGAAATTCGTCAAGAAGACGCTGAGCGAACTGCCGATGCTCAAGGACTGCAAGGATCGCACCTTCTACGCCGTGGGAGGCACCTGGCGAGCATTGGCGCGGCTGCACATGTGGCAGACCGGCTATCCGCTGCACGTGATGCACGGCTATGCGATCCCGGCCGAAGAGGCGCTCGAATTCTCCCGGCTGGTTCACCGCGTGAACGTGGAGACGCTGTCCAATATCGAAGTCGTGACCAATGCGCGGCGGCCGCTGCTCGCCTATGCGGCGCTGGTGCTCGAATACATCATCCGCATCGGCAAGCCGAAGCAGATCGTGTTCTCGGCGCTCGGCGTGCGCGAAGGGCTGCTCTATTCGCTGCTCAAACAAAAAGACAAGGAAAAGGACGCGCTGATCGAGGTGGCGCGCGATCTCAATCTCTTGCGTTCGCGATCGCCGCAGCATGGCGAAGAGCTGATCGACTGGACCGATCGTTTCATGGCCTCTTCGGGGCTTGACGAGCCGGCGGAGGAACGGCGGCTGCGCCACGCGGCGTGCCTTCTCGCCGACATCGGCTGGCGGGCGCATCCCGATTATCGCGGCGAGCAATCGCTCAACATCATCGCGCATGGCGGCTTCACCGCCATCGACCATCCCGGGCGTGCCTATCTGGCGCTCGCCGTGTTCTACCGGCATGTCGGGTTGGTCATGGACGACGAACTGTCGCCGCGTTTGCGCGAATTGGCCTCGACCCGCATGATCGACCGCGCCCGCGTTCTCGGCGCGGCGTTGCGGCTTGCCTACGTGGTATCCGCCGCGATGCCGGGCGTGCTCCTGCGCACGCCGCTTGCGGTGGAGCGGCAGCGGTTGGCGCTGCGTCTGCCGGACGAATTCGCCGCGCTTGGCGGCGAGCGGGTCTTAAGCCGCCTGCGCGCGCTGTCCCGCCTGATCGGCCGCGATCCCGTGATGCTGATGGGGTAGGGCTGGGGGCTCTTTTGATTCCCACCCGTGCGGCAAACAAGAGGCGATCGCTCGCCAGAGGTGCCGCAGTGACCGCCCATCGTGGCCGCCGGCTCCAGACGGAGAATTTCACCAATCCGGAGCGCTGCCCGTTCGGTAACAGTGACGTCGGTGGTCATGATCTCCTCCAGCCGAGCATAAAATCCATTGATGTTCGGGCGGCGACGTACCAGGACGCGAACCGCTTCACGTACAGGCTGAAAGACTACGTCAATCGTTTGTCTGAATACGAGGGCGGCAACCTTCAAAACGTACAAGTCGATCTCTCCCAGGTAACAGAGCGCGTGCTTGAACTCATAGTTCCGAAAGGAAGCCTTACAGTCATGCAACGCGCCGTGATCAAGGCGGCGAACATTAGAGCGCAAACAGCCGGAAGCTATCCCGTCAGAATCATTGTCAAGGACTTTTGGGTTTCCCTCATGCTCTTCCATGCCTATTTGAGAAACGGAATCGTGTACGTGCCGACAGTGGTCCGACTGCAGATAGGCGGAGCCTACTGGGATGTAGAGCCCGTCGCAGTCGAGCCAATAGCCGATACCGAAGGCTTGCGCCGGGCATTTTTCGACGCGATTGCTCGAAAAAATGCCTTTGTGCCCAATCCGCCCAAGAACAGGTGGCCTCGGCCGATTCTGCTGAAGTATTCGGGCGCCAAGACATGGTCAGTGTTCGCGCGCAATGCATCGCTGTGGAGCATCGACGAGGAGAATGGAGTCTATTCAATTGCTGGGTATAAGGAGCACCCCGACGGCTATTTGGTGCGAGACAAAAGTCGGAAAGCTGATTTTCCGCCCGGCACGCCCGCGGATGCAGTGATCGACCGTATGATTGCGATTCTGCAGGACGCGGCGCGAAGTGATACGGCCTAGTAACCGGATGAGCCGACGGCGGCCGGCAACAACGATCCGCAAGTCAGGAAAGACAAGGAGGCTTGTCCTTCCGCTCCAGACTTCCTCAACTTGGTACAATCTCGTCGCGAGATCGAGATGTTGATGGGGTGGACGCAGTTCGCCAAAGCGTTACAGCCGGCGACCCAGCCGCGCGGAACAGATTGCGCAAGGAAAACCCGCCCGATTTTTGTACATTTCCGCCAGTCTTGTTCTGTCGGGCGCGTTGCCAAGGTCGCCGCCTTGCGGTTGAATGCCTTCGAATCACCAGAAGGACGGCCGGGTTCTCCGGCCGCGGGCTGAAACTTCGGCAGGGGGACGAACGTAATTCCAACAACCCGATCTGCCGCCGATGGCGCCAGGCAACCCAGTGGGGGCGAATATGGAAAATGTGAAGCTCAAACGTTTCTTGGCGCTCGCCGCGATCATCACGTTGATCAACGGCGTCAGCTACACGCTGGTGCCGGGCGCGCTTCTTCCCAATTACGGCCTGCAGCCCGCGCCCGCCGCCGTGCTTGGCTTCCGGCTGTTTGGCGCCGCGTTGCTGACCTTCGGCCTGATTTTGTGGTTCTTGAGAGAATCGCGCGAGTGGGTTGCGATCCGCGGTCTTTTGATCGGCGCGTCGGTCGGCAATATCGCGGGCCTCATCGTCTCCGTATGGGCGACGGTCAACGGCGTGATGAATGGCGCCGGTTGGCTCTTCGTCCTGACCTATGGCCTGCTGCTGCTCGGCTACGCCTATTCGCTGTGGGCATTGTACCGAAAACATGCCGGCGAGGCCGCGCACTTGTAGTGCCGGAATAGGACGTCAAATCCGATCTTTTCCCGCGCCTCCGAAATATCTTTGAGCATTAGGAGCGCGGCTTGCGCGCCGCCGCAAGCACAGCCAGCCAGGCGATCTCGTAAGCCCCGTCCTGTGCAAAGCGCTCGGCACTATCGTGAATTGCTTCGTGAATGCGATCGCGCGCAGCGGGCGCCTGGCGCTCGAGCACCATTGATGTGCGCACGGTGCTTTTGTAGATGCAGTCGAGGGTCGCCTCGACCGACGGCGCGCGCCATTTCAGCGCCAATTCGACCACCGAAGCATCGACGAAGCCTGCTTGCGTCATTGCTTTCCGACATTCCGCCGGGTCGCTGAAGCGAAAGATCGGCGGCGCCGGCGGCAGTGAAACCTGTGTGTTGCCGTGCGCTTCAAGGGCCTTGAGCACGATCGCGAAAAAATCGTGCCGGTCGGGACCCGCCCAGACCGTGAAAGCAAAACGCCCATCGGGACGCAGCACCCGATATGCCTCGGCGATCGCTTTGTCGGGATCGGCGATGTGAAGAATGCCGAAGGCGCAGACGACCGCGTCGAAGCTTGCAGGGTCGAACGCAAGGTTTTCGGCGTCGCCCTCGCGAAATTCGATCCTCGGATAGCGCCGTCGCGCCGCCGCGACCATGTCGGCGGCGAAGTCTATTCCGATCGCGTGCGCGCCGCGCGCGTCGGCGCCGGCGGCGACATAACCCGGCCCTGTGGCCACGTCGAGGATTTGCGTGCCGGCGCGAACGCCGGTTGCGTCAAGCAGCGGTGCGACGGCGCCGGCGGTGATCTGGCCGGCCAATGCGTTGTAGTTGTCGGCCTTGGCTCCCCAGCCTTGCCGTTCAAGTTCCTTAAAGGTTGCCGCCGCCGGCTTGTGCTCCGCTATTGGCGTCATCTCCCATCGTGAAGGATTGGTCCGGCAACCGGCAGCAGGTCAGTCGCGCTCGACGGCGGCGACTTTGCCCTTTTCGATGGCGAGCGCAAGCTTGCCATGCTTGAGCGCCAGCGCCTTCTCGCCGAACAGTTCGCGCCGCCAGCCGCTCAACGCCGGAACGTCGGCATGGTCGTCGCCGGCGATGCGTTCGAGATCGTCGACGGTCGCGATCACCTTGGCCGCAACGTGGTGACGCTCGGAGATCATGCGCAGCAGCACTTTCAGTAATTCGACCGACGCCATGCCGTTCGCAGACTGCGGCAGGCGCGCCGGACGCGGCAGCGTCTTGGGGTCCCGTTCGAGCCCCCGCGCCACGGCAGCGACAATAGCTTCGCCCCACCGCGATCGTTCGAAGCCCTTGGGCAACGAGCGCAAATGCCTGAGCTTCTCGAGCGTGGTCGGCGCGTGCACGGCGATGTCGGCGATGACTTCGTCCTTGAGCACGCGCGAGCGCGGTATGTCGCGAAGCTGCGCCTCGCGCTCGCGCCAGGCGGCGACCTCGATGAGCACAGCGAGCTCCTTGGGCTTGCGCACCCGTGTTTTCAGCCGCTGCCAGGCGTTTTCCGGATCCATCCGGTAAGTGTCGGCGGAGGTGAGCACGTGCATCTCTTCCTGCACCCAATCGACGCGGCCGCGGCGGCCGAGATCGTCGACCAGCGCCTGATACACATCGCGCAGATGGGTGACGTCGGAGATCGCGTAAGACAGCTGCGCCTCGGCGAGCGGGCGGCGCGTCCAGTCGGTGAAGCGGTGCGATTTGTCGAGCGTGTCGCCGGTGATGCGCTGAACGAGCTGATCGTAGGAAATCGAATCGCCATAGCCGAGCACCATGGCGGCGACCTGCGTATCGAAAATCGGATGGGGGATCAGCTTGGCCCGATGCCAGACGATTTCGATGTCCTGGCGCGCCGCATGGAAAACCTTCATCACCTGTTCGTTCGCCATCAGTTCGAAGAACGGCGCGAAATCGATGCCGGGCGCCAGCGCATCGACCACGACCGCTTCCTGGGGCGAGGCCATCTGCGCCACGCACAAGAGCGGATAGTAGGTGGTCTCGCGCAGGAATTCGGTGTCGACGGTGACGAACGGGAACGAGGCCATGCGCCGGCAAGCCGCGGCGAGTTCCGAAGTCGTCGTAATCGGCTGCATTAAGGCGGTCGTGCCGGAATCGGGCATCATTGTTGGCGCATAGTGTTGGCCGGTTACGGCAGCGCTGGCAAGACCGGGCACGGAATGGCCGATCTAGCGGCGGCGCCGTGCTTTCGGCTCGTTGCCGCGCACCCGGC
This sequence comes from Xanthobacteraceae bacterium, assembly GCA_035566615.1. Taxonomy (GTDB): domain Bacteria; phylum Pseudomonadota; class Alphaproteobacteria; order Rhizobiales; family Xanthobacteraceae; genus BOG-931. The sequence continues at coordinate 18,068 of DATMQV010000391.1, forward strand.
CCATGAGGATGAACTCCCAGGGGCTCGGCAGGGCACCCACCGGCACCTCGATGAGGGTGGGGCCGTCGCGATGCGCAAAAGCCTGGCGCAAGGCTTGGCCCAGTTCCGACGGACCTGCCGCGCGCATCGCCATGGCGCCGAAGCTTTCGGCGAACTTGATGAAATCCGGGTTGGCGAGGTCGTTTGCGATCTGCCGGCCGAAGCGCTCCTGCTGGATGCGGCGGACGTTGCCGAAGGCGCCATCGTTGAACAGCACCGTGACCAGCGGAATACGATGGCGCACCGCGGTCGCCATTTCGGTCGCCGTGAACATGAAGCCGCCGTCGCCGGTGATCGACAGTACCGGGACGTCGCGCCGCGCGTCCTGCGCACCGAGCGCGGTGGCAAAGCCGTAGCCCAGATTGTCCTGATAGCCGGGCGACAGGAAGGTGCGCGGCCGATACACCGGAAGGGCGAGCCGCGCGGCGAAGCCGAGCTGTGTCACCTCGTCGGCAAAAATGCCGTCCTCCGGCAGCTCGGCGCGAATTGCCGAAAGATAGTCGAGTTGCGGCGCGAGCTTCGCCAGCCGCTTGCGCACGCCGTCATGGCGTTCGCGCATCTCGTCGGTGCGCGACGGCCGGCGCGTGTTGTAGGTCGGCAGAAGATCGAGCAATCGCTGCAGGATCGGCCGGGCATTCCCGATCAGCGCGACCTTTGGTTTGGCGATGCGCGCAGGCGCTTCCGGATCCATGTCGATGGAAATAACAGCGAGGTCGCGATCGAAGCCCCATTGCAGGAGCGGCATGTGCAGATGCGTACCGATGCCGAGCACCACGTCCGCTTCGGCCCACAATTCGTGGCCGAGCGGCAGGTTAACCGAAAGCGGATCGCGATCGCTCAGCACGCCGCGGCCGCGGCGATAGGAGAGAACCGGCGCTTGCAGCAGATGCGCCAACTGCGTCACTTCGACCGCCGCGTCGAGCGCTCCGCCGCCGGCGACGATCAGCGGCCGCTTGGCGGCGCCCAGCCGCTTGGCGGCGGCCTTGAGTGCGTCTTCGTCGATCGGCGGGGCGCCGAGCGGTAGCGGCGCCGCCGGTTGTACCGGACCCGAACGGCCCCAGACATCGATGGCGCATTCAAGCGCCGCCGGACCGGGGCGCTCGACAAACATCGATTGCATGGCTTTGGCAATCAGCCGCGGCGCGTCGTTCGGCGCTCGGATGTGTGCCGACCAATCGACCAGGCGCGCAATGATCCCGGCCTGGTCGTCGATCTCGTGCAGGTGCCCGAAGCCTTTGCCGATGGCGGCTTCCGGAATTTGGCCAACGATTGCCAGCACCGGAGCATTCATGCCGTAGGCGGTGAGGAGTGCGGCCGAGGAGTTCAACAGGCCCGGGCCGGGGACGACGCAATAGGCCTGCGCCGCGCCGGTCGCGAGCGCCGCGCCCAGCGCCATATAGCCCGCGCCCTGCTCGTGCCGAGGATGCACGGTGCGGATGGTTTCGCTGTTACGGGCGAGCGCATCGAAGAAATCGTCATTGTGGACGCCTGGCAGCGCATAGATCGTATCGATGCCGTGCGCGGCAAGCGCCGCGACCGCGGCGTCGGCCGTCGTCATCTCCTGTCCGCCGGCGCTGCTTTTGGGTCGGATCTTCGGTCTGGTCTTAGGTCCGATCTTGGCCATGGCGGAACCTGTGGTTGCCTCGTCGGCGCCACGGCTTCGCATGTCCTGCCGCGCGGTGCCACCCCGGATCATTGGGCCCTCCCGCCGAACCGGAACCCAAGCCTTGCGCGCCTTGACAAAGGCGCCCTCGCGTGCGCTTTCCGCCTTCCGACCGGAACGCCAAAAGAGCCGACGAGCGACAATGCACCGTTATCGCAGCCACACCTGCGGCGCGCTTCGCGCGAGCGACATCGGCAACGACGTGCGCCTTTCGGGCTGGTGCCATCGCATCCGCGACCATGGTGGCGTGCTTTTCATCGATCTGCGCGATCATTACGGCATCACCCAGGTGGTCGCCGATCCCGACAGTCCCGCTTTCAAGGTCGCGGAGACGCTGCGTTCCGAATGGGTCGTGCGCATCGACGGCAAGGTGCGGCGGCGGCCGGAGGGCACCGTCAATGCCGACCTCCCGACCGGCGAGGTCGAAGTCTATATCCGCGAGATCGAGGTGCTCGGGCGCGCCGCCGAACTGCCGATGCCGGTGTTCGGCGAGCAGGAATACCCTGAGGATATCCGGCTGCGCTATCGCTTTCTCGATCTGCGCCGCGAGCATCTGCATCGCAACATCATGAAGCGCGGCGCCGTCATCGACTCGCTGCGGCGGCGGATGAAAGAGCAGGGCTTCTTCGAATTCCAGACGCCCATTCTCACAGCTTCGTCGCCGGAAGGCGCGCGCGATTTCCTGGTACCCTCGCGCCTGCATCCCGGCAAATTCTACGCGCTGCCGCAGGCGCCGCAGCAATTCAAGCAGCTGATCATGATATCCGGCTTCGACCGGTATTTTCAGATCGCGCCGTGCTTTCGCGACGAAGACGCGCGCGCCGACCGCTCGCCCGGCGAATTTTATCAGCTCGATCTGGAGATGAGCTTCGTCACCCAGGACGACGTGTTTGACGCGGTGGAGCCGGTGATCCGTGGCGTGTTCGAGGAATTCGGCGACGGCAAGCCGGTGACGCCGACATTCCCGCGCATCCCTTACGGCGAGGCGTTGCGCAAATACGGCGTCGACAAGCCGGACCTGCGCAATCCGATCGTCATGCATGATGTGTCTGACATTTTCCGCGGCTCCGGTTTCAAGATTTTTGCGCGCATCCTGGAAACGAGCGCCACGGCAGCGGCATGGGCAATCCCGGCACCGCGCGGCGGCTCGCGCGCCTTCTGCGGCCGCATGAATTCGTGGGCGCAGGGCGAAGGACAGCCGGGCCTTGGTTATATTTTCTTCGCGCAGGAGAATGCCACCGTGGTTGGCCGCGGCCCGGTCGCCAACAATCTGGGGCCGGAGCGGACGGAGAAGTTGCGTTCGCAGCTGCAACTGAACGACGGCGATGCAGTATTCTTCGTCGCCGGCGAGCCGCAGACTTTCGTCAAATTCGCAGGCGCTGCGCGCACAAAGGTCGGCGAAGATCTCGATCTGATCGACAAGAGCCGTTTCGAACTGTGCTGGATTGTCGATTTCCCGATGTACGAATGGAACGAGGAAGAGAAGAAGATCGACTTCTCCCACAATCCGTTTTCGATGCCGAATTTGCCAGCGGAGGAATTTCTGGCGCTCGATCCGGCCGACAAGGACAAGATCCTCGGCCTCAAGGCGATCCAATACGACATCGTCTGCAATGGCGTGGAATTGTCGTCCGGCGCGATCCGCAATCATCGGCCGGATGTGATGAAGAAGGCCTTCGCCATCGCCGGCTATGACGAAAGCGTGCTCGAGCAGAAATTCGGCGGCATGCTGCACGCGCTGTCGCTCGGCGCGCCGCCGCACGGCGGCATCGCGCCCGGCGTCGACCGCATCGTCATGCTGTTGTGCGGCGAGGAAAACCTGCGCGAGGTCGTGCTGTTCCCGATGAACCAGCGCGCCGAGGATTTGCTCATGGGCGCGCCGTCGGAAGTCTCACCGAAGCAATTGCGCGAGTTACATATTCGCGTGGTGCCGCCGGGACCGGGGCGCGATAACGCCTAACCTTCCGGGCGCCCCAGGCGTCCGTCGCGATCAGGCACGCTTAAGGATCAACAAAGTTTCAAACAACAGAGGACCTTTCCGACCACATCAAGGTCATTCAATGGAATTTCTTCGCTGGGATTTTTTTGATTATCGGAGATCACTCGAACACTCGCAGGCTTTGACGTGCGTAGCACGTGCAGCCGACGAACAACGATAGAGTCCAACGCGTCGCGAATTGCATAAAGCCCGTCAGGCGACGGCGTCTTATGCTCAGTATCAATGATCACACGCTCGCCCGAAGCGATTGTCGGCGCCATGCTGTCACCCTCGCACTGAACGACGAGTAGTCGTTCCACCGAGGAATGCAGGACCTCGTGCATGAAGGTCGCCGGGAAGACCCACTGCTCGGTCAGTATGGGATCTGTGTGGCGTCCCTCTCTGCGCATGTTTCGCTTGCCCACGGTGCCGCCGGTACTTGCGCGGGTGTCGAGTTCCAGGACCCCTCGTAACGCCGGCTCGGCTGCGAACTTCTGCCCGGAATCGGGCATTTCGGTCCCGGGCAATCGGCCCCACAACAACATCTGTTCGGGGCTGTAGCCCAGGTGGGGCGCGAAGGGTTTGAGGTGATCGAGACGAAGCCTAATCAGACCGTTTTCAAGACGAGACAGCTGCTGTTTTGAGACGCCCGACAACCGCACAAGCTCCGAGCGGCTCATACCGCGAGCCTCCCGGGCGTGGTAAAGGCCGGTGTGCGGTGAACCTGGTTTGCTGCGTCGGGCCATGGTAGCGCCCACCCTCTCCGAATCTCGCCGTCACAGACTAGCTCATTTTCAGTGACGCTACCAGTTTATGTCGAGACTTTTTTGCAGAATTCGTGACACGTTCGCTCTTCCCGCGACAAGTGACTTGCTTTTACGGAAGTGGAGTGAAGTTGGTGGTCGCGCGCGGCGCGCTGTCCGCAAACCAAAGTGAATTGATCGCACAATGAATCATGGTTTCGTGGGGGCGTGATCAGACGACCTTGGAGGTTATGTGCTCCCCACGAATTTGTGGCTGAGAGCATTCCAACGCAGACGCGGCGCCACTGTCAATGCCAGGCAGTGGGTGACTTTCCAGCCAGAGTGCGCGAGCCGCCGGTGCCGGATCGATGTCCTTACTCTTCCACCATGCCTCCTCATCGCCGGAACGATGCAGCTCGCGATGATGCCCCCGACACATCGGGACGGTGAACTCATCACTGACCTTTCGCCCCATGGCGCGACTCTGCGCAAAGCGAAGGTGGTGTGGATCCGACGGCCTCCGCCCGCAAACGAGACAAGCCTTCTGAGCAACCAACCGGAGGTGCTCTCGGTCGCGAACCCGTCGTGGCTCCGGCAGTGTCAGGGCGAACTTATCGATAGCTGTGGTGCGGCGCGAGCGGGCCGCATTGCGCTCGGGCACGGCATCGCTCGTGCTTAATGAAAGCCTCTCCAGCCTGGCCTGGAAGGCGTCTTCAACCCTGCGCGCATCGGCGGGCAATAATTTGTTCTTTTCGGCCATGCCGCGTTGGGCCCATTCGGTGGCCCGCTCGAGGCAATCGAATGCATCAATCTCGGCAACGAGCCGGTCACCCAACGCCACCGATGCCGTGCTGTCGAGCACACTCGGCGCTGGGTTTCGCACCGTCGCGCCAGTGCGCCCCGATGACGGCCGAGCAGAACGATGACTGTTTCCATTCAGCCTGTTCGTGCCGTTTCCGGAAGTGCGCTCGGGCAGTCGTACCTGGCTGCTGGGTGGGGCAAGATCAGGCGCGTCCATATCGTCCTCGCCGGTAATCCCAACGAGGGGGAAGAGGGCATGGCGGCGTGCATAGGTGAGTGCCGCCCCGAGGCGATGCGGCGCTGACGTCTCGGTGATGGCGCAGACCGGCCACTCGGAGGCGATCCATTCTCCGGACGCGTGCGCCAGCATCGTGGTCAGGTTGATCATCCCGGCCGCAGGATCCGTGGACGTGGTCTGCACAACGGCAATTTCGTGCCGGCCCAGCGTCTTGCGCACGATCTCGAGTCCGCTCGATAAGGGTGCATAGCGAAAGGTCTGCTGGGTGGCGCCGCCGTCCGTCTTGATGGTTGCGGTCAGCGACTTCTCCGGGTTGATGAGTTCGCCTTGAGCCTTGGCCAGTGCAGCCGCAAGATTTGCGATAGACTCACTAGAGCGCTGCATGGGCGCTACCTCCAACCAGCCGGTCAACGGTGACGGCGCCCGCCTTCGAGCGCCTAGCTCGAATGCCGTGACCGATGGCCTGTTGCGCGTCATCAGGCACAAGGCTTTTGAGTTCGGCCTTGGCTCGTTCGTGCTCCTGGTGGGCGTCGTGTGTTCTGGAGAAAATTGCCGCAAAACTCGGCCCAGGCGTTCGATGAGGTCATGTCGACGATGCGCACCGCCTCGATGCGGGGTTTGGGCGGATCAACCCCAAACGGGGCAGGGCGTTCCCCGTTCTCGACGCAGCGCCAGAACTTTTTCTCGGCGGTGATGATCAGGTGCTGGTAGAGCGGATCGGCGTGAGTCTTGATCTCGACCCACTTGCCACCGCCGGTAATAACCGACAGGACGGCCGTCCGGGCGGCGACCACCCACATATTGTGCTGTAGCTGCGGGGCATATTTCTCCAAGGCCGCTTCCTCCGAGAACGACCATGGCAGCATGAACTTCGCCTCGAAAACGGCAGCGGTTGCCTCCACCCGGCCGTTCGAGAGTCGCTCCCATCCAACGAAGAACTGGATGGCGAACATGCTTTTGGACATCAACCACGTCTTGACCGCTGTTGGCTTCAAACCAACGGCGGTTCAGGTCCTCGGTCACGTTCCCGAGTTGCACGATGAGGTTGGTTGATAGGTCTTCTGGCGCGACTTCCCCACGCTTCTCCCGCCATAACCGGAGTAGAGCCGCTTCATCTTTGCCCATAATGGTCCGCGCGTCGGAGCCACCGATAAAGTGCCGTCGATCCGATTTTGGTCTTGAATTCCAAATGCCTTCAGACATTTTAAGGCCCTCTCAAGAACGTCCTTCTTATCGATACTAAAAGTATAAATGTGCCTTTGATGATCGCGGCGAGCGGACTTCCATCATTCTCAAACTGCTCCGGGCAGCAATGCACCTGGATGCCGGCGCACCTGCACATGAACTCGTAGTGGGCACTCTCGTCGATATCCTGAAAACGTCCCCATCGGCTGACGTCGTACGCGAGAATGAGCTCGAAATCGGCCTGGCCGCTTCCGACGTCGTCGAGCAGTTTTTTCAGCGCGTCGCGGTGATCAATAACCAGGCCGCTCTTTCCTTCATCCGCGTAGATGCGGACGATCACCCTGCCGCGGCCCGCCGCATAGCCCTCGATGACGGAAAGTTGGTTGACAGTCGAGTATTTCTGGTGATCGGTCGGGCATGCGTACGTACGCGGCCGCGCGTATCGGTCCGCCGGATGCCTCGGCTGACATGCCCTTGGGCCCCCTCGGATGTGCTGCCGCTCGAGGTCTATGTCCCTCGCATCTATGTCTTGCCGACAACAGGACGCGAGGAGTCGGCGTCTGCTAATCGTTTCAACAGTTGCGCCAAAAATAGATCGCAAGTGTTGAACCCATTGTTTGCAATCGCTTTTCGGTCCCCGGCTTTGTTGATCCGATATGCGGACGTAGCTGGCAGACGCCGCCTTATCGAGCACTTCGGGCAGGAATGTTGCTGCCCCACTTGCGCGATGCTCGTTGACGGCCATCGCCGGACAGGACAAGCTGCACCAATAGGTTGCCGCTTAGTTGCATTGCATTTCGCCGCCGTGGCCGGGTGGGCCGCTGGGACACAAGGCTCACAAGCGCATCACCTGCCGCCGCAGCTTGGGGGAGCCGTGACCACCAAACAGTTTCACGAAATCTTCGACCTTGAGGTGGCGGCGATTTCCCGTCGCCGCAAAGAGCATGGCCTATCTGAGATTTCCCTTGAGAAGGAAGACCGGCAGCGCGACGAAACGCCGGTCATGCGGCCAACGTCTGGATCCAATGTCGTTGGGCTCGCGCTATCAGGTGGTGGGATTCGTTCGTCGGCCTTCTGCTTGGGCGCCTTGCAGGCTTTGGATGTCTGGCGGTTGATCGATCGCATCGATTATCTGTCAACCGTGTCAGGGGGTGGCTACATCGGCACATCCATGACGGCGGCGATGAGCGCAGGTACGGGAGGAAAGTTTCCGTTCGCAAGTCAACTACGCACCGGGGAAGTCGCCGGGGTGGAACACATCCGCGATCATTCCAACTACCTGTTCCCGCAGGGAATGTTGAATATCTTCGGCAATGTCGCGGTCTATCTGCGGGGTATTTTTGCGAATGTCGTCCTCATCCTTCCCTGGTTGCTCTTGGCAGCCGCGCTTACCGTCTGGCTCTTTCCGACTCTCAACGCGCTCACCGATGGAGAAACGGCGGGGCTGTTTTCTTATCTTCTCATGAGCGCACGTGAGTTTGACCTGACGCTCAATTTGCTCGTCGCCTTCATTATTCTGCTGGCGGCGTGGGCCTTGTGCCGCTCGGCGCCGTGGGCCCGCAGTGGCTCCGATGTGGGGCTCGGCGCGCGTATCTTTGGAAGCTTTCTGCTGGCCTTGCTCGTGTTTGCCTTTCTCGAACTGCAGCCTTTCATACTGCGGGGATTGGTCAAGGCGGCGCAACCTCCTGGCGGCCTTGCTGCAAGCGCATTCCCCTACCTCCAGGGCCTGACCGCCTTTTTTGCCTCGATTGGGACCGTCGTCGGCTTTCTCGCCCGTTTTGTTGCGGACGCCTTGAAGCGCGCCAAGGAAACCCCCGGCCTGATGGCTTTTGTTTCAGGGCTCCTACTGAAGCTGGCCATGTATGTGGCCGGCGTGGCAATCCCCTTCGTCATTTGGGTGGCTTATCTGTACTTGTGTGTGTCGGCTATTCAGCCCGCGGCCTGGCTGACGAAGCTCGCACAGATCAGTCCGTTCAGCGGTCACCCTATTCTACTTTTGTATCTCGCCGTGGGCATTGTGTTGCTTGGGCTTAGTGCGTTGCTCGATGCAAACGCTAATTCGTTGCACCGCCTGTATCGCGATCGGCTGAGCAAGGCTTTCCTGTTCGATCCCACCCGACGTCAGTACATCAGCGGGCTGCCTGCTAAAACAACAACCGGGCCTGAGGCAAATCCCCATTTCCGTGATGCTGACCTCCTGCCATTGGATCAATTGAAGGTCAGTGGGCTGGCACCTGAGTTGGCGCCCTACCACCTGATCAACACGGCGCTGAACATTGAAGCCTCCAAATACGCCAATCGCCGCGGCCGAAACGCGGATTTCTTCATCTTTAGTCCGTTGTTCACGGGCAGCGCTTCAACGAACTATGTCGATACCGAATTGATGGAGAAGAACTCGCCCGAGCTAACGGCCGGAACGGCGATGGCGATTTCCGGCGCGGCGGCGTCCTCGAACATGGGCTCGGCGACGATAAAGCCTCTTGTCCCGACGCTCGCGACACTGAATGTCCGCCTGGGATATTGGCTTTCCAATCCCGGAAAGGTCGCCGGGACCTTAAACAAGGGTTGGATATCGCGCTTGCTTGACCGCTTGTACTTCGTGAAGGAAGCCCTCGGCTTACTGACCGAGGACAGCGAGACAGTTTACCTGACCGATGGCGGCCACATCGAGAACCTGGGCATCTACGAGCTGCTGCGCCGGCGCTGCAAGCTGATCATTGCCGTCGATGCGGAAGCAGATCCCGACATGTCCTTCGGCTCCTTGGTCAACCTGCAACGCTATGCCCGTATCGATTTTGGCTTGCGCTTTGACCTCCCCTGGGCGCCGATACGGGACGCGACCCGCCATGCCTCGGCCGAGATTCTTAAAAGCGGCGGTCAGTCCACTGCTAAGGCGCCTCATGGGCCGCATTGCGCGCTCGGTACCATCTATTATCCGAGGAAATCGGGAGAAGCGACCGGCCCCGACAACACCGGCGTCCTTCTCTATATCAAATCGTCGCTGACAGGCGACGAAAACGACTATGTGATTGAATACAAGCGCCGCAATCCTTCGTTTCCTTACGAGACCACGCTGGACCAGCTGTTTACGGAGGAGCAGTTTGAAGCTTATCGGAACCTGGGCTTTCACGCGGTCAACTCAGCGTTCAAGCTGGAGGACAAGGTTTCCATGAATCCTGTAGCGGTCAAGTGGCAGGGCGACAACACCAGAATCCCGCTCGAAAAGCGCATGCGCGATATCCTGGAATTCCGCTGAACAAACTCTAGCTTCCCCTGGCAGCTCTCGCCTCGCTCCAGCAAAGGCAGCCTGGAAGCGGTTGTCTCCATGAGCGACTTTATAGACTTACGCATTCTGGGATCGGGTAATCGAATGGCTACTATCACTCGACGATCCTTAGTGTCGCGCATGTGGAGCGGCGTTATCGCAGCGCCTGTCTTTGTTTCTGCTAGTCGCGGCGACGCGCTACTTCCCCCTCTTCCCTCACTGTCTTCAGGAGACGCTTTGCTGCTGCGTCCCGGCGATGCCCACCACACGGACTACCAGGCAGCTTTCAACCTGCGCACGGCGCTTAAGCCCCAGCTGCGCGCGCTTTGCAAGACCTCCAAAGCTGCTGGCGTGATGGTCGATTGGTGCCGAAGCAACGGTCTTCCGTTCGCAGTGCGCTGCGGCGGACATTCCTACGAGGGTTTCTCGCAAAGCACCAGCGTCGTCATCGACATGCGGTTGATGAACGCAATCAGCGCTATCCGTTCTGGACCGGGGAACTTCCACTCTAGCACACGCGCAAGCCTATTGTAGCCTCGTGGAAGGGGCGTCATGTCCGGTCAGGGTCAAACTGCGAAGTGGCGAGCAAGCTAAGAGACGTCCGCTATTGCTTCAGCAGCGGCGCGAGAACGGACATTCCGGCACTTCGCATTTGTGCCATAAGCCGACATTCGCTTTCTCATTTGATTACTTCGTCAGCAACAGAAGCGAGGTTGGCACCGTCGTGATTTGTCAGGGATTACGATGGGGTTACCCGCGCGCGCCGATCTTGTCTTGCGTTTTGGTCTCGAAATCGCTGGCATCATGGCGCTCGTGCAATTGTTCTTCAGGTGGCCCGC
>DATMQV010000392.1:0-2293 GCA_035566615.1 Xanthobacteraceae bacterium
TCGACGCTTGGCTCGCCACCGACGCTTCGCTCATCGCCGTCTCCGCCATCACTCGGCCGCGCGCGCCGGCTGAAAGCGCTCGAGACCGAACGGCTTGATCGCCGGCTCGACGACATCGTCGAGGATCAACCGCGCCATCGCGTCCGCCGTCACCGGCGCGAGCAAAATGCCGTTGCGATGATGGCCGGTTGCATAGAACAAGCCGCCGAGCGGTCCAGGTCCAAGGATCGGCGCATCGTCGCGGCTGCCTGGCCGGTGCCCGACCCAAATCTCGTCGACCGCCAATTCCTCGACGGCTGGGATCGCGCGCCACGCAGCTTCCAGCAAAGTGAGCAGACCGCCGGCCGTGATCGTTTCGTCGAATCCTCTTTCCTCGACCGTGGCGCCGACGATCAGCCGGCCGTCGCGACGCGGCACCAGATAGACACCCGGCGCCCACAGCACGTGTGACAGCAGTGGCGCTGCCGGGTCCATTTGTAACGCCAGCATCTGACCCTTGATCGGGCGAACCGGCGGCCGCCGGTCGGGCGGCAATCCGCCGATGCCGCGCGACCACGCGCCGGCGGCGAGCACGACGATGTCGGCCGGAACGCTCGTGCCGTCATCGAGCACGACGCCGCGCGCCTGCCCGCCGTGCACGACAAGCTCCTGGACCGGCTGATGCTCGCGAATTTCGACACCGGCCTGTTCGGCGGCGATGCGCAAAGCGTGTACGAGCTTGCGGTTATCGACCTGATGATCCTCCGGCGAAAGCAATGCACCGGCGATTTTGCCGGCAAGCCTTGGCTCGCGCGCGCGTGTCGCCGCGGCCGAAAGCCATTCGAGCGGCAGAGCGAGCTGACGCTGGAATTCCAAATGATGGGCGATCGTCGCCTGATCGTCGGCGGTCAGCGCGACGACCAGCGTGCCTTCCGTTCGCAACTCGACATCGACGCCGGTCGTGCGCTCGAGTTCTTCAGCGAAGGCGGGCCAGCGCCTCTGGCTCTCGCGCCCAAGCGCGACGAGCGTTTCCTCGCCCGGCTCGGCCTCGGCGCAAGCCGCCAACATGCCCGCGGCAGCGTGGCTTGCGCCCGAACCGGCTTTGCCGCGATCGAACACCGTGACGGCAGCGCGCGGGGCGAGCCGCCAGGCAATGCCGAGCCCGATCACGCCCGCACCGATGATAGCGACGCGCGGCTTGCTGCGGATCGCTGTGATGGAATGGATAGTGTCGCTCAACGCGGCTCCCTTCGCTGGTATGACCCAGACAGGTTCGACGGGTGTGATCTCAGCCGCGCCTTCGGCGCGGCACCCCTGGCCGATGCCGTGATGATGGTGATTTTTGTCCGCGCCGGCAAGAGGCGGTTCCCGCGGCGAAACTGAGCCCGCCGCTCAGGCCTCCGCCCTCGCCTTGGGCCCGCGAACCGCGAGACTGCCGTCGGCTGCTTTGGCCAAGGCATCGAACTCCATCAAGCGCTCAAGAAGCGGTTCCATCTCCTTGAGCGGCAACATATTTGACCCATCGGAGGGCGCCCGGTCGGGTTCTTGATGGGTCTCGATGAATACCCCGGCGACACCGACCGCCACCGCCGCCCGCGCCAGCACCGGCACGAATTCGCGCTCGCCACCGGACGACGTGCCTTTGCCGCCCGGCTGCTGCACGGAGTGAGTCGCATCGAAAATCACCGGCGCGCCGGTTTTGGCCAGCACCGGCAATGCGCGCATGTCGGAGACGAGCGTGTTATAGCCGAACGACACGCCGCGCTCGGTCACGAGCACATTCGGATTTCCGGCTCCGGTGATCTTCTCGACCACATTGGCCATGTCCCACGGCGCGAGGAACTGCCCCTTCTTCACGTTGACCGCGCGGCCGGTCTTGGCAGCGGCAATCAGGAGATCCGTCTGCCGGCAGAGGAACGCCGGGATCTGCAAAATATCCACCACCTCGGCAATGGCAGCGCACTGATCGGGCTCGTGCACGTCGGTGAGCACCGGCACGCCGAGGCTGTCGCGCAGGTCCGTGAAGATTTCGAGCGCCTTGTCGAGGCCAAGACCGCGCGCGCTTTTGGCGCTGGTGCGGTTCGCCTTGTCGAAGGAGGTTTTGTACACAAAGCCGATGCCGCGCCGCGCCGCGATCTCCTTCAACGCGCCGGCCATGTCGAAAGCGTGCGTACGGCTTTCCAGCACGCACGGCCCGGCGATCAGCGCCAGCGGCAAGCCGTTGCCGAACCGGACCTTGCCGATGGCGACGATTGAATTCGGCCCTGCGCTCATTGGCTCCTCATGGGTAGTGCCGCAAAACCTGGCTTTGGCT
>DATMQV010000393.1:0-10655 GCA_035566615.1 Xanthobacteraceae bacterium
GCGAAAGCCCTCGGTGGTGATCAGCGCGGTCTTGACGCCTTTGCGCTCGAGAATGGCGTTGGTGGAGACCGTGGCGCCGTGGCGGAACGAGAGCGTCTCCTCGCCGCGAATGCCGGCGCGCGCCAAGCCGTTGATCACGCCATCGAAGAAGGTGGGTGGCGTCGATGCAACCTTGCCGATCCGCTGCTCGCCGGTCTCCAGATTGACCCCGATCACATCGGTGAATGTACCGCCGATGTCGGTGCCGACCACCCACACGCGCTTGCCGCTCATGCTCTTCGTTCCACCCCTGACAGCCATCACTCAGGCCGCAGCCGGCCATTAATGAACACTATTCGGTATTCAGACGTTGTCAATCCAGACACCGCTCCGCCTTGGCCCATTTCCGCCGCTCATGACTGAGCTGTTCCGGCCGTGGTCTCGCTCCCCAACATCGCTTCAAGCACGCGCGGCGGCGTCAGCGGCAATCGCCGCACGCGCACACCGATGGCGGCGTTCACCGCATTGGTGATCGCAGCGGCGACGCTGTTGATGCCGATTTCGCCGACGCTTTTGGCGCCGTAAGGCCCGCGCGGATCATGTGACTCCACGATGATCGCTTTCAACTCCGAGGGGGCCTCCATGAAGGTCGGGATTTTGTAATCCATCAGTGTCGGGTTGATGAGCTGTGCGCCGTTCCAGACCATTTCTTCGAACAGCGCGAAGCCCAGGCCCTGGACGAAGGCGCCTTCGATCTGGCCTTCGACCATTTGCGGATTGATGGCGCGGCCGACATCGCACGCCGACCAGGCCCGCAGCACTTTGCATTTGCCGGTCGTGTCGTCGACCTCGACATCGACAGCGGTGGCGTTGAAGACAAAGGCGCCGATCTGCGGGAAGGGCAGGCCGACGACGGTAGCGCGCTTGGGGTCGACGGTTTTTTGATTGAACACCCAGCTGTGGCTGCCGATGATCGGACCGCCGGCCGCCCAGTGCGCTCGGCCGGAAACGGTCGCGAAGCTGACATTGCGCTGCGGGATACCCTTCACTGCGACAAGGCCGCCGGGGACGAGTTCGAGATCCTCCGGCGCGCATTCGAGAATCTCCGCGGCCTGGTCTTTGATCTTGCGCTCGACTTCGGCGGCGGCGCCAATCACCGACGTGCCCGTCATGTAGGTGACGCGGCTCGCGGTCGTTCCCCAATTGTAGGGCGAACCGTCAGTGTCGGGACTGGCGATGCTGATAAGTTCGAGCGGGACCCGCAGCGCTTCCGCGCAGATTTGCGTGAGGATCGTATTGGATCCTTGTCCGATATCGACCGAGCCGGTGTTGAGAAGGATGGTGCCGTCTTCAAGCAGGCGCACGATCGCGCCGGTCGACAGGAGCCCGCTGATGTGCGCGCTACAGGCAACGCCCAGCGCGCGCCGGCTTTCGCCGCCGCGCGTCGTGCGCGGTTCGCTGCTCCAGCCCGAGACGGCGCGTACTTTCTCCAGGCATTCGCTTACGCCGTTCGATTCGATTGGCTGCCCGCCAAGCCAGCAGTCGCCCTCGCGCTTGAGATTCTTCAGGCGGAATTCGATCGGATCGAGACCGAGCGCGTCGGCGATCTCGTCCATCTGCGTCTCGCCGGCAAACGTGACCTGCGGAACGCCGAAGCCGCGGAATGCGCCGAACCGCATTTTGTTGGTGTAGGCGAGGCGGCCGTGACAATGAACGTGCGGGATGCGGTAAGGGCCGCAGCTCATCAACAGCGAATAGCCGAGCACGCCCGGACTGTCGTCGCCGAAGGCGCCGCCATCGAGCAGGACTTCAACCTCGCGTGCGACCAGCGTGCCGTCACGCTTGACGCCGGTCTTCATGCGGATCTGGAATGGATGGCGCGCGCGAACCATTTCGAAATCCTGTTCGCGCGTCAGGATCAGCTTGACCGGCCGTTTCGCCTTCATCGCCAGCAAGACGACGATCGGCTGAACATGCGGTTCCATCTTGTTGCCGAAGCCGGCGCCGATCTTTGGCGTCAGACAGCGCAGTCGCGACATCGGCAGCCCAAGCGACTCCGCGACATTGGCCTGCACGCGGAATACCGATTGGTTGGCTGACCACAGCGAGACGCGGCCGTTGGCATCCATCTCCGCGATCGCGCCGCACGGTTCGAGCGAGACATGCGCCTGCGGCTGGGTCTGATAGTTCGCTTCGAAAATCAGCTCGCTTTCGCGCCAGCCGCGTTGGATATCGCCTTCCTGAAAACTGGTGCGCGAACAAAGGTTGGCGTTCGTTCCCGCGTCGAATACCTTGATGTAATCGGCGGCGTGTTCGTGAATGACTGCGGCGTCCAGCGAAAGCGCCTCCTGCGGCGAGAGCGTCGCCGGCAATTCCTCGTAGGTCACCTCGATCGCGGCGGCGGCTGCGCGCGCCAGCGCTTCGGTCTCGGCGGCGACGGCGGCCACCGGCTCGCCGACATAGCGGACCTTTCCCTTGGCCAGCGCATGCTCGTCCTTGATGAACGCGCCCATGCGCCAGTGCTCTTGCAGGTCGTCGCCGGTGACGATCGCGTGCACACCCGGCATGGCGGCGGCTTGCGCGATGTCGTAGCCGATGATGCGCGCATGCGCGTGCGGGCTTTGCAGCAGCGCGCCATGAAGCATGTTGGGACGATACAAATCGGCGATATATTGTGCGCTGCCGGATACCTTCTCCTGCGCCTCGATTTGCGGCGCCGACTGGCCGACGGCAAAGCTGAGCGGCTTGTTCATGCGGCTGTGTCCGCGGGCAGGCGCGCGGCGGCATCGAACACCGCCTCGACGATCTTTTTGTAGCCGGTACAGCGGCAGTAGTTGCCGGATAGGGCGCGGCGGATCTCGGCTTCGGATGGGTGCGGATTGCTCTGCAGCAACGCGAAGCTCGCCACCAGCATCGCGGGCGTGCAAAAGCCGCATTGAAACGCGCCGCCGGCGATGAAAGCGCGCTGGAGCGCCTGCATGATCGGCCGGTCGTTCAGGCCCTCGATCGTGTCGATCCGGCGGTCGTCGCAGTCGAATGCGAGCGACAGACACGAGCGCACCGGCCGGCCGTCGGCCAGAACCGTGCAGGCGCCGCAGACGCCCTGATTGCAGCCGCGTTTGGCGCCGGTGAGCAGAAACTGATCACGCAGCACGGTCAGCAAAGTGTCGATGGCGGCGGCGTTCGCCGTCAGCGCCTTGCCGTTGACATTCAGTGTCACGGAATTTGGCTGCGTCATGCCACCGCTTTCCTTGCCGACGTAATCTCGCGCGCGGCGCGCGTGAGCATGCGCGGGATGAGAAGCTTCCGATACTCGGCAGTGCCGCGCACGTCGTCGACCGGGTTTGCCAGCGCCGTCAAAAGCTCGCCGGCGCGACGCAAGGTTTCTGCGGACAGGCCGGACGACAGCATTTGGTCGGCTTGCGTCGAGCCAAGCGGGGCAGGGCCGCAGCCGCCGACGGCGACCCGCACTTCGCCGTCATCGGCAAGCGAGAGCGCAATGGAGACGACAGCGAAATCGCCCGCGACACGGGCGTGCTTCAGATAAAATCCGGCGCCGGCTTTTGGTTTCGGGATTTCGAAGCCGATCACGATTTCGCCCGGTTCGAGCGCGGTCGTGTACCAATCCACGAAAAAGTCGCGAATCGGCAGGGCGCGGCGGCCGGACTTCACGGCGAGTTGCACGTGGGCATCGACAGCGAACAGCGCCGGCGGGAAATCGAGGCCGGGGTCGGCGTGCGCGACCGCGCCGCCGATGGTGCCCATATTGCGCACCGCCGTTCCGGCGATCTGGGAGGCGGCATGGGCCAGCACCGCAGCCGTTCCGTCAAAGATCCTGTCAGCGGCGATGGCGCTGTGCCGGGTCGCAGCGCCGACCATGATGCCGCCGTCAGCCGCGCGCCGGATTCCGGAAAGCTCAGGGATCCGGGTGAGACTGACAAGCGCTGCGGGCTCGACCAGTCCGGCATTCATCATCGCAACGAGCGAAGCGCCGCCGGAAATCGGCCGGGCGTCGGGCGTACCTGCGAGGATGTCGAGCGCTTCATCCAAGGTACGGGGGCAAAACAAGGACGGGCTGGACGGCATGCCTGTGATCCGGACGCCTCCTTGACCGTGATCCAATTCAATTGAATCGGAGCACGGTCCAGATTCTTTGTTTTCGAGCAGGATCTTGTCCGAAAACCGGTTTCCACTTTTCGGGATCATGCTCTAGGCTCGGTCGCAACGCCGACGGGCATCGCGATCGAGAACCGCAACGAATATTCTCGCTGCGTCCACCATTACCGAATAGTATTCGGGTATAAGAGGCTGTCAAGAAACGTTCGCCGCGTCAATCGCGGAAATCCGAGCGTTTTGCGCTGCGCAACGGGCCTGGCAGAAGACCGGGTAGGCGACGACAAGTTGCAAGCCAGCGTCATCGCGGTTACACCAAAAGGCATTTTCAGAGACTCGCACACAAGGAAGAAACAGTGGCACAGATAAAGAAGAAGGAAATCAGACAGGCGATTCTGGATGCCGCTTACAAGCTTTTCTCGAAGCGAGGCTACTCGGACACCAACATAGCCAACATTGCGCGAACGGCAGGCGTCGCTCCGGCCAATGTCTATGTTTATTTCCCGTCCAAGCTGGAAATCCTGTTTTCGATCTACGAGCCGTGGCTGACCAAACAGTTCGATGCGCTGGAAAAGTCGCTGCAGCGCACCGCGGACCCCCGGCAGCGGCTGCGCAAGATCCTTTCGACCTTGTGGCGCGAGATTCCATCGACCGACAACGGTTTCGCCAACAACATGATGCAGGCGATTTCGGCCGCGAATGGCCGGGAGGGCTATAGCCCGGCGCTGCGGCTTGCCATCGAAGAGAGGTTGGCAAAGCTGCTCGAGGATTGTCTGCCGGCCACCGACCGCAAGAACGCCCGCGACCTCGCCAGCATCATGCTGATGGCGTTCGACGGCTACGCGTTGAATTTCCATCTCAAGGGCGGCGCGGTTTGCCCGCCGCGCCATCTCGCCTTGTTTGCGGACATTCTGATCGCGCGGCCGCAAGAGCGCGGGCGTTTGCCCACCGCCAAGGCGGAGGCGCGCCGGACCAATCGGGTCGTCGCAGTGGGACGAGCAAGGGTCGCGGGATGATACCGGATGCGGTCGAGAATTTGCCACGCGTATTCCCGACCGTCGTGCATATGCTGGTCGATACGGCGGCGCGTTTTCCCGGGCAGACGGCGCTGATCTGCGGGCCGCGCAGTCTGGGCTATGCGCAATACCTGCGCTGCGTCGCCGGTTTTGCCGAGGAGTTGGCCGGGTACGGGGCGCGCGGCGGCCGCGTTGCTCTGGTGTGCGCGAACTCGCTCGATGTCCCGATCGCGATGTTCGGCGCTCATGCGGCGGGGGCGCAGGCGGTGCCGATCAACCCGACCTATACGGAGCGCGAACTCGGCTACATTCTTAAAGACGCCGATCCGATTGCCATTATCTACGACGCCGAGGTTGCGAGCAGAGTCGAACCGCTCGCTGCGGCGCTCGGCATCGCGCACACAGTGCGGATCGGCGAGGGTGGCCGCACGCTTGATGCGTGGAAGGACGAGCCGGAGCGGCGTTTGCCCGAGCCGCGGCCGTCGCCCGACGATCTTGCGACCTTGCAATATACCGGTGGCACGACCGGACTGCCGAAGGGCGTCAACATCAGCCATCGACAGATGGCGGTGAATATCAGTCAGCGCGAAGCAGCGCTGCCGACGTGCCCGGGCGACGAAAGCATCCTCTGCATGATGCCGCTGTTCCATGTCTTCGCGGTGGCGATGTGTCTTCATCTCGCTGCCTATTGCGGCGGACGGCTGGTCATCATGCCGCGTTACCGGCCGGACGCGGTGCTCGACCTTATTGCAGAGCAGAAAATCACCCGCTTGCCGGCCGGGCCGACGGTGTTCATCGGTTTGCTCGCGCACGAGAAGTTCAAAGCAACCGATTTCTCCTCCTTGCGCACGGCCTATTCCGGCTCGGCGCCGCTGCCGGAGGAGACGATGCGGCAATGGACGGCGCAGACCGGCACGCCGATCCTGGAGGGGTTCGGACAAACCGAAGCCGGGCCCGTGCTGACGTATGTGCGCGAGGGTGGGCCTTTCAAAGTCGGCTCGTCCGGTCCCGCTTTGCCGCTCACCACGCTCGAGATCGTCGACACTGAGACCGGCACGAAGGTGCTGGGTCTTGGCGAGATCGGAGAAATCCGCGCGCGCGGCCCGCAGATCATGTCCGGCTATCGCAACAAACCTAAGGAAACGGCCGAAGCGCTGCGCAACGGTTACTTATATACCGGGGACATCGGCGAACTGGACGCGGACGGTTATCTGTTCATCCACGACCGCAAGAAGGACATGGTGATCGTCGGCGGCTACAACGTGTATCCGCGCGAGGTGGACGAAGTGCTGTTTACCCATCCGGCGGTCAGGGAGGCGGCGACCACCGGAGCGCCGGACCGCTACTATGGCGAAACCGTGCGTGCCTTCGTGGTGCTCAATGAGAATGCGCGCGTCGCGGCCGACGAACTGATCGCGCACTGCAAGAAAAATCTGGCGCCATACAAGGTGCCGTCGCAAATCTATCTGGTGGATCTTTTGCCGCGCACGACCGTCGGCAAGATCGACAAGGTGGCGCTGCGCGAACGGGTTGTTTCAGAGGTGCAGACGTCGAGCGTAAAGAAAGGCGGACATGGCCTACAAGGCTGAAATTCCCTACGGTGCCTATTGGAGCACGCCATTCGCGCGCTGGCAGGGCGCTTTCGCCAATCTGCATTCGCTGGAATTTGCCGCTTACACGACGCGCAAAGAGCTCGACCGCCGCGGCATTCCCGCGGACGCCATCGAACATGGCGTGCTCGGCTTCAGCGTGCCGCAAGCGCATTCGTTTTACGGGCTGCCCTGGGTCGCGGGCCGTGCCGGGCTCGGCCATGTCGCGGGCCCGACCGTGATGCAGGCTTGCGCGACCGGCGTGCGCGCTCTGCTCGCAGCCACGCAGGAGATCGAGGCCGGCCTGTGCGGCGTGTCGCTCGCGCTGACCTGCGACCGCACCTCCAACGGACCGCATATTTATTATCCCAACCCGAAAGGCCCGGGCGGCACCGGCGCGCATGAAGATTGGGTGATGGACAATTTCAGCTGCGATCCGCTCGGCGGCCACGCGATGCTGCAGACTGCGGAAAATGTCGCCGCCAAGCATCAGATCACCACCGCACAGCAACACGACGTGGTGCTGATGCGCGAGCGGCAATATCGTGATGCACTGGCCGACGGCTTCGCCTTTCAGAAGCGCTACATGAGCCTGCCGTTCGAGGTCCCGAACCCCGTGTTCAAAAAGACAGCAGCGACGCTG
Organism: Xanthobacteraceae bacterium; assembly: GCA_035566615.1. Lineage (GTDB taxonomy): Bacteria > Pseudomonadota > Alphaproteobacteria > Rhizobiales > Xanthobacteraceae > BOG-931. The sequence goes on from DATMQV010000393.1 coordinate 7,341, forward strand.
GAATCCGATGACGGCATCCGTTTCTCGTCAGCCGAGGGCCTTGCCAATCTCAAGCCAGTCCAAGCGGGCGGAACGGTGACTTTTGGCGGACAGACTCACCCGGCCGACGGCAATGCCGCAATCATCGTCGCCGCGCCGGAGCGGGTCGCCGCGTTGAGCGCCAATCGCGATATCCGCGTGCGCCTGCACGGCTTTGGCAGCGCGCGGGCTGCGATCGCGCACATGCCGGAAGCGCCAATCCCGGCCGCCAAGCAAGCGCTCGACGCGGCCGGAACCAGCATCGAGCGGATGGATGCGGTCAAGACGCACAATCCGTTCGCAGTCAACGACGTTTTGTTTTCGCGCCAAACCGGATTCCCGCTGGAGAAGATGAACAATTTCGGCTGCTCGCTGGTGTGGGGTCATCCGCAGGCGCCGATGGGTACCCGAGGGGTGATTGAGCTGATCGAGGAATTGGCGCAGCGCGGCGGCGGTTACGGTCTGTTCACCGGCTGCGCCGCCGGCGACACCGCCATGGCGGTCGTCGTCGAAGTGGCCGATCGGCGCGAGAGCTAGGCCGCAAGCAACATCACGCTCAGGGCTGCTCGACTTTGTTTTTGAACGCCTGCCCGAACTCGCGCGCCAGGCTTTCCGCCTTCTTCTTCATCACCCCGAGGCCGAATTTTCCCAGCCGCCCGACGACGGCCGCTTCCGAGGCGTAAAACACTTCGGTCTCATTATCGCTCAAGGCGGTCAGCCGCAGCGTGTTGTCCGCCGACAGCGAGCTTGCCCGGCCGCCTTCCTCACCGCGTGTGCGCGAGCGGACTTCTTCCGGCGCCGTTTCCGAAACAATTTCGACATCGACGTTGAAGTCGGCCTTGATCGGCCCGACCTGTACGCGGATTTTCGCCTTGTAGAGCGTCGGGCTGATGACCTCGACGCCTTGGCATCCGGGAATACAAGGCGCCACGACGGCCGGATCCTTGATGGCGACCCAGACCCGCTCCCGTGGCGCAGCAACAACAAAGCGATCCTCTATGCGCATCGTGCGTCCATCTTTTGAGGTTGGAGCTGGCCTGAACTCGCCCATGCGGTGCGCCGGGCGCATCGACGGCGAATGGCGTTCGTTTTCTTCCAGTGCCGATATTGAATAGCGAATGGCATTCGTCTTAGACTAAGACGCCGGAGTTGGAAGAACATGGTTGGCCGCGATGCCCGGGCGCTGCGATCATATCTTCGCGTCGGACATCAAACACTACGATCTGAAGCACCACGATTTGAGTTCAGGCAGATATCACGGCGCCGTGATCAGTTTGCCAAAGATTAATCTGCTCGTCACGTCGCCGAAAGATTGCTGACATTATTCACCACGGCGCGAGGCTCGCCTTTTGCCGTTGATGCACTTTTGTCGACTTGCGAGCCGCCGAGAGCCGCTCTCTAAGAACAAGAATCTGCGGGCCGTTATGATTGCCAACGATACTCCCCCGGCGTCCCTGCGGTGCCAGCGCTGCGCCCAGCCCATGAAACTCGTCCGACGAACGCAACGATTCGGCAGATTGCCCGATCTGTGCACTTTCGAATGCGCGGCGTGCGGCATGTCGCACACGGAGGATTGCAAGCCCGCGGCATGGCACGCCGCCGACATTTATCGAAAACAGGCAAAAGCGTGCCGCGATCTGGCGAAGCAGGCGCGGGGAGAGGATCGGAGTTTTTGGCTTGGTCTGTCCGACTGCTGGCAGAAGCTCGCGCAAGTTGACGATGAGCACCAGGGCTAAAGCATACAATAGTGCGCCCGGCGCCGGTTTCGCACGCCCTGGACAGCGGCAGAATGCACCGCGTGTTTCATCGCCAAGCATCACCCCGGCGCAAGCTTCCTCCCCGCGCCGGAGCAACGATCTGGCCGATGACTCTGCGAGACGGCTCCCGAACCGCCGTAACGTGAAACGGAAAGACGACGACGAATTGCTTGAACTGGGTGAGCGGTTGGCGAGCGTGCAGCCCAAACTCATCAGTATGTTGCGTTGGGTCGACGAGGTGCGGGATTTGGTTGCGATGGAAGTGCGACGCCGAGGGTCGTGGCCTGAGGATACAGCGGAATGGACGTGGCGCGACGCGGCAGCTTATTGCGCCGCGCGAGAATGCGTTGAGCGTGAGACTGAAATTGGCGCTGCCTATATTCGGGCTATGGACGCCCTTGAGGCCTGCTACACGCGCGTCGATCCAATTTGCAACGCGATACTGTCGTTCAAGGCGAGCACGCGCGAAGGCCGTGCTGTCAGAAAAATGGCGCGCGCGATTCGGACGGGCCAATGGCGTGGATGAGGCGTTCGGCGAATTTGCGAATAGGCTTTGCAATATTAAATTTCCGAAAGAGTGGGCCGATCACCTGACGGCCGTGTAGCCGTGCCGCGCCATGCAGCCGATATACACTTTGAGCGTGGGACTGTCTTGTCCGGGCAACTGAATCGGCACCGAGCCTCTTGCATTGGTGACGAGCTCTGCTTGTTCCATCTCACCTCGACAAATCGTCTTGGCGGATTCAAGCTGGGCCGGATCACCTGGCTGGCCGTCAGCTCTTGTCCACGCGGCAGGCATTTGCGCGGAGGTGCAAGCGGCAACAGCAAGCAGCGACAGAATTGCAACGGTTGTTCGAGTCATCGACGCCGCGAGCATAACAGGTTTTCCCCGCTTGAGCGGACCGCCTTGACGCGGTCGGGGCAATGAGAGATGGCCCAAATCAGAGATTCCGTCCGAGCGTTTGGCGACCACACAGCCGATGACCTTGTTACCGGCCAGCAACACCCTCCGAATATCTCAGGTAAATATGGACTGCGACAGCTGGGCAATCCAAACTGTCTGCGTGTACAAGTCGTCGTTACTTCAGTGGCGGCGTCGAGGTCCTGCTTTCAGGGAGGTAAACTATGAACCGTTTTGTCGCAGCCACCCTTATAGGGTTGACGATCGTTGCAACGGTCTCAACGTCGGCATCGGCATTTCAGTGTCTGGCCCGCAGCTCTAATGGCGTGGCAGTTTGGGGCTATGGCATTTTCTTTAGCAGGGCTACGCATTTTGCCCTGCGTCATTGTCGTGTTGCCGGTGGGATCAACTGTCATATCGCCTTCTGTCGCTAAGGCTGATGTAGCTCCCAAGAAGCGTCGGCCCCGATCGCCGAATATTGGCGCGGGGCCGGTGCAGACGCCGCTCCACTTCTCAGGGCAATAGCGCGAGGTCCAGTGCGCGCTGTGCCGCGCAGCGATCGACATCGCCGATACGCATCGTCGCCGGGGTCTTGTCCCCGTACGACCGATACCTCGCATCGTCGTCGGCCGGATTGCG
>DATMQV010000394.1:0-10308 GCA_035566615.1 Xanthobacteraceae bacterium
GATCGAGCAGGAAAGGCAGCGCGAGGCGCGCCCACAGAATGCCAGGCGCAATTTCGATCGTGTGCCCCGGCGCGGGCGGCGTCGGATGAACGAAGCGGAGCGTTTCGGCGCCGGGACCCGGCGCCGCATGGCTTTGCGAAACGGAGGGAGATTGCATTCCGTCAGTGCTCACCGGCCGCCCATCGGCGGCCCCGTCTGGCGATAACACCCCCCGCCTGCGCTAACTAGGCCCTGCCGGGCAGCGCCCTTATGCGGCGCCGCCCGGCCTGACGCGGATTCCGGCACACACCCCACTGGCGTCCGTTCAAGCGCGGATTGCGGTGCGCTCAGACGGCCGCAGGGGGTCTATTTGGCGACGGCAGAGCGAAGCGCGCCGTCGTGGTCGGATTGGGCGGCAAACAAGAGCTCGACATAGCTCTTCCCCCGCCCGTAGCATTCGCAGCTGCGGCGCTCCAGTTCATCGCGATTGATGATTTGCATATAGCCCCGCCGGCACGTCAGCACGCCGTCGCGTTCCAGCCGTCCGGCGACGAGCGTAACGGTCGTGCGGCGAACCCCAAGCATTTGGGCGATGGTGCTTTGGGTCAGCGGGATCTTGCCGTTCGCGCCGCGGTCATGGACTTCGAGAAGCCAGCGGCAAATGCGGCCCTCGACCTGGTGCGCAGCATTGCAAAGCGCCGTTTGCTGGGCCTGCGCCATGATGCTTGAGTCGAAACGCGCGGCCAGCCGCCGCATCGCCGGGCTCTCCTCCAGGGCAAAGCGGAAGGCCGCCGCCGACATGCGCGACGCCCGCCCGGCAATATGGACCTCGGCGTTGCAGGTGGCGGGAGCGGACGCTACCGCCGCAAAACCGCCGACGACACCTTCCCGGCCGATCAAAAGCGCGCTGGCGCCCGAAGTCTCTCGCAGCGGCATCGTCAATGCCACAAGACCCGCATGCGGGAAGACCACGTCGTCGATCCGTTCGCCGAAATAGTGCAAGCAATCGCCGGCCCGCATCTCGAATGTCGTCAGATGCGGCCGCAGCGCGGCCAATTCAGCCGGTGATAGTTCGGAGAGAAACCAATTTTTATCGTGAGCCCGTAGATTTGGCTCATACGCATGGCTTTGATGGTACGCGCTTGAATCGTGCAGTTCGCTGATCTGATCAGTTGTCGGCATGGCCCACCCCCTCGCTTGCCAGCCAACATTCGGTCCCAGTCGGCCAGCCTTACTATCAAGCGCTGGTTGCCGCCTCGGTTCCGTACTGCACAATCAAAATTCGCTTTGTGCACTTTTCCCGGCGCCCGAGAGGGCGCCGCCGGTGGCGGCCGGCAATCAAGCCGCCGCCGCGCGCGCGCTAGCCCCCTGTTATCGTTCGCTTGCCCAAATTCGTGATGAGGTAGGGCTTACCGCGCGAACGCGCGAGGCGGGCGCGCGATTCCCGCACGGCGCTTTGTGTGGCCTCGCGAAGCCTCCGGTCCCGCTCGCAGAGGCCCTCCACCAGCACCCGCAATTCGGGTTGCAGGTGAGCGAGCGTCTCGTCGAGGCTTGCGAAAGTTATCGCGAATACGCGTTTTTCGCTGTTCTCATAGACATCAAGGCGCCAAGTCCGGGTCTGGGCTTCGCGGCCGCTCATCAACTCCCGAACGACGCCTCGGGCGTATTGGTAGGCGTCCTGGCGATCCGTCAGGATCACGCCAACGTCGTCCTCGATCGGGTCGGAGCCGTCTCGCAATTCGAAGGTATAATTGGGCATTTTGGACCCCTTGCTTACTCCTCGTCGAGGTCTCGCTTTTGCCTTTGTACGCATGACGCGGAAAAATGGATGCCGGTTTTCCCGAAAAGATTAAGATCCGCCAAAAAGTTAGAGCGCCAATCGAGCCGATCCGGAGCGAGCGCGCCATTCGGCGGGCCGACGCGCCTGCCACGCTCGTATTGAGTCTCACTCCCGTTAGGCGTTTTGGGCGTTCCGGTACAGGGAATTTCCATCCCCGGTCCCGGTTCCAAGGAAATGCGGCCGACGCGCTAATAAACTGCCGGAACATACAAATCCGGCGGTACGGGGTGGCGTGAATAGTCCGGCTTGTGCTCGCGATCGGGCAGCATGATCGGATCGTGGGGAACTTCCTGATAGGGCACCTGCTGCAGCAAATGATGAATGCAATTCAGCCGCGCCCTCTTCTTGTCGACCCCCTCCAGGACCCACCAGCGTGATTCCGGAATGTGGGTGCGCTCGATCATCTCCTCCTTGGCCTTGGTATACAGCTCCCATCGCCGACGCGATTCGAGGTCCATGGGGCTGAGCTTCCACTGCTTGAGCGGGTCGTGGATGCGCATCAGAAAGCGCATGTTCTGCTCCTGATCGGTGATCGAGAACCAATATTTCAGGAGAATGATCCCGGAACGAACCAGCATCCCTTCGAATTCCGGCACGGTGCGGAAAAACTCCTCGCAGTCCGCCTCGGAGCAGAATCCCATGACGCGTTCGACGCCGGCGCGGTTGTACCAGCTGCGGTCGAACAGCACGATTTCGCCGGCTGCCGGCAGATGCGAGACGTAACGCTGGAAATACCATTGGGTGCGCTCGCGCTCGGTCGGGGCCGATAGCGCGACGACCTTGCAGACGCGCGGGTTGAGCCGCTGGGTGATACGCTTGATGACCCCGCCCTTGCCGGCAGCGTCGCGGCCCTCGAACAGCACGACCAATTTGAGTTTCTGGTGAACGACCCAATCCTGCAATTTGATCAATTCCCGCTGCAATCGCAGCAATTCGCGGAAATAGGTGCGGCGGTCGAGCGCTTCTTCTCTGGCCACCGCCGGCGCGATGGGGCCAAGGACCGAATCCAGGCGCTGGTCATCGAATTCGAGCTCAAGCTCTTCGTCGATGGTCTCAAGGAGCTCGTCATCGAGGGCTTCCGATAGCGATTTGCTGCGAATCGTCTTGGTATCCATCGTCCTTAACTCCATGCGCGTCCAATGCGGCGACCCGCCGCCTGAATGGTGGTGCGCGGACATGACGACCGTGCGACGTGGACAGCGTTCGCCCAATCAATAGGCAGGCTTAGTAGTCGTATGCGGGTCACGGGCTGGGCGCCCGACCCTGTGAATCGGCAGACTTCCAGACGGTCGATTCCCTTTTGTTTTCAGATTGTCATCAAAAACGGGAATGCTGGGAACCGTCCACGGAAAGCTGCGCGTCCGGGGATGTGGGGCCGTTTCTTGCATAGTAACCGCATGACGTAATGGCTGAACCAGTGGGAGAGCTTAATGCAGACGCCGAAGCACGACGGAAATGGCAGTTTGGAGACGTCCGAACACGTCCACGCACCGGAAACCGAGGGCATCGAGCCTGCCGGCGAGGATCGCAGCGACATGGTTGCGACCGTGGCAACCGTCGCGGTGGTCGGGATCGCCGCAGCGGCGTTCGAGGCCGCCCTGCTGCCGGGTATCGTGCTGGGCGTCGCCGCGGTCGCAGCGCCGAAATATCTGCCCAAGATGGGCGCCGCTCTAAATCCGCTTTTCCGCTCCACGGTCCGCGGCGCTTACAAAATCGGCCAGAAGACCAAAGAGATGTTGGCCGAGGCCCATGAGCAGGTGAACGACATCGTCGCCGAGGTCCACGCCGAGGGGGATGTCAACCAGCCCACCTCCAAGGCGACGTCGACCGCTGCCTCGGCAAGCTGAGGAGCGCGTCGAACGTGCCAGCGGCTGCGCTCCGATCGATATTGAGTAGCCGCTCGTGCGGGCGTGCGCGCAACGCTGCCAGCCAATCCGATTTCGCCGTTCTCCAACGCCGCCCCGCCAATCGGGTTAGTGGGGCGCCAACTTCCGCCTGACGGGCTCGAGCACCGCAATGACCAAGATGAATCTCCAGATTGCCCATCAAGTGCCGGGGCGGGTACGCATGAAAATCCCCGCCGGCAAGGGCAATCCGGAACTCCTCAAGCAGATCAGCGAAGTGTTCTGCGCCATTCCGGGTATCGAGCAGATCACCGTCAATCCCACCACCGGCAGCGTCGTCCTGCATTATGACGCCGATCGCCACGACGAATTCCACGGCACGTTCCACCAGCATTATGCCGCCCATGGCGCCGCTGATAACGACGGCACCAATCGCGGCGCCGCAAACGGCGGGATGCATGGCGCCGACACCGAGCTTGACAAGCTCACCAGCAGCATCGAGGCGGAAGCCGAGTTCCTGGCCAGTCATTCGCATAGCGCGCGCGCCGTGGTCGATTTCGTCAAAAAGGTCGATCGCGAAATCAAGATGGCGACCAACAACACGATCGATCTGAAGATTCTATTCGCCGCCGGCATCATCGCCTTTACGGTCTTCGAGGTGGGAGCGACGGCGGCAACGCCGGTTTGGGTCACGCTCGCGATTTTCACCGTCAATCATTTCATCGAAATGCACGAGCGGCAGCTGCACAAGGAAAGTCTCAGCGGCGCGCCGAGTTTAGCGCCGATCCGGGTCGCGAACTGAAAGCAGAGACCGGTCGAGGATCTGCGCAAATGGAATTCTCGGTTCGCCACTTCATTTCCGGGCGCATCCGCCTGCATTTGCCGTCACTGTGCCGCAAGCGAAAGCTCGCCGAGGCGGCGCTTACTTGGCTGCAGGCACAGCAAGGCATCAAAAGCGCCCGCCTGAACTTCGACTGCGGCTGCCTCATCATCGAATATGACCCGAGCTTCGAGGGCGTTTTGCGAGCCACGCTCGGCCGCCTCTCGCTGATGAGCCTCGACGAGCTGTAGCTTCTGGTCGATCCGGACAAGAGCGCTGCCACGCCCGTTCCTGCGCCGGTGCCGCAACCGGCCGCCAGGGCGCCGCTCTGGCGCCGCACCCCGCTAGCGCTGCCGACCGCATCACTGTTGATGGCGTTCAGCCTCAACCCGGTGGTTCTGGCCATCAATATGCCGCTCATGCTGTGGAACGCCTACCCGATCGCACTACGCGCCTGGCGGGTATGGCGGCGTGAGGGCCGGCTCAACATCGATTTCCTCGACACGCTGGCGATCGCCGCCTCGCTCCTGCAGGGAAATCCGATGGCCGGCGCCATCGTCACTTGGCTGATCAAGCTCGGCGATTGGATCCGCGATTTGACCGCGGCCGGCACGCGCCGCGCGATCAGCGAGCTGCTCGAGTTTCAGACCAAGACCGCCTGGGTCATTCGCGACAACGTCATCACGCCGGTGCCGGCGAGCGAACTTGTGGCCGGCGACGAGGTGGTGGTCTATCCGGGCGAGATCATTCCGGTCGACGGCGAGATCCTCGACGGCCATGCGATGATCGATCAGAAGACCATCACCGGCGAAGGCCTGCCGGTGATGCGCGCCAAGGGCGAAGCAGTGTTTGCCGCGACCGTCATCCGCGATGGCCAGGTCACGGTCCGCGCAATTCGAGTCGGCTCCTTCACGACGGCCGGCCAGATCGCGCGGCTCGTGGAATCCGCGCCGATCGGCGATACGCGGATGCAAAACCACGCCGAGAAACTCGCTGACCGGCTGGTTCTGCCGACGCTGGCGCTTGCGGGCGGCACCGCCGCCGTCACCGGCGATTTCAATCGTTTCCTGTCGCTTGTGATTGTGGACTACGGCACCGGCATCCGCGTCGCCGCCCCAACGGCGGTGCTTGCCTCGATGACGCACGCGGCGCGGGCCGGGATCATCATCAAGAGCGGCGCGCACATGGAGCGCCTCGCCCAAGTCGATACCGTCATCTTCGATAAGACCGGCACGCTCACGCACGGCTCGCCGGCGGTGCTCGATGTCATCACCTATAAACGCACCGTCACGGCGCAGCATCTGCTCGGACTTGCGGCAGCGGCGGAGACGCGGCTCAAACATCCGGTGGCGGAAGCCTTGCGCGTGAAGGCGCATGAGATCGGCGCCGATATCCCGTACTGCGAGGAAACCAAGTATCGCATCGGGCTCGGCGTCGAGGGTCAGGTCAACGGTTACTACCTGCATGTCGGCAACGAGCGCTTCATGCGCCAAAGCAACATCAATGTCGGGCGTGCAGAATCTGAACGCTCGGCGCTCGATCAGCAGGGCCATTCCTGCATTTACGTCGCCGTCGACGGAACACTGACGGGGCTGGTGCCGTTTACCGACCAGATCCGTCCCGAGAGCCGGGAGGTGATCGAGCGGCTGCATGCGATGGGAATCCGCAACAGAGTCATGTTGACCGGCGACAATGCGGTGGTGGCGAGCGCGGTATGCCAGCGGCTCGGCCTGTCGCACCGATTCGCCGACATGCTGCCGGCCGACAAGGCCGAGGTGATCCAGCGCTATCAGCGCGAAGGCAACGTCGTCGCCATGGTCGGCGACGGCATCAACGATTCGCCGGCCTTGAGCTTCGCCGATGTCGGCATCGCCATGAAGCACGGTGCTGAGGTGGCGCGCGAATCCGCCGATGTCGTGCTGATGGAGGATTCGCTCTGGAAGCTCGTGAAAGCTGTTGAAATTTCGCGGGGCGCGGTTGGCCTGATTCGCCAGAACTATGCCATCGTTGCCGGATTGAATACGCTGGCGCTTGGGCTTGCGCTCCCCGGTGGTTTGATCAGTCCCTCGGTAACCGCCGTGATCAGCAACGGCTCGGCTATTCTGGCAAGCTTGAACGGAATTCGCCCGATCCTTCGCTATCAATGATCAAGGCCGAACCCGCGATCGCGCTCCCGCCATCTCACCAACAGGCGCTGCAACGCGCCGTCATGAATCTCGAAAATCAGGATTTTGCCGCGCGGCTCGCCGACTATGCGGGCCGGCCGATCGCGCGAGCAATGCGCTTGATGCCAAAGGCGGCGAGCGACCATTTCAACAAAGTCGTCGAAGCCGCCATCCTCAAAGCGCTGAACATTGCCATCCGCTCGATCGAGCCGCGATCGAAACGGCCACCGGCGCGCCACACCGCCTCGGTGCTGGCGGGGGTCAGCGGCGGCATCGGCGGCTTTTTGGGGATTGCCGCGCTGCCGATCGAACTGCCGGTGACCACCACGCTGATGCTGCGCGCTATCGCCGATATCGCGCGCCATCACGGCGAAGATTTATCGACATTGGAGGCGCGCCTCGCCTGCGTCGAAGTGTTTGTGCTAGGCACGCCGCAGGCTGACCGGCAGATGGGTCTCAGCTATTACGCCTCACGGACACTGATCAGCCGGCTCGCCGCGAACGCAACGTCGATCCTGCTCGAGCGCGGCACGGCGAATGTCTCGGCGCCGGTGGTGAGCAGCCTCGTCAGCGAGATCGCCACACGCTTCGGCGTCGTCGTTACCGAGCGGTCCGCAGCCAGCGCGTTGCCGGTGCTCGGCGCGGTCGGCGGCGCGACGGTGAACATGATCTTCATGAATCATTTTCAACGTGTGGCAAGCGGCCATTTCGCTATTCGAAAACTGGAGCGCCTGCATGGACAAAGCGTGGTGCGCCAGCATTATCAGATATACGGTTCGCGGCCGAAGATCATGAGGTGAACGGTTTGCATGCTGAGGGCTGGCGCGCCCCGCGAGGCACCGACGGCACTACCGCCGCCGTCAAAGTTCGAAACGGACCCGCGACGCGCGGCGCTGCGGCGGATGCGGCTCTTTGCGACCCTTCTCCTGGTGCTGATGACCGCGATATTTATCGTCACCACCGTCGTCAAGCTCGACTGGCCGTGGATCCCTTACGTGCGCGCGTTTGCTGAAGCCGGCATGGTCGGCGCCTGCGCCGACTGGTTCGCGATCGTCGCTCTGTTCCGCCGGCCGCTCGGACTGCCGATACCGCACACGGGCATCGTCCCCAACAACAAGGACCGGATCGGCAAGGCGCTCGGCAATTTCATCACCAACAATTTCCTCACTGCCGCGGTGATGAACGAAAGATTGGCGCGGATCGACATGGTGGGCGCGCTCGCGCGGTGGCTCTCCGAGCCGGCCAATGCCAAGCGGCTCGGAGACTATGTCGCGCTGCAATTGCCGCAGATTGCAAGGTCCCTGCCGCTGCCGCGCATCGGCGAATTGATCGGCACAATCGCGCAACAGGCCGCGCAGGCGATCCCGGCAGCGCCGGTGGCGTCGAAGCTGTTGGCGATCGTGTGGGCGCAAGGTGAGGCGCAGGCGCTCTTGGCGCAAGCGATCGAACAGAGCGAGGCGTGGCTCGCCGGCAACAAGGACGTCCTCACCGAAAAGATCTCGGAGCGATCGTCGCGCTGGATCCCCAAATGGATCGATCGGATGATTGCCGAGAAAGTTCTCAACGGCTTGCTCGGCACGCTCGCCGAGATGCGCGATCCTTTGCACCCCTGGCGGGTCGAACTGCGCAAGACGGTGGAGAAGCTCATTGCCGAACTCGCGACCGATCCGCAGATGCGTGCGCGCGCGGAGGACTTGAAGGCCGAATTGCTGGCAAGCCCGCTGCTGATCGAGCAGGCCAAGACCTTGTGGGCCGAGGTGAAGACCGGCCTCGTTTCCGGCCTGCCGGCCCATTCGGAGGCCATTGGCGAAGCCTGCGCGCGAGCGCTGCGCAATGCCGGAACGTGGCTGCAGGAAGACGAAGAGCGCAAGGCACAGCTCAACCGGCGGATCCGGATTATCGGCGAGCGTTTTTTATTGCCCTATCGCGTCGAGATCGGCGCCTATATCGAGCGCGTGGTGCGCAACTGGGACAGCGCGACCTTGGTCGACCGGCTGGAGCTGCAGGTCGGCAAGGACCTGCAATATATCCGTATCAACGGAACGCTGGTCGGTGGGCTGGTCGGCCTGTTGATCTACGTCGTCTCGCAATGGATCGCGCAGTTTTAGGACGAATTGTTTCAGATCCGTCGCGAAGCTGTACTCATTGCAACGACAACTCCACCGGCTCCACCACCGGCGCAAATGCGCCGGTGTTCGCATCATGAAGCTCAAGACCGCCGCTGCCGACGTCGAAATAAGCGCCGAGGAGCGTAAGCTCGCCCGCACTCACGCGCTCGCGGATGTCGGGAAACGTCATCAGGTTATCCAACGTCGCGACGACCGAAGCGCGCTCGAGCCGCCCGAGATAATCCGCGTCGCCGCTCTCGCCTGCAGTACCAATCCCGTCAGCCGCGGGCGTAATAAACGACATCCAATTGTCGATGAAATCGCCTTTGTTCGGCCGGTCGCGGTGCTCGACAAAAGCGCGGATACCGCCACAGTGCGAGTGACCCATGACGACGATGTGCCCGACTTTCAGAATCTGGACCGCAAATTCCAACGCAGCGGAAACGCCGTGTGTCAGTCCGGTAGGATTGTAGGGGGGCACGAGATTGGCGACGTTGCGCACAACAAAGATTTCGCCGGGATGGCTGTCGAAGATCACTTCGGGCGAGACACGCAAATCGCAACAGCCAATGACCATGACGTTCGGCCGTTGGCCGGTGGCGGCAAGGCGCTCGTAGCGGCTGCGCTCCAACGGTAGGCGGGTCTCGATGAAGGCGCGATAACCTTCTGACAATCGTGCCGGCAGCAGCATCCCGCATCCCGCCGAGGGATCGAACACACCCCCTGATACTTCGATGGCAATCCGTCGATGGCAATCCGAATGGTCACGCAAATTTGTGCCAGGCGATGTCAACAGCCATATGACGGATTGCCGGCGATGCCCTCAACAATGCTGGAGAATTTGGGCCACATCCTCCTGAAATGGGCGGGTCCTTGCCCAACGGTCTGCAGGAAACGCCTTGCACGACAGTTTCATGACCGAAGCGAATCCGCTACAACCGCTCCCTAAGGCGACACAATGCATGGGAATGGTGTGCAGTCACGGCGTCCGACAATTTCCCCAAAGGTCGTCAAGGAATTGCTGCGGCTTGGCTATTTGCAGCCGGCGAAGCGGTTCAAGCCGCACATTGTCGAGCGTGCTCTGGCGCGCCTGCGCGCCGATCTCGTTCGCGACGGCGTGGTCAAGGGCGGCAGTCCGCTGAATGATCGAATACCCGCCGCTCCTGACGACAATCAGCAGCCCTCGGCCGTGCCGAGCCCAAGTGCGTCGACCTAGGGTCAACCTAGATCGGGCCGCTTAGCCGCGCTTCGCTGAACGGACCCACACGTCATCGGGTCCGATCCACAACTCACTTGATCGATATGCGCGCGATTGTCCAGGCGGACCAACGGCCCTCTTGCGGGCACAGGAAACGATGCAACAAAACGCGAACTCAAGCGGCCGATGGGCGGCTAGACTAGGGCCTATAAGAGAGCGATGCAGCCAATTCGCGAATGATTGCCGGCGGAAACTTGCGTTAGAAGTCGACGAGCGGCGTTTCCGGCATCTGATTTTCGAACAGCATCCAGAACGGATGCGGATGGGTTTCGCGATACCACGTCTCGAACGCGG
>DATMQV010000395.1:0-2753 GCA_035566615.1 Xanthobacteraceae bacterium
GAACGAACTGCTTGATTTGCTCCCACTGATCATCCCGAAGTACTTCGCCTTCCAAAGCTGACCCTCCAAAAGTCAGCCTTGAATCTGATTTGCCGCCCGTTGGGAATCCCCTCAATCCTTAAATCGTCACCGCGGCCTAGATCTTCCCAACCACTCGGCGAAGCAGCCGGCCAATCTAGCCCTCCTTCATGATAGCGTTGCGTTGCTTCGGCATTGCGTGCCGCGGACATGACTTGCGCAGGAGGCGTCGGTGACTCAAAGCTCGGCCGTTAACGACCGCATCGAAGTGCGCTCAAGCCGCCTCTGGGCGCTCATCCATTTCAACATGACGCTCTGGGTCTTTCCGGCCCGTATGGTCGCCGATCACGTCGGGGTATCGAACAATGTGGTGCTATTCTGGCTTACGCCGTGGCGTCGCACCGACGAGCACCTGCCGATGTCGCACATCGCCGAAGTAACCCACACGCGCGGCTTGATCTGGGACCAGATCAGCGTGGAAAGCTCGGGCGGTCTCAATCCGCTCGTGATTTCGGGCCTGCCCAAAGGACAGGCCCGTTTTTTCGTCGAACACGTGCGGGAGCGGCTCAACGAAGCTCCCGTTACGCCGCCGCAGCAAGCTCGCCGTTGAACTTGAGCCCCTGCTTGCTGGCGCTGATCACCACCGTCTCGCCGTCCTTGATACGGCCGGAGAGGATGAGCTCAGCCAACGGATCCTGCACCGATTTCTGGATCACCCGCTTGAGCGGACGCGCGCCATAGGCGGGATCCCAGCCTTTTTCGGCGAGCCAATCGCGCGCCGAGGGCTCGAGCTTGACGGTGATCTTGCGATCCTCAAGGAGCCGCGCCAGCCGCTTCATCTGGATGTCGACGATGCGGGTCATGTCGGACTTCTGCAGCCGGTGGAACAGAATGATCTCGTCCACGCGGTTGAGGAATTCCGGCCGGAAGCTCGCCCGCACGATCGCCATGACCTGATCGCGCACGGCGTCAGTGTCTTGGCCCTCGGGCTGATTGACAAGGATCTCGGCGCCAAGATTTGACGTCATGACGATGAGAGTGTTGCGGAAATCGACGGTGCGGCCATGACCGTCGGTCAGCCGGCCGTCATCGAGCACCTGCAACAGGATGTTGAAAACGTCCGGATGCGCCTTCTCGATTTCGTCGAACAGCACCACTTGATACGGCCGCCGGCGAACGGCTTCCGTCAGCGCGCCGCCCTCTTCGTAACCGACATAGCCGGGCGGCGCACCGATCAGCCGCGCGACCGAGTGCTTCTCCATGTATTCCGACATGTCGATGCGGATGAGCGCATTCTCGTCGTCGAACAAAAACTCGGCGAGCGCCTTGGTCAGTTCGGTCTTGCCGACGCCAGTCGGACCCAGGAACATGAACGAGCCGATCGGCCGGTTCGGATCCTGCAGTCCGGCCCGCGCGCGGCGCACGGCCGTTGCCACGGCTTTCACCGCATCGGCTTGGCCGACCACGCGTTTGCCGAGCTGCTCCTCCATGCGCAGGAGCTTCTCCTTCTCGCCTTCGAGCATGCGATCGACCGGAATGCCGGTCCAGCGCGACACGACCTGGGCGATGTGACTGGCGGTGACCGCCTCCTCGACCATGGCGCTGCGGCCTTCGGGGCCTTCCATCGCCTTGAGCCGCCGCTCGATCTCGGGAATGCGGCCATAGGCGATTTCACCGGCGCGCTGATATTCGCCGCGGCGCTGCGCGTTAGCGAGCTCAACGCGCAATGCATCAAGCTCGTTCTTGAGCTTCTGCGCGCCGGAAAGCTTTTCCTTTTCCGATTTCCAGCGCGCGGTCAGGTCGGCCGACTGTTTTTCCAACGCCGCGAGCTCGGTTTCGAGACCGACGAGCCGGGCACGCGAGCCGGGATCGCTCTCCTTCTTGAGCGCCTCCTGCTCGATCTTGAGCCGGACGATTTCGCGATCGATGGAGTCGAGCTCTTCGGGCTTCGAATCCACCTGCATCTTCAGGCGCGCCGCCGCCTCGTCGACCAGATCGATGGCCTTGTCGGGCAGGAAGCGGTCGGTGATGTAGCGGTGCGACATGGTCGCGGCCGCGACCAGCGCACCGTCGGTGATGCGCACGCCATGGTGCGCTTCGTATTTGTCTTTGAGGCCGCGCAGAATCGAGATGGTGTCCTCGACGCTCGGCTCGTTCACATAGATCGGCTGGAAGCGGCGCGCCAGAGCCGGGTCCTTCTCGACGTGCTTTTTGTATTCGTCGAGCGTGGTGGCGCCGATGCAATGCAACTCGCCGCGCGCCAGCGCCGGCTTCAAGAGGTTCGAAGCGTCCATCGCGCCGTCGGCTTTGCCGGCGCCGATGATGGTGTGCATCTCGTCGATGAACAGGATGTAGGCGCCGGCGGAAGACGTGACTTCCTGCAGCACGGCTTTGAGCCGCTCCTCGAACTCGCCACGGTATTTCGCGCCGGCGATCAGCGCGCCCATGTCGAGCGAGAGAAGCTTCTTGTCTTCCAGGCTTTCCGGCACGTCGCCGTTGACGATGCGCAGCGCCAAGCCTTCAACGATCGCGGTCTTGCCGACGCCCGGCTCGCCGATCAAGACCGGATTGTTCTTGGTGCGCCGCGACAGCACCTGGATGGTGCGGCGGATTTCCTCGTCGCGGCCGATCACCGGATCGAGCTTGCCGTCGCGCGCGGCTTGGGTGAGATCGCGCGCATATTTCTTCAACGCCTCATAGGCGTTTTCGGCCGATGCCGAGTCGGCTGTGCGCCC
>DATMQV010000396.1:0-7096 GCA_035566615.1 Xanthobacteraceae bacterium
CGCCTGCTCGAATCCGGGAAGCGAAAGCTGCACCGCTTCTTGGCTCATCACGCGATCTCCCCCAATTCTGCGTCTTTTGTTTCCTGCACTTTGGCGGCAAGCGCCGTGACCTGCGCGATGATCTCGTCGCGCGAAGAGCCGGGGCCCAAAATAGCTGCGACACCGGCGGCGAGAAGCGCCGGACGTTCGTCTTCCGGCACGATGCCGCCGACGATCATGCCGACGTCGCCGAGGCCGGCAGCGCGGAGCGCGTCCAGCAGTTTCGGCACGATCAGATGGTCGGTGGCGAGCGAGGAGATGCCGATGACGTCGACATCTTCCTCCAACGCCAGCTTGACCACGGCCGGGATCGACTGCCACGGCGGTGTGTAAATGACTTCCATCCCGGCGTCGCGCAGATAAGCCGCGACGATGCGGCTGCCGCGATCATGCCCGTCGAGCCCGATCTTGGTGACGAGCACGCGCGCCGGAGGCGAAAGCTTGCCGGCCGTCATTTGCGCCTCCGCGGCGCTTTAACGCCGGCAAGCGCGCGCAGCGGCGCCAGCAATTCGCGCGCGATGGCCGGCACCGATTTGCCGTTCTGTTTGTACCAGACCGGTGTCCAGTTCATGGCGCCGAGGAGCGCGAGGCGGGCAATCGTCGCGTCGCACTCGCGCGGCAATTCGATCGTGGAGAAATACCGGTTGAGCCGCGCCTCGTAGCGGTCGCGCAATTCCTTCAGATCGGCTGCGATCTCGGGTGCGTCGGACGGCAGGATGCGAATGAGCACGCGGGCATAGGCGCTGGCATCGAGGATCGAGTCCAGATGCGCACCGACGGCTTTTTCCAGCCGCGCCCACGGATCGCGTTCGCCGGCTGCGTCCGCTTCCACCCGGTCGAGCAGGCGCTGCACGCCTTCCTCATAGACCGCGAGCAGCAGCTTTTGTTTGCTCGGCACGTGAAAATAGATCGCTCCGGCCGTCATGGCTGTCGCGGCGGCGAGATCGCGCATCGACGTCGCGTGGTAGCCGCGCTCGGCAAATTGCGCGGCCGCGGCATCGAGCAAAGCCGGCCATCGGTTGGGCTGACGCTTGGCAGTGGTCGCGGTCATGACGCATACCAGGCAAGTCACTAAACGATCGTTTAGCACATTGGAGGGGTCTGCGAAAGCATGAAATGCCGATTTCGGATCATCTGTCCGGACTTCGCAGATCGATCGTTTTGCCCGTTTGCCGCGATGGTGGCCTGATATCATCGGGCCCGGTCGTCGGACACCGGGCTAAAAAATGAAAATCTACGAGGGCAAACGCACCATGGACGGCCTCGTCGTCACCGTCGACGGCGCGCCGCTCCCTGCGCACTACGAGGTCAAGCAATTCACCAAGGGCGGCTTTGAATGGACCTATGAAGGTACGAGCCCGCGGCAGCTTGCGCTCGCCATCCTGTTTGACTACACGGCCGACCGGCAACGGGCCGTGGCGCTTTCGGAACCGTTCATGAAAGATGTGGTCGCCAATCTCGACAATGACTGGCGGCTTACGGGCGAACAGATCGACAGCTTTCTGCGCAGCCGGCACGCCTGACGCTTTGAGGCGCCGTCTCTCGGGTGTAAGCTTGCGTCTCAGCTCGGTCCGGCGGCACGCGGCCGGACGGCAACAAACAGCGCGCTCAACTACCAAAAGGCGGCGATCGGGGAGAGCCAACGATGATCGGCCAGCGGCAAATCGGCTTCCGTCAGGAATATCGCTCGCGCATCCTCGGCTGGTATCACGGCTATGTTCATGTCGTGATCATCTACGCGATGGGCGCCGCGGCATTCTATGTTTATGTCGCGCATATACACGCCGTCAGCGCGCTCGAATGGCTCACCGTGCCGCTGACTTTTCTTTTCACCAACGTGTTCGAGTGGGCGGTTCACAGATACATCATGCACCGGCCGGTCAACATCAAAGGCCTGCGCGCGATCTATGAGCGGCACACGCTCAATCATCATCAGTTTTTCAGCGACGAGGAGATGCGCTTTCGCGATCACAAGGATTGGCGCGTCACGCTGTTCCCGCCCTATGCGCTCGTGGTGTTTATCCTGATGTCGATCCCCGCGGCCGTCATTCTTGGTCTCATCTTCACGCCCAATGTCGGCTGGTTGTTCATCTCGACGACCACTGCGATGTACCTGATCTATGAGTTCATGCATTTCTGTTGTCACGTCGACGAGAATTGGTTCGTGCGGCATTGCCCGTTCGTCAACACCTTGCGGCGCCATCACACCGCGCACCACAACGCGCGCTTGATGATGGAGGTCAACATGAACTTGACCTTCCCGATCGCCGATTGGCTGTTCGGCACGTCGGACCTCGATCGCGGTCTGATCGGTACGCTGTTGAACGGCTACGACGCGCGCTTCCTGAAGAAAACGCTGCGCGGCAAGCCTTTGCGCCCTGACGAAGCAGCGGCCGCTCCAGTCGGCGCGAATTAGCGCGCCCGGGGCCAGCCATGCCGTACGACGTGAAAGCCGTACTCTCAGCCATTGTGCTGATCGTGGCGGCGATCCTTTCCTATTGGAGCGGCTCGCCAATCCGCCCCGATTTCTCGGCCTTGGTGATGGTCATGGCCGTGCTGATGGTCGCCGCCATGTGGGTCTTCCCCGAAGCGGGCGTAAAGAAGGGCGACGCAAAGCGGGCGAAGTAGCTGCGTCTGTCATGACTCGGGCGCGTCTCGACCATCCACGTCTTCACGCTCATCTCGCTTAAGACGTGGATGCTCGGCACAAAGGCCGGGCATCACGACTCGTCCGGCGATGCGCGGTTTTTTACGCGGCCTTGTTGCGCGCCAGTTCGGCCTTGTAGAGCGCCATCTCTTCCACGAACGCCTTGGCGATGCTCGGCCGCGTCTGCAGCGCCGCATGGTAGCTTTTGAGCGCGGGATAAGGCGTCAGATCGACTTGCGTCGGCACCGTCCAATTCAGGATCGTGTAGAGATACGCATCGGCGACGGTGAAGCGGTCGAGCAGATACTGCCGGCCGGTGAGATGGTCGTTGAGATATTTCAGGCGCGACGCGTACTTGTTGAGGGTATGCCAGCGGGTGCCCTCCGGCGCCTTTTGATCGAACAGAGGGATGAATATCCCCTTGTGCAGTTCGGTGCCGATAAAGCACAGCCACTGCTGCAATTGGGCACGCTCGCTCTCGTTTCTGGGTGCGAGCTCCGAGTTTGGATAGTGCGACGCGATGTATTGCAGGATCGCGGCGTTCTCGCTCAAGGCCGAGCCGTCGTCCAGCCGCAGATATGGCACCAGGCCCAGCGGATAGATCTCGAAATAGTTCGCGCCGGCCATGGTCCGCTTGCTCTTGGGGTCGACCTCGACGAATTGCACATCCTTGGCGCCGGCTTCATAAAGCGAGATTCGGCTCGCCAGCGAACAGGCCATCGGTGAGAAATACAGGTCCATCGTCATCTCCCTTGTTCACGTCTCCTCTTTGATTTTTGTACCATCTCGCATAAATTAGGGATGGTCAAGGATTTTTTGCGAAATGGTACAAAAAAAATCGAAGACGGAATCGGTGCCGCCTCCGGAGGGTTCCGGACGTACGCGCGGCCGGCCGCGGCAATACGATCCCGAGCAGGCACTGGCCAAGGCCGCCGAGGCATTCTGGAAGCACGGCTATGCGGCAACCTCGCTCGACGATCTCGTCGCGGCGACGGGCATGAACCGGCCGAGCTTGTACGCGGCCTTCGGCGACAAACGCGACCTCTACCTGAAAACGCTGACGCGCTATCAGCAGCAATCGCGCGCGATCGGCGCGCAGATCATCGCCGATGATCCGCCGCTGCGGGTTTTTCTCAAGCGCTTCTACGAGGCGGCGCTTGATATCTATCTGACGAGCGGCGACGAAGCGCGCGGATGCTATTCGATCTCCACGGCGCCGGCGCAGGCGGTGACCGATCCGGCGGTGCGCGACTTCTTGGCCGCGAGCATCGGCGGCACCGATGCCTTTCTCGCCAAGCAAATCGCCAAGGCGCGCGAACGGGGCGAGGTCCCATCGGCTGCCGACCCGCATGCGCTCGCCCAAATCGCCACCGCAGCGCTGCACACCATCGCCGTGCGTGCACGTGTGGGCATCCCACGCAAGCAACTAAAAGCCGTGGCGGCTGCTGCGATCGACGTGATTTGTGGGCCGCAAAAATCGTGACGCGGCGCTCGCTCGGCTGGCCAATCGCGCGCATTTCGACTAACACGTCGCGGCCATGCCGAAACATAAAAGATCGACGACACAATACCAATGACCAAACGGATCGATGGAAAAGCGCGCGCGGATCGGCTCGTTGCCGATGTCGCCGCGGTCACGGCCAAGCTGAAATCGCAAGCTGGAATCGCGCCCGGACTTTGCGCCGTCCTGGTCGGCGAGGATCCGGCGAGCCAGGTCTATGTCCGCAATAAAGGCAAGGCGGCGGTCGCCGCCGGCATTGCGAGCTTCCAGGAAATGCTACCGGCGACCATTACGGAAGCCGAATTGCTGGCGCTGATCGGCAGGCTCAACGCCGACGATCGCATCGACGGCATTCTGGTGCAATTGCCGCTGCCGAAGCATATCGATCCACAACGCGTCATCGACGCAATCGACCCGGCCAAGGACGTTGACGGTTTCCACGCCCAGAATGTCGGGCGCTTGTGGAGCGGCGGCCTCAACCGCGCGCTGGTGCCCTGCACGCCGTACGGTTGCCTCATGTTGCTGCGCGACGAGCTGCCAAAGCTCAGCGGCGCTGAAGCGGTGGTTCTCGGCCGCTCCAACATCGTCGGCAAGCCGATGGCCGCGCTGCTGCTGGCCGAGAGCTGCACGGTCACCCTCGTTCATTCCAGGAGCCGGGATATTCCGGATATCCTGCGGCGCGCCGATATCCTGGTCGCCGCCGTCGGCCAGCCGGAATTCGTGCGCGGCTCCTGGATCAGGGAGGGTGCCGTCGTCATCGATGTCGGCATCAATCGGGTGACGGGCGCCGAGGGGAAATCGAAGCTGGTCGGGGACGTGGCCTTCGCCGAAGCGCAGGGGATTGCCGGCGCAATCACGCCGGTGCCCGGCGGGGTCGGTCCGATGACCATCGCGTGCCTGCTTCGTAATACGGTTATCGCCGCCTGCCGCCGCCGCGGCCAAGCCGAACCCGCGATCTAAATCCCGATAGGGCTTGTGAAATTTCCCGGCTCGGCGGCCGGAAATACGGGTATTTCAATGCGCAAAGGAAATACGGGTATTTCAATGCGCAAAGGTAGGGCCTGCGGTCCGGCGACGGGCTGCTACAGTGCCGGACAGTACACACTTAACGCGCAAGCAAAGATTTTTCCTCCCGCCGGAACCGCGCGGGAACCTTCTCAGGCCTTGCACGTTGCGAGTCACGGCTTAGGAGGAGTCCGGTGAGGGGTAGAGTCACGTCCGGCTGACCAAATATTGCGGAATGATCCGCGCTGGCACTCCCGGGACCTGCGTCGCGTCGCTCGCACATCCTCATCACTGTTTTTGCCGCCCCGCCGTCGAACGGCACTGCCTTGCGAGTTTCTCGGAGATCTCGATGCCCCGCGCTTCTGACGTCGCCACCAAGAACAAGAATGGCGCCGCCGCGGCGCGTGCCGCAACCCTCCCTAAAGCTCCCGCGTCAAAAGTTAACGGCGGCGAAAACCAAGAGCTGCGCGAGCTCCTGCATGCGCTGCAGGCGGTGCGCGTCGGTGACTTCTCGGTGCGCATGGCAGGCGACC
The DNA here is from genome assembly GCA_035566615.1 of Xanthobacteraceae bacterium. GTDB lineage: Bacteria > Pseudomonadota > Alphaproteobacteria > Rhizobiales > Xanthobacteraceae > BOG-931. The sequence goes on from DATMQV010000396.1 coordinate 5,726, forward strand.
AGGTCGGCCTGATGGGCAAGGTGGCCGATACCTTTAACGAGATCGTCGCCGCCAACCAGCGCATGGCGAAACAGCTCGAGCGCGTTGGGCAGGTGGTGGGCCGCGAAGGCAAGACCCGCCAGCGCGTGCGCTTTGGCATGTCCGAAGGCGCCTGGGGCGAGATGGAATCGTCGGTCAATTCGCTGATCGACGACTTGCTCTGGCCGACCACGGAAGTGACGCGCGCCATCGCCGCGGTGGCGCAGGGCGATCTCCTGCAGACCGTTCAGCTCGACGTCGATGGCCGGCCGCTGAAGGGCGAATTCCTGCGCTCGGCGCAGATCGTCAACACGATGATCAAGCAGCTCAACGTGTTCACCTCGGAGGTGACGCGTGTCGCGCGCGAGGTCGGCACCGAGGGCAAGCTTGGCGGCCAGGCGCAGGTCGGCGGCGTCACCGGTGTGTGGAAGGAGCTCACCGAGAGCGTCAACTCGATGGCCTCGAACCTCACCGCTCAGGTGCGCAACATCGCCGAGGTGACGATCGCGGTCGCCAACGGCGACCTGTCGAAGAAGATCACGGTCGACGTGCGCGGCGAGATCTTGCAGCTCAAAGAGGCCATCAACACGATGGTCGATCAGCTGCGCTCGTTCGCTTCCGAGGTTACCCGCGTCGCCCGCGAGGTTGGCACCGACGGCAAGCTCGGCGGCCAGGCGATCGTGCCCGGCGTCGCCGGGACCTGGAAGGATCTCACCGACTCGGTGAACGCCATGTGCGGCAACCTCACCGACCAGGTGCGCAACATCGCGCACGTGACAACCGCTGTCGCCCGCGGCGACCTCTCGCGCAAGATCACGGTCGATGTGCGCGGCGAAATTCTCGAGCTCAAGGACACCTTCAACACGATGGTGGACCAGCTCAACGCGTTCGCGTCCGAAGTGACCCGCGTGGCGCGCGAGGTCGGCACCGAAGGCAAGCTCGGCGGCCAGGCGCAAGTGCCGGGCGTCGCCGGCACCTGGAAGGATTTGACCGACAGCGTGAATTTCATGGCGGGCAACCTGACCGCCCAAGTGCGCAACATCGCTGAGGTGGCGACCGCCATCGCCGGCGGCGACCTGTCGAAGAAAATCACTGTCAACGTCTCGGGCGAAATCCTGCAGCTGAAGGAAACCATCAACACCATGGTGGACCAGCTGAACGCGTTTGCGGGCGAAGTGACCCGCGTGGCCCGCGAAGTGGGGACGGAAGCGAAGCTCGGCGGCCAGGCCAACGTGCCGGGCGTCGCCGGTACGTGGAAGGATTTGACCGACAGCGTGAATTTCATGGCGTCAAATCTGACGGACCAGGTGCGAAACATTGCTAAAGTGACGACAGCGGTCGCCAACGGCGACT
>DATMQV010000397.1:0-3088 GCA_035566615.1 Xanthobacteraceae bacterium
GTTGTTCCGAACTGAAGGGCACGTTCCCACGTGTTACTCTCCCGTCTGCCGCTCCGTATTGCTACGGCGCTCGACTTGCATGTGTTAGGCCTGCCGCCAGCGTTCGCTCTGAGCCAGGATCAAACTCTCAAGTTGAAGAGAATTGATCTCGGCAAATCACAACGTTTGACGAGGTCCCACTTTAGTCTCCTGCGAAGCGTGAGCTTCGCAGGTGGTCCAAAGTGTTGACCTGAAACGTCGACCGCCGAAGTCTCTTCCACGGCCGCCACTCTTGCGAAAAAGGCCTAAACCTTCTCCGTTCGAGGAAGCGGCCCGCAAGGACTCCGCCGTCCACGTTTCTCTTTCTTCCGATTCACTTGTCAAACATCCCGGAGCCTGACGGCCCCGTCTCCGGTAACATCGGAGCCGCCGAAGCCCGCACATCCGACATGGCCACGGGGCTGGCCGGATGATTCACCGTATAAACAGTGAGGGGCTTCGCGGACGCACCATCGCGCCAAGGCGGCGGCGCGTCCATAGGCCCTATATAGGCTTCGGCTCGCGCCATTGTCAACCGCCAGCGAGTCGAAATACGTACTTTGAATCGACAACGCCGGTGCGACGGCTCTTTGCACCGCACACCAACAGCGACGGCCCAGACCTTTTGCAGCCCCCGTAAATCCGGCCGTTAAATCCGGTCCTTACGCCGCACTGCGGCCACATTCCTCCGCCGTTCTTGCACAATTCGCGTCGGGGAATGCGCATGCCCGGGGGAGCGCCACTAAACATAGTGCTTTGATCTCGACCGTCCAATCGCCCTGATTGGATTGGTGGGGGCATCGTCGCCGTTGCGCAAGACGAGCTTGGCGCAAAAAACGACAATGCGATTGTCCGGAGGCAGACGGGACTGCCACCGGAAGGCCTTACGGTCGGTCGCGAGTGCGGGGGGGACAGCGGTCTTGGACCAAGCGGCAAAGCTGCGCGGCGCAAATCGGCGGTTTGAAGCCGACACTCTTGATCTCGGCAACGAGCCTCCGCTTTCGGTCGACGGCGGCACGGGCGGCCTGGTCGGCCGCCGCCGGATTTCCGTGCAATGGTTCTGCGGCACGATCCTCACCGGCTTGTGCGGCGCCGCCCTGATGGGAGGCGCCGTTTTTGCTTCGCTCGACGGCGAGACCAATTTTGCCGCCGCCCCTGAACGCGTCGAAATGGGATTGCGCGGAGCAATCGGCGGACTCGCCGGCCGCCTGAGCGGGATCCACAAAACAGACCGGCTCGCGAGCATCAGCGAGCCGAGCGTGGCCCGCCAGATCATGCGCGTGCCGATCATCACGCGCGTGCGCGATCGCGAGCTCGTCCGAACGCGCAGCTTCGTGCGCGTGTCCGGCAATCTTTCGCTGTCGCAGACGGAAGTGTCGGCCAACATTCCGCCGTTCAATCCGCAAAAGCTGTTGACCGACGGCGTCGCGAGTACCGACGACGCGCCGACGGCGGCGGAGCCGGACGCCGAAGTCTCTTTCGTCACCTGCGATCTCGCCGCGTCCGGGCCAAAGGGCAAAGTCAGCTCGGGCGTTTGCGACCTCAATTCGCTGTTGCCCAAAGTAAGAGCGTCGGTGCTTCTGCCGCTTGACGACGTCGTCGCCCGCGTCCGGGACGTTGCGAGCAAGTCCGTCGCCAATTCGCCGCTGCTCGCCAACGCCGACAGCGCCACGCCGGGCATCCGGTTCAACTATGCGGCTGAGGGCGACACCGACCCCTATATCGGCTTCGAAGCCCGCGTCGTTCCCGAAAACATTACGCTCCTGCCCAAGACCAGCGGCAACACCGACTGGAGCGAGCACCTCGTCATCGTCAAAAAGAGCGAGACCGTCGGCTCGATCCTGCGCGAACTCGGCTCCCTGCCCGAGGAGATCAAGAATGTGCTTGCGGTGCTCGGCGCCCGCGGACGCGAAGGCGGCGTGAAGGAAGGCCAGAAGCTGCGCGTGCTCACCGCCGCGACCGGTCTCGGCCATATGCAGCCGCTGCGCATCATCATCTCCGGCGACAGCGGCATCGAAGCAGCGATCGCGCTTTCCGACACCGGCAAATACGTTCCCGTCGATATCCGCAACGTCGATACCGGCGCCACCGAAGGCGCCGAGGAGGCGATGGAGGACGACGGCAGCGGCGTGCGGCTCTATCAGAGCATCTACGAGACCGCGCTGCGCAACAATGTACCCAATGCGGTGATCGAGGAAATGATCCGCATCTATTCCTACGATGTGGATTTCCAGCGCAAGGTGCAGTCCGGCGACTCCTTTGACATTCTTTATTCGGACGATGAAAACAACGAGGGGCGCAACGAGGTGCGCTACATCTCGTTGACGCTCGGCGGCGAAACCAAGCGTTACTATCACTATCAGACGGCCGACGACGGCACCTACGACTACTACGACGAGACCGGCAAGAGCGCGAAGAAGTTCCTGGTGCGCAAACCGGTCGCGATCGGCATCATGCGCTCGGGCTTCGGCGAGCGAAATCACCCGCTGCTGCACTATATGAAGTCGCATACCGGCGTCGATTGGGCGGCGCCGTTCGGCACGCCGATCTTCGCGGCCGGCAATGGCACCATCGACGAGATCGGCGTCAAAGGCGGCTACGGCAAATATGTCCGCATCCGCCATCCCAACGGCTACCAGACAGCTTACGGCCACATGACGGCTTTCGCCCGCGGACTCAATGTCGGCAGCCGCGTCCGCCAGGGCCAGGTCATCGGCTTCGTCGGCTCGACCGGCCTGTCGACCGGCGCTCACGTGCATTTCGAAATCCTGATCAACGATCGCTTCGTGAACCCGATGACGGTCAAACTGCCGCGCGGGCGCGTGCTTGAAGGAACCTCGCTCGCCATGTTCGAGAAATCGCGCGAGCAACTCGACTCGGTGTTGACGCATGCGCCCGGACGGGTCGCGCAGGCGCGATAACTTAGCCCTAGAGCGTTTCATTTTTTGACGGAAGCGTATCCGGCGTTAGCGAAGTAGTTGTTGCATTCGGTGGGATCGATGGTTTCGACCAGGCTGCCGATGTGTCGCCAGGCATCTTCGATGGTTCGCTTTTGAGCGGAACGCATCCA
>DATMQV010000398.1:0-16610 GCA_035566615.1 Xanthobacteraceae bacterium
CATGCGCACGCTGCGCAGCGTGATCGGCGGCGCATTGCAGCGCTTCGAATTGGCCGTTGACCCGGTCGCGCTGGAATCGGTCGATTTCCAAACCGGCATGAATCTGCTCAAGGTGCAGGCCTCCGAGCTTGCGGTCGCGACAGTCATGAGCGCGATGCAGGCCTGCGGGCTTTCAGGCTACCGCAACGACGGCGAATTCAGCGTCGGCCGCCATCGCGCGATGTGCTGTCGTCGCCGATCATGATCAGCAACGACCGCATCATCGCCGATGTCGGCACGGCGTCCTTGCCGAGCGGCGCTCCGGCTTCGCTGCGCGAACAGGTATGAGCCGGCGAGCGATGACGCGGCCGCGCAGGCCGCAATCTTGCGATCCAACGAGAGGGGCGTTGCGGGCGCCCGACAGAACCAACAAGAACCAATCGGGCGATGAGGCGCGAGCGATGAACGTGGCATTCAAGGACCCGCAAACCAATCGTTCGTTGGATGCGCTCGCCGAGGCGCTGTTGCTGCCGTCCGGCATCGAGGGCGTTTATGCGCGCACAGCGATTTTTGAGGATGTGGTCACGCGCCTTGCGGCCTTCATCTCTCGCCACCGCGAACCGGGCACCGAGGTCCTGCGCTTTCCGCCGGTCATGAGCCGCCGGCAGTTGGAGCGCTCCGGCTATCTGAAAAGCTTTCCGCATTTTCTCGGCTGCGTGTGCTGCCTGAGCGGGAGCGAAGCCGACGTCCGAGGTACTGTCGAACGCTTCGAAGCCGGCGAGGACTGGACCGACGCTCTCAGCGCCGCCGATCTCCTGTTGACACCAGCCGCATGCTATCCGGTCTACCCGATCGTCGCGAGCCGCGGCGAAGTGCCGGCCGAAGGGCTTCTGTTCGATGTCGCCAGCGACTGTTTCCGCCGCGAGCCGTCGCGCGATCTCGACCGGCTGCAATCGTTCCGGATGCGCGAATATGTCTGCGTCGGCACGCCCGAACAGATAACCGAATTCCGCGAGCGCTGGATGGTTCGGGCGCAAGAGCTCGCGAAGCTGTTGGGATTGCCTTACCGCGTCGATCAGGCGAGCGACGCTTTCTTCGGCCGCGGCGGCAAGCTCATGGCGATGAGCCAGATCGAGCAGGCGCTGAAATTCGAGCTGCTCGTTCCGGTCCGCTCGGCCGAGGAGCCGACCGCCTGCATGAGCTTCAACTATCACCGCGATCACTTCGGAACGGCGTGGAATCTGCACAACAAGGCCGGCGCGGTGATGCACACCGGCTGCGTCGCCTTCGGCATGGATCGGCTTGCGCTCGCATTGTTCGCCACCCACGGGCTCGAAGCCGCAAGCTGGCCCGAGGCGCCGCGCAAGGCGCTCGGCCTGTGAGCCCGTTCACATCCGCAAAGACATGCGCCGCTGAAAAATTAGAGCGCCAATCGATTCGATCTGAAACGATTGCGCTCTAAATGTTCGAGCCGTCGTCGACTTGATCTTGCAGGCTGTGCAACTCGCGCTGAAATTCCTGCGGTGTCTTGTCGATGCGGGCGAGCTGGAAAACGACCTCCGAGTTTTTGTCGCCGGCGGCGTCGGTTACGGCGTTCATGAAATCTTTCGCCTCTTTTGCCCTTTGCTCCAATTCCGGCAGCGTCCGCTCACAGACGTCCTGGTCGGTGAAGGACTTCACGTCGTGATCGTAATAGATCGCGGCAAATCCCGGGCCGAAGGCGATGACAACCGGCCAGAACAACATGGCGGCCTCCTCAACATGCGCGGTTGATGAGAGCCAACCGGGGCCCGGCGGAATTGTTCCTACTGTTCGCGGATACGTCGCGATCCGCAGGACAGGCCTGCCCTAAAGCATGATGCCGAAAAGCGGGGCCTGGCCTTGGGAAAAGATCATGCGCAAATAAACTAGACGCCCATCACCGCATGTTCGGTATAGGCCAGGTCGCCGAGGCGGGGGCGCTGCGGGCCCTTGAAATATTTCGGCATGTTGCCGCGGCTATACCAGCCGACCAGACCCGGTATCGGCGCGTCGGCGTCGATGATCACAAACGGCAGGCCGCGGCGTGCCAGCAACCGTCCGACCGGTCCGGCGAAACGGACGAAGTCGGCGACGTCGCTGCAATAAATCAGCTGCGCGCACGGCACGATGCCGCGCACGAAGCGCTGCCGGAACACGAACGGAGAGGCGCGCTCGGCGGTCGCGCACCACAAGCTGACGCAGCCCAGCGCTGCGTGCTGCAGCAGCATTTCTTGATCGCGCGGGTCGAAGCTCACGGGCGGCTTGCGCGTTCCGTCAATCATCTTGACCTTCGCGCCGCCGAACAAACCGCTCAGCATCGGCACGGCGACAAAGATGCCGTCGCAATAGCGCGAAAAGCCCTGCGCTTCGATGATCGGCCACGTGTGCCGCGCCGGCGAGACATTTACGTAGGTGACGTCCTTGTGCCGCAGCGCCTGCGACACCAGCATCGGCGCGTAAGCGCGAAAGGCTGGATCGACATACCAGCTCGAGAGATTGCAGCGCGGCGCATCCTTCTCGCCTGCGCGCACCAGCGAGCAAATAAGCAGCACGGCGCCGACCGCGCGGCCTTCGCACTCAGCAAGTAACCATATTTCGGCAGGCCCGGCGGTGTCGCATGCCGGCGCAATTGCGCGAAAGCTCCCAGCCAGAATTGGCGGTCTTGCGTGCGGAATCCGTCCGCTAATAGCGAAGCGACTGCCTCGATATCGCTTCCCTCGATCTGACGGCAGCGCAGGGATGGCGCGGCAGAAGCCATTGTGTTGACCGCGGCAATGCGTGAACTTGATCGTAAGTGTTGGATGACTATACCGGGCGCCAGTGAACAAACAGTAGGCAGGCGATGTCGATAAAATTAACCATAGTCGAACAGATGGAACAGATAGCGCGCGAGCATGGAAAAATTCTCGCCGCTCAAAGAGGATCTCGTGCTTGCAGATTGCGGTTTCGACTCGCTCGGCTTCGCCGTTCTGGTGGCGCGTCTGGAAGACCGGTTGGGCATCGATCCGTTCTCGGCCGCCGAGGAAGCGGTCTTTCCGGTCACGCTCGGCGATTTCGTGAAAGTCTATGAGCATGGCGGGCGTTGACGCGCCGTCGCTGCGCGAGATCGTCGCCAAGGAAGTAACGCCGCGCAGTTTTTACGATCGCGGCACGGCGTTGCGCTTCACCGATCTTGCGCGCGGCACCAGTTTGGGCGGTCACCCGCGCGAGCTTGCCGGACGTTCGGTGCTGCTCGCCACCGAAAGCCAGCTCACCAGCGCGCTTGCATTGATCGAGTTGGAAGGCGTCGCGCGCCGTATCGTCATCCTGCCGCCGGACGCCGATCCGGCACATCTTCCCGCCATCATCGCCATCGCCGACATCGACGCGGTCTTGACCGACGAGGGCGCGCCCACGCATGCGGCGTTTGATCGCCTCACGCGCGTCGTGTGCAGAGCCGTGATCGAGCCGCTGGTGGACGATCTGCCGCCGCGCAGTCACACGGACTGGATAATGATGACCTCTGGCACCACCGGCGTGCCGAAGATGGTCATCCACGATCTTGCAACGCTCACCACCGCGCTGCGGGTACCAAGCCCGGCCGACGGCGCGGATGTCTGGGGCACGTTCTACGATATTCGCCGTTACGGCGGTTTGCAGATTTATCTGCGCGCGGTCTGCGGCAGGGCGTCGTTTGTCCTTTCCAGCGCCGGCGAGCCGGTCTCCGATCATCTGGCCCGGCTTGGCGCCCATGGCGTGACACATCTGTCCGGCACGCCCTCGCAATGGCGCCGCGCGCTGATGATGATGCCGGCGAACGAAATGATCGCGCCCGGCTATGTGCGGCTCTCCGGCGAGATCGCCGATCAGGCAGTGCTCGACAGTCTGCGCGCGGCGTTTCCCAGCGCGACCATCGGGCATGGTTACGCCTCGACCGAAGCCGGCGTCGTGTTCGATGTCAACGACGGCCTGGCCGGCTTTCCCACCGAATACATCGGCACCGTGCGCAACGGCGTCGCCATGAAAATTCTCGACGGTACGCTGCGCATCCGCTCGTCCGGAGCGGCGAAAGGTTACGTCGGGGGCGGGCCGCTTTTCGACGCTGCGGGCTTCGTCGATTCCGGCGACATCATCGAGCGGCATGGCGAGCGTTTTTATTTCGCCGGCCGCAAGGGCGGCGTCATCAATATCGGCGGCTTGAAAGTGCACCCGGAAGAGATCGAGGCGGTGATCAACCGGCACCCGTGCGTGCGCATGTCGCTGGTGCGCGGCCGGCAAAATCCGGTCACCGGCTCGATCGTGGTCGCCGATGTGGTGCTCAAGGGCGAGGGGCAGGCGCCCGACAAATCTCCGCAGCAGATCGCCTTGAAAGACGATATCCTGAAGCTCTGTCGCGAAACCTTGCCGCGTCATAAAGTACCGGCCGCGATCAGCTTTGTGCCGGCGCTGAAGGTCGCCGCTACCGGCAAGCTTGTGCGCCGCCAATAAAGCACCGAGGCTGAGGGGGGAAGCAAGGAGGGGCGCATGGCCGCGAGCAAAATTAAGAGCGCGTCCAAGAGCGCGTCTAAGAGTGCGTCCGAGAGTGCGTCCAAGACGGCGCGCAGCGTGCTCGTCACCGGCGGCAGCCGCGGGCTCGGCCTTGCCATCGCGCAAAGGCTTGCCGCCGCCGGCTATCAAACCATCACCCTGGCACGCAGCGAGAGCAAAGAGATCGCGGCGGCGATTGCGCACGCTGAGACAGAAGGGCAGGGCGCGCTTTCGTTCGTGCCGTTCGATCTCGGCAAGATCGACGACATCCCCGAGCTGGTCCGGGGCCTCCGCAAGCAATTCGGTCCGCTCTACGCGCTCATCAACAACGCTGCGCTCGGGCTGTCCGGCACGTTGGCGCTGATGCATCACTCAAAGATCGAGGAGATGGTGCGCTTGAACACGGTGTCGCCCATCGTGCTCACCAAATATGTGCTGCGCGGCATGATGGCCGACGGCGCCGGACGCATCGTCAATGTCGCCTCGATCGTCGCTTCGACCGGAGCGAGCGGCGTCGCCGCCTATGCGGCGACCAAAGCGTCGATGGTCGGCTTCACCCGCTCGCTTGCGCGCGAGGTCGGTCCGCTCGGCATCACCGTCAATGCGATAGCGCCAGGTATCCTCGCAACCGACATGACGCAGGTGCTGACCGACGAGCAGCGCGCGCAGGTCGCACGCCGCAGCGCGCTCAATCGTCTCGCCGAAGTGGGCGATGTCGCCGACACGGTGGAGTTTCTGCTCAGCGACAAGGCGCGCAACATCACCGGCACGGTCATTACCGTGGACGCCGGCGCCACCGCATAACGCGTCGTTGCGCAGAGGCAATGAAGCGCGATTAAGGCTTCTGACCGTCTCAGTTCGGGAGTACGCCCGGCAGCTCAAGGCTCCGAATCTTGATCATCGTCAGGCCGTCGAGGCGACGCTGATACGCGCTGAGGCAATCGGCCGAACAGAACCGCATCCGGAAGTAGCGATGAAGGATCAGGCCGAACGATTTCCGGCAGTGATCGCACCGCATCGGTTCATGCGAACGTCGTCCTTTTTCATCGGCCGTTGAACCGTAGGCGCCATTCGACTGAGTAGCCATCTCACGCCCCGCGCTTGAAATTCCCCAGGTCGATTTTGCTCGCGGCTCCCGAGTCCGTGCCAGCGCTTTCTTGTCATCAAATTGCTTTATCTGAGAGTGTGTCGCGGAAGCCACAGTGCCGAAAATCACCGTGGTCCAACGCGAAAGGCGGCCCAGAACCCTTCTTCGGTAATTCGGTGCGGCAATGATTGCCTCATCGAATGGCCTTGGGTTTGTGTGGCGCCAATCGAATGGTCGTTTCAATCGAACCTTGACAAAAATTGGCCACTCTTTTGCCAAAGGTTTTACTCCTGCCAAGCGCATGGGTTGTGCGTGACTGGTAAGTGACTGAAGGTGGCTCCTTGGGCCCGCCATGCCGCAATTCCACGAGCTTGGGTGCTGATAGACAAACCGATGCAGATGATGGCGGGTAGTTTGTCCAAAGACGATTTGCTCACGGAAGCGTTCGCTATTGTCGAAAATACCCAGGACATGGACGGCGTTGTCTCGAAACTGAGAGACATTCTGAAAGTCGATCATGTCGTCTACTACTCGTCCAAGCTGGAAGCTCCGACCGTTCCTTACATTCGCTTGACGTATCCCGGTTCGTGGGTGAAGCGCTATCTGCAAATGGGATATGGAGAAGTCGATCTGGTTTTGCGCGAGGGATTCAAGAGAACCCTGCCGTTCGAATGGAAGGAGATGCAATTCGTCAGTCCGGCTGAGGCCGCGTTTCAATCAGACGCTCTTGCGCACGGGATTGGCCCCCACGGATACACGATTCCCGTCGCAAGTAGACACGGTTACCGGGGCCTCTTTGTCGTTTGCTCTTCGCAATCCGATGAAGCTTGGGCGAAATTTCTGTCGAGCACGAAATCGGAATTGATAGAGATCGCCAACCGGCTTCACAGTCGGGTGGTGGCCGAGGTATTCGGCAAGGACAGACCTCATCTCACCGCGAGAGAGGTTGAGTGCTTGCGCTGGGTGGCGCTCGGCAAGGATGCGACGGAAATTGCCGCCATTCTCGAGATCTCTCCGCATACGACGCGAGATTATTTGAAGTCCGTTCATTATAAACTCGATTGCGTCAGCTCCGCGCAGGCGGTCACCAAAGCGATTAGGCTGGGATTGTTGACGCTATAGATAGCTCTATTGATGGCGCTGGTGCGCTTCTAAAATAGATGGCGCTCGTGCGCCGTTAAATTTCGATCCATTTCCTCAACCAGCCTGAAACCTCAGTACGGCTATCGGCAACAATAGGTGTCGTCGATGGTACAAAAGTACCTGACCGCAGGACCAGCAGGCAGTTTTCATCATGATTATGATCGTTGAGCCGCATAATGCCGAAAAGCATGCTTATTTGCTCGAACAGATGTTCAGGCTGCGAGCTCGAATCTTTCGCGATCGGTTGGGCTGGGACGTCGCGGTAAAGGACGGCAAGGAACGCGACAAATACGATGACCAAGATCCAGTCTACATCATCTACACGGACGATCGCGGACATAAAATAAAAGGCAGCCTGCGTCTCCTGCCGACGACCGGGCCGACCCTTTTGGCGGATTTCTTCTCCGACACCGTTCCAGATGCGGTCCACATCATGGCGCCGACAGTCTGGGAATGCACGCGATTCTGTCTTGATGAGGACGTTTGGCAAAAGGACAAGGAAGAAATTCTTTTCGCTTCCACCGTACTGCTCGTCGCCCTGGGCGATCTTGCGATCCAAGCCGGAATTGAATCGGTTATCGGAAATTTCGACGCTTCGGCGCTCCACCTTTGGCGACGCATCGGCTGCGAGGTTGAGGTGCTGGGTTCGACCTCAAGGTATGGGCGTCCCGTTTATCTTGGCATTCACCCCATTTCCGAAGCGATTGTGAGCAGGATAAAGAAAAAGCTGAGGAGCGCTCGATCTGCATTCGCCGAGGCGCGTGTAGTGGCCGCTTAGTTCGCTCCACAGAGCGACGGATCGCTCTGCCGGCACCTCAGCGTGGCGCAATTTCAGGTTCGGCCTCTTGAACACTTCAACCCTGACAACGCCGCGTCCCGCAGCCGCTTTACGTCTCGCTCGCCCGCACGAGCCGCATCGATAATCCTCTTGGCCATGACTTCGCGCGCCAAGGGCGGCTGCCCGTCGTCGCGAACTTCTTCGCACGCGGCGTCGAACGCCTCACCCATAATACGGGTGTCCGCGTCGTCAAAGACGACCCTCGGCACAAACGGCAGAATCTGTCCCACAGTCCCTCTCCCCCACCCAACATACGACAGGCGCTGCGGCCAAGAGCACCCCCTTACCTGGGGGCTTGACCCGGCCAGAATCCGCCGCGCACGCACGAGCGCGCCGACCGTCCGGCCAAAATCTGTGCGCTGAATGCCCCGATGCCCGAAACCGTCGGAGAGGCCGACTATACAGACGCGGCTCAGCTTGATTTGTGTGTTTCGCGCTGCTGCCGCGTTACTTGCACACATTCCCAGCGGCTAGGCCCATAAACGCCATCCAGTCGCCGCCGTCCTTATTGCTGGATGGCTTGCCGCCGGTCGCCGCCTCGATGAATTGCAGGATGCGCAGCCGCGCCGTTTCCGGAGTCATGTCCGGGAGACAGATTCCCATGCCTTTTTGCTGCATCGATTTCTGAACATTCAATCCATACAGCAGGCCCTGCAGATAATAGTCGCACTTCTCACGAGAGACCGTGTCGTTTTGCGAGCACATCGCATAGAGATACTCTGTCGTGAACGGACCGGTGTAATCCTGCGCGTCGTTGCTCGGCATGGGCGCCGGATTGTTGGTTTGCTGCTTGTCGATCAGCGTGACCTTGATGAAGAGGCCGCTCGCGCCGCGATAGATCTCGACGCGGATTAGCGGCGTTCCGTTCACGATGCGGGCGATGACGCCGGGCTCCGCGCGCCCGCGTTCGAGCATTTGTTCGAGCGCGGCCCGGTTTCCCTCATCCGCGAAGAAGGCGTCGCCTTCGTCCTGGGGATCCTTGATGCCGAAGCGATGAAAATTGGCCCGGTCTTGCCGGATGATGGCGGCGGCCGAGCTCAGCCGCTGCCCGCTCGAATTGAAGTGGTCCGCCTCGGACAAGAGCGCCACGTAGCTTCCGATCAATTGCTGCGCCTGCGCCAATGTCGGCGCGCCGATCGCCAAGCCGATCGCGATGCCGATTGCCAGCGCCCGAACGAATTTTGCAAACATCATCGCCCGCCCCTTTGTATCGTCAGCTTGGAATTGCGAGCCTGCCGTTCTCCGCTTCAATGCGGCATTGGCGCGTCGGGCAACAATTCCGGTCTGTATTCAAAGTGCATAGTATCAAAGTGATACCAATGGCCACCCCAGATGAAGCCGTGCTGTTCGAATGTGCGCACGATCTCGATCGGTATCCGGTTCTTCCACGCCGGGGCGTTCGTGTTTTTCGACCAGCGCCAGTAATCGGCGTAAGTGACATTCAGATCGATGGCGGCACCATACGCATGCATCGATCGTACGCTTGAGCCGGCGACCGCGCGGCAATTGTAGGTGCCGGCCGTCGGAGTCAGAAACTTCATGAACTCTGCCGGCAGTTGGTCGAGCGCACGCGACACCGCCGCAAGCGCTTTATCGACGCCGTTCATTGTCGTGATGGCGACCCGCCCGCCGCTGTGCGCCGGCAGCCATTCGATAGTTCTGAGTTTCGGCGCGATTTCGTTCTTGCGGCAATCGCCATACATGGCAACGAACAGCGGCTCGAACCGCACTCTGCCGGGATCGACATTCTTAGGCGGCGGCTTCGGCACACTTCCCGCCGGATAAGGAACGTAGAACATGTCGTCGATGTCTGGGTGCTCGATGAGGTCGTCGAAGGATTTATCTGTTCGGTGATCGGAAATCGGCAAGCGCGTGCCGTTCTTCAAGATCACGTTGTCGTCGTCGGCGCGCGCAATCCAGTCGGGATAGGAACGGACGAGCCTGTCGAGATGGAGCGGGAGATCGGGCGTCGGTGCGCCATATCGGTCGTCGGCCAAAGCCGGCCCGACGCACATCCATAGAGCCAGACCGCAAACAGCCCTGGCGACAGCCTTGCGATCGATCGCGCTCCTTGAAAGCACGCCCTATTCCTTCAATGTCGCCGGCCGTGTGCAGTATCGAGGCGTTTCAACCCGCAGCGATCAGCCTACGGTCGGTGCGGAAGGGGAGCAATCGCGGGCCCGGCGTCAAGGCACCGGAAACGGCGCTGGTCAGCCACGAAGACTGCTTTATGGTTGGGACAAAATCCGGGGAGGGGTGCCCATCATGGCCGCGGAGCCGGCATTCAATGTTTCCGAATTGATCGACACGCGCCCGCTCGGCGCGCTGCAAATTCGTATCGTCGTCTTGTGCACGCTCGTCGCCTTGCTCGATGGCCTCGATCTGCAATCCATCGGGCTTGCCGCGCCCGGCATCGCCGCCGATCTGCACATTCCGCCGCCCTGGTTGAGCGCGGTTTTCAGTGCCGCGTTGGCCGGCCTCGCTTTGGGCGCTTTCGGTTTCGGCGTCCTGGCGGATCGGGTCGGCCGCAAAGCCGTGTTGATCGGCGCGACCGCGTGCTTCGGCATTTTCACTATTTGCACGGCGCTGGCGCCGAGCTTCGCCGTGCTGCTCGCGTTCCGCTTTCTCGCCGGCCTCGGGCTCGGCGGTGCCATGCCAAGCTTCATCAGCCTTACGTCGGAATATTCCCCGCGCCGGCTGCGCGCCGTGATTGTCGCTTTGCTCTGGGCGGGCTTTCCGCTCGGCGGCTTTGTCGGCGGCCTCCTCGCCTCCTGGATTATCCCGGCCTACGGCTGGCATTCCGTCTTCTGGGTCGGCGGCGTGCTGCCGCTATTTGTCTGCGTCGTACTCCTCTTCGCGCTGCCGGAATCGATCGGCTTTCTGGTCGCGAGCGCAGCGCCGCCTGAGCGAATAGCGTCGCTGTTGCGGCAGATGTTTCCATCAGAGGCCGTTCCGGCGCACGCCACCTTCGTCCTCAACGAAGAGCGCGCGCGCGGCGTGCCGGTCGTGCAGCTCTTCGCCGCCGGCCGCGCCGTCGGCACCGTGCTTCTTTGGATCAGTTTTTTCATCGCCCTGATGATGCTGGTGACCAACTCGGCCTGGGCGCCGACCTTGCTCAAGCGCGAAGGCATCGGCATCAAGGACGCCTCGCTGGCGATGGCGATGTTCAATCTCGGCAGCGTCATCGCGACGTCCTTTGCCGGCTGGCTGATCACGCGCGCTGGAGCCGCCATCATTCTGCCGGTGGCGATGCTCGGCAGCGCCGCATCGGTGGCGCTGATCGGTTATGCGGCGCCCTCGGTCGGCATGGTCATCCTGCTGCAAGGCTTGTTCGGCGCGTTTATGGGCGGCGGCTCATCCGGCCTCATCGCGCTTGCCGCGATCTACTATCCGACCGCAATCCGCTCGACCGGCGTCGGCTGGGCGATGGGCATGGGCCGTGTCGGCTCTTTCGTTGGTCCGCTGGCCGTCGGTTCGCTGGTGGCGCTCGGCTTGTCGACGGCAGGCATTTTTGTTGCCATAGCTGTGCCGGCGCTCCTTGCCGCGGCGACCACCGCTGTGGTCGGCCGCGTCAAGCCGGCTTGAGTTGCGGAGACCAAACAGCATGGCCTTCACCATCCTGCTCATCCTCGCCGGGTTGATGGGGGCGGGCGGCGTCGTCATCGCCGCCGCCGGCGCGCATGCGGCGCCCCACGCTGGGCTCGCCGGTGCGGCTTATCTGCTTCTTTTCCATGCGACGGCGATCCTCGGCGGCGCCGCGCTCACGAAGCAGGGCCTGCTGTGGCGGCCGCTGGCGCTCGCGGCGCTGATCGCCTGGGTCGTCGGCGCCACACTGTTCGCCGGCGATGTTTCCGCCCGCGCCTTCATCGGCCACCGGCTTTTTCCGATGGCCTCGCCCACCGGCGGCACGATCCTGATCGCGGCCTGGCTCGCTTTGGCGATCGCGGCGCTCGCCGGCGCGTTTCAGCGCGGCTAGTGACCTACCGGCTTGATCTGCCGGCTTAACTCAGCCTGCAAACGGGCCTGAAAATTGCATGGCCCCGCGGTGCACGGGAAACTTGCAGCGCGGGGATGTCGCAATGAGCGAGCCGGTCCGAAGCGAGCCTGTCCAGACCAAGCCAGTCCATCCGGTCGATGAGATATTGCCGCTGCCCAAGCTGTTTGCGCTCGGGCTGCAGCATGTCCTGGTGATGTACGCCAATGCGGTTGCCGTGCCGCTGATCATCGGCGGCGCGCTCCATCTGCCCAAGGATCAGATGGCGATGCTGATCAATGCCGATTTGTTTGCTTGCGGCATCGCTACCCTGATCCAGACTGTGGGCTTCGGGCCGTTCGGCATCAGGCTGCCGATCATCATGGGCGTGACCGCGGTGTCGATATCGCCGATGCTGGCCATGGCCGCGATGCCCGGCGTGGGCTTGACCGGCATCTACGGCGCCGTCCTGGTCGGCGGCATATTCGGCCTCTGTGTCGCGCCGTTCGTCAAATACGTGCTGCGCTTCTTCCCCGCGGTGGTGACCGGCACGATCATCACCATGATCGGCGTGGTGCTGATGCGCGTCGGCGTGAACTGGGCGGGCGGCGGCGCCGGCAAGGCCGATTTCGGCGCCGCCGGTTATCTGGCGGTGGCGGCGCTCGTGCTGGCGATCATCCTCCTGGTGATCAAATTCACTCGCGGGTTTCTGCAGAATGTTGCGGTGCTGATCGGCATCACCGTCGGCTATCTCGTCACCATCGGGCTCGGCTGGACCGATTTCAGCGGCATCGCCGAGGAGCCGATCGTGCGCGTGGTCATGCCGCTGCAATTCGGCGTGCCGCAATTCTTTCTCATCCCGAGCCTGACCATGTGTCTCGTGGTGATGATCGTCTTCATCGAGGCGACCGGCATGTTTCTCGCGCTCGGCGCCATGACCGGCCGCAAGGTCGATGCCGAAGACGTCAAGAGGGGCTTGCGCGCGGATTCGCTCGGCACCGTTATCGGCGCGATCTTCAACACCTTTCCCTACGTCTCCTACTCGCAGAATATCGGGCTCGTCGGCGTCACCGGCGTTTATAGCCGCTGGGTGTGCGTCGCCGGCGGCGTCATCATGCTAGTGCTCGGCCTGATCCCGAAGCTCGCCTTCATCGTCGCCTCGGTCCCGCAATGCGTGCTCGGCGGCGCGGGCTTCATCATGTTCGGCATGGTGGCGGCAACCGGCATCAAGATCCTGGCGACAGTCGATTACGCCAAGCAGCGCCATAGCGTGCTGGCGGTCGCCATCTCGATCGGCTTCGGCCTGATCCCGATCGTGTCGCCGACTTTCTTCCACGTCTTTCCGGATCAGCTGAAGCCGATTTTCGGCGACGGCATCATTCTCACCTCGATCGCTGCCGTGGGCTTGAACGCCTTCTTCAACCGCACCAGCCGCGAGCAGGCGGAGGCCGAAACCTTCCTCGCCGCCCAGGCGGCCGAGCATATCTGACCCGCGTCCGCTGCAGAGAATTGCCACGACGCCCGCGCGGTCGCAACTGCCGCGCGCTGTTGTCAGGCGCCGCCGGCTGAGCCTATCCTCGCCGCCGCAAAACAACGGGGAGAGGCTCGATGGCGTGGCGTGTGCGGCGGGTTGTGACCGGTCATAATGCGCAAGGACGATCCGTTTTTCTTGACGACGGTCCGGCGCCCAATATCAAGGAAATGGAGTCGATGCCCGGCGTTGCGCTCACCGATCTGTGGGAAACCACGACGTCGCCCGCCAGCAACGAAGGTAGTGCCGACGCCGCGGCCCGGCCGGTAAAGCTCGAGCCGCCCAAGGCCGGCACCATTCTGCGTATCGTTGAATTTCCGCCGGACTCGCAATGGCGCGGGCGTGCCGATGCCGGCCGCGCTTTCGATTCGATCGGCGCCGGCCACGCGCCCGACCATTCGAGCGACGATCCGATGCGGCACAAGACCAGCACGGTTGATTACATCATCGTGCTCAAGGGCGAGATTTACGCGCTCATGGACGAGGGCGAGACACTCCTGAAAGCCGGTGACATTCTCATTCAGCGCGGCACCAATCACTCCTGGAGCGTGCGCGGCAACGAGCCGTGCATCGTCGCGGCCGTGCTGGTCGGCGCTAATCCGGTGTGACGACGCGCACGCTGCGCGCTTTGCGCCCGCCTTCTTTGCGCTCTCGCCGGCGTTCATAATCCTCGTCGCGCCGAGTGGCCGTGACGCAGATGGCCGGGCTTGCATAGCCGTCGGCTGATCGGCGCCACGCCCGCGCGTTCCGCACTTGACGAAACGCGCACATAGTTTTGCGCGTTAGCGCACTTCTGCACCACCGTCGTTCTCAATCGAAAAAACCTGTGGCAGTTTTTGCGCAAAGGGCCACGTGACGCGCGCCGGGTCGGCAGTGCCGTGTCGGCGGGGGCGCGGCGCCCGGTAGCCGGCCGCCGGATCGCAGCTTGTGAGGACGCAGATGAAACTCGGTGTCTTTCTGCCAAACGGGCAAAACGGCTACGTCGTCTCAAATTCAAGTCCTCAATATGTGCCGACGTATCAGCACATGCTCGACATCACCAAGGAGTGCGAGCGGATCGGCCTCGATTTCATCCTTTCGATGATCAAGTACCGCGGCTTCGGCGGCACATCAGGATATTGGGAGTCCTGTCTCGACTCGATCACGCTGGCTTGCGGTCTGGCCGCCCACACAAGCACCATCCAACTTTATGCAACCGTCCCCGTGCTCGGGATTCACCCGGCTGCCGCTGCGCGGCAGATTTCCACCTTCAACGACATCAGCAAAGGGCGCGCCGGCGTCAATATCGTCACCGGTTGGAACCGGCCGGAATATCAACAAATGGGCTTGTGGCCCGGCGATGATTATCACGACCGGCGCTACGAATACACCGAGGAATATATCAAGATAATGCGGACCCTGTGGCGCGAAGGCCGCATGACCTTCGACGGGGAGTTCTTCAAGCTCACGGACTGCACGTGTTATCCGACGCCGAACCGGGAAATCCCCATCGTCTGCGCCGGGCAGTCGCCGCGCGGACAGATCTTCACTGCCCGGCACGCCGAATTTAATTTCGTCTTCGGCGGCCGCGAAAAGCTGCGCCGGATCGCGCAACCGGTCATCGAGGAGTCGCGCAAGCTCGGCCGCAATGTCGGCACGCTCGCACTTGTAACCGTCATTGCCGAGGAAACCGATGCGCTCGCGCTTGAAAAGGCGCAGTCGATCGTTCGCGGCGCCGACGAGGAGGCGCTGGCCAATATCGCGCGTAGTGCCTCGATGGACACAAATCCGGACGGTACCAGCAGGCATTTCCTCGACGGTCTGTCAGCGCCGATTGAGGAGGGCAATCTGGCTTTCATGGGCTTTCCGGTCCTGCACGGCTCCTATGAGACCGTGGCGGAGCTGATCGCGACGCTCGAGCGGGATACCGGCATCGGCGGCTTGCTGTTGACATTCATCGATTTCGTGCCCGACATAAGGCGCTTTGGCGAGAAGGTCTTGCCGCTCGTGCGCGAAAGGTATGAGGCGATCACCAGGGCCGCGTAACGGGACTTGAGCCGCGCGTCTCGCGCCGCGGCTTGCTGCGGCGGCCGCCGTTTTCAGTTCGTCCATCGCATTCTCGACGCGAAGCCGGATCGGTCCTCTGCCGGTCGCGGCCCCGCGCTGGCTTGCTTTTTGCACGGCGCTGGATGGAAGCTTCGATCAGGGCACGAAGGGCACGGGCGTTGCCGCGATAATAGGCAGTAGCGAGGCTGTCATGACCAGGTTCAGCGTTGTTCCGATACCGCCGCAGCAGCGCAGCGCCCACTGGTCGAGCTTTGTTTCCGGAATATTCTTCCCCATGAGCGCGTCCTTTTCGGCGCCCGAGAAGTTTTACGGAACCATCGACAATTGGGAGCTGGGTCAGATTTCACTGTCACGTTTCGATTCGGCGCCGGTCTGCTACGATCGAGCCAAGCAGCATCTGCGCGGCAGCTCGGAAAACGATCTGCTGATCACCTTCGCCACCAAATCCAGCGCGCGATTCATCCAGGGTCACAACGTCCTTCATTGCAAGAAGGACGGGTTCTTCATCCAGCGCGGTGACCTGCCGTACCAATTCTCTCACGCGGAAAACAACGAGCTCTGGGTCCTGAAGTTGCCGGCGCAGATGCTGAAGAGCCGGATCAGGGTTTTCGATCGCTACCTCAGCTATGTCTATGACTCCAGCCGCGGCGCGGGCGCGCTGTTTCTCGACACCGCGCGCGGCATACCGCGGCGAATGGAGCAGCTGGGCGCTGTGGCCAGGGAGGGTCTGGGGCAGTGTTTGGTGGAATTGCTGTGTCTGGCGCTCGAAGACGATAACAGAGCGCTCGGCAGCGGCATGAGCTCCGTGCGCCTCGGACACCTCGCGCGTATCGAGCGCTACGTCCGCAAGAATCTCACCAATCGCGCGATGACGATCGAGGACATTGCCCTCGCCAACGGCATTTCCAGCCGCTACCTGCACGAGCCCTTCAAGGGAAGCGACCGAACCGTCGGACAATGGATCAGGACGTTGCGGCTGGACGCGGCGCTCGCTGACTTGCAGGACCCGCGCCGCGGTGAAACCGTTGCGGAAATCGCCTACCGCTGGGGCTTCGGCGGTCAGGCCCAGTTCAGCCGCCATTTCAAATCGCATTTCGGCAAGAGGCCGCGCGAGATTAAGCCAACTTCGCCGCAAACCGCGGAGCGGTAGCGGCTGCACGCAACAGGCTCAAAACCGCACCACGCCGGCTTTGATCCGCTCGTACAGCGCCTGGTCGAGCGGCACGAAAGCGTCGCTCGCCGGATCGTCGAAATAGATCGTGTCTCTGGTTGCGGCCGGATCGAAGCCGTCGCGCTGCAAGTCGTTCTTGGTGTGCTTGAAGGTCGAGGTTTTCGCAAGCTCCTTGGCCACGCGCAGGAACTTCGGCCGCGCATAGGCCGGCAGCCGCTGTGCCAGATGCGCGCGCAGCGCGGCGACGTCCAACCAGCCGTCCGGCACGATCGCCGCCATGCCGGCGGCGCCTTCGTTGCCCGGCACGCGCACGCC
>DATMQV010000399.1:0-19426 GCA_035566615.1 Xanthobacteraceae bacterium
TGAAATTGAAGTTGGCGTCGGGGAAAGCGCCCGGATAGCGCCACGCGCCGGTATGGATGGTGGTCGGGCGCATGAAAGCGCCGAGATGCAGTTGCCGTGATCCGCTCATGCCGTCACCCGCTAAACCCCGCCACCTTCAAAGTTGGTGAGGAAATATGGCAGGTTCAATGCTTCGCCAAAGGTGGGTTTCGTTTTTTGATCGCGCGCGCCACGCCAAATCATGCTTCGGACGGGGCTGCCGCTAGCATAGCCGCACCGCCGCGGCATCAGATGTGAAAGCGCTCCGGTCCTGTCGCCGGGCGACGAGCTACTTCGCCAGCGCGTCGGCTCCGGCCTTGGCGACCTGCGCGTCCTGCGAGGACAGCGCGCCCGACACGCCGATCGCGCCGACGATCTTGCCGTCGACCAGGATGGGAATGCCGCCTTCCAGCGGCGTGATGTCCTTCACCGCCAACAGGCGCAAGCCGGCGCCGCCGGCGGCGATCGCGTCATCGAGCGCCTTGCTCGGCCGCTTGAAGGTGAGCGCGGTCCGCGCTTTGCCTTCCGACGCCGCGATGGAAGCAAGCTGCGTGTTGTCGGCCTTGTGGAACATCACCAGATTGCCGCCGCTGTCCAGGATGGTGATCGCGACCTGCCACGAATTCTTCGCCGCTTCGAGCTCGGAGGCGGCCATCACGCGCTTGGCGTCGTCGAGCGTGATCGGAACGCCGTAAGGGGGTGTGGCAGCTTGCTGGGCAAGGGAGCCTGTGGAAACCGTGCCAGCCGCCAGGGCAAAGACGACCAGTGCGCAGGCAAGCGCAAGCATCCGGGACATCTTCATCATCTCCTTAGCATGCCGACTCGAAGGCGGGGCGCGCAGCGGCACAATAAGCGGCAAACGCGCCGGGTGGAAGCGTCGGCAACGAAATGCCGTGGGAGCATGACGGGACACGGCCAGCGCACGCACCAAAAATCAAGCGGCTGCGGCAAAAACGTGATTACGAACCGGCTGCGAAGTGGCGCAGCGCCGCCTATATTTGCTCTGCCACGCAAGGGAGACACCGATGTTCACCTTCGGAAAGAAGCTTGAAATGCCGGCCGCTGCTGATGCATTGCCGGGTCGCTCCTCACCGATCCCGACGGCCCGCGAACATTTCATCAACGGCCATGCGCTCAAGGGGCCTTATCCGGAGGGGCTGGCGATGGCGATGTTCGGGCTTGGCTGCTTCTGGGGTGCCGAGCGCAAATTCTGGGAGCTTGGCGACGGCGTGTATGTCACCGCGGCGGGCTATGCCGGCGGCTTCACGCCCAATCCGACCTATGAGGAAGTTTGCGGCGGCCGCACCGGGCACAACGAGGTCGTGCTGGTCGTCTACGATCCGAAAAAGATCTCGTACGAGCGGCTGTTGAAAACGTTCTGGGAAAACCATGACCCGACGCAGGGCATGCGCCAGGGCAACGACGTCGGCACGCAATACCGCTCCGGCATCTACGTCTTCTCGCCGGCGCAGCGCGCCGCCGCCGAGGCCTCGCGGGCGAGCTACGCCAAGGCGCTAGCGGCCGAAGGCCTTGGTCCGATCACGACCGAGATCCGCGACGCGCCGCCCTTCTACTTCGCCGAGGATTACCACCAGCAGTATCTGGCGAAGAATCCGCACGGCTATTGCGGCCTCGGCGGCACCGGCGTGGCTTGCCAGATCGGAACCGGCTTGGCCAGTGCGCCTGCCCATACCTGACGGCGTCGTGGACGTGGCGGAATCGGCCAAGGAATCGGCGATCACGGCGCGTGGCACCTGCCTCTGCGGCAGTGTCACTTTCGCTGTCGATCTGCCGTTCGACCGTTTCATCCACTGTCATTGTTCGCGTTGCCGGAAGGCGACGGGAACGGCCCACGCCAGTAACGCGGTGGTCAAGGCCGCCGCGTTACACTGGCTGCAGGGAGAAGAACTGGTCGTCCGCTACGACCTTCCCACCGCGCGAAGTTTCGCCACCTCTTTTTGCCGCACATGCGGCTCCCCGCTGCCACACCTCACGCGCAGCGGCCGTGAGGCCATCGTGCCGGCCGGAACGTTCGATGGCGACCTTGGAGTCAAGCCGGAGCGACATGCTCAGTGGGCGTCTCGCGCCGACTGGTATGGGGCTGGAACGGAGCTACCGAAAGAGGACTGAGTTTTTGATCTGCGCACCGGCCGGCATTGACCGCGCGCGGCGATTGACGGCACAGTCGCACGGGTGATGGGCTTCCGTGGGGGATCGATGCGGCCAATCGAACGCGGCTTCGAAACGGCGCTGTTCCTGTCGCGCTGGCTGCTGGCGCCATTCCTGGTCGGTCTGGCGCTCACCCTTATCTTGCTGCTGCTGCGTTTCTTCGCGGATTTCTACCACATCGCGGTGCGCTTGCCGGGCCTGACTTGGCATGAGCTCATCGTCGACATCCTCAACATGATCGATATCGTGCTGACCGCCAATCTCGTGCTGATCGTCGTCTTTTCTGGATACGAGAATTTCCTTCACAAGGTGGAAGCACGTGACCATGAAGATTGGCCCGAGGGTTTGACGGCGATCGATTTCGGCGCGCTCAAGCAACGGGTCATGGGTTCGATCGCCGTCATCGCAGCGGTCGATGCGTTGGCCTGGTATCTCGATCTGGAAAAAGGCGCGGATAACGTGAAGCTCACGTGGGTCGCGGCGTTCCCCCTGATATTCGTCGTGGCGATGCTGCTGCTGGCCATTGCCGATCGCTTGTCGCGCCAAGACCAACGGCCTTCATACCCGTCGAAAGGCGATCGTGGCCGCGACCGGGTTTGAGCGCTTCGCCAGTCGGGCGCGGATTTGCACTTTCTTTATGCCGGCTATCTCGCGCCGCTTCGCGCGCGGTGAGGGATTGTTAACCATAACCGGCGTTAATCCGTACATAACGTTTGATGAAACTAGGCCGGATTGGCGCGTATGCGGGTCGTCCGTTTTCTCCTCCTGGTGATGGGCATGGCGGCCACGGTCGCTGGATGTGCTCAGCAACCCGTCGCTTACATGGTCTATCCGCCGGCCGGCGCTCAGTATCCGGCGGCGGGGATCGACCATGTCGTCTACGGCACCGGCGGACCTTACGTCCCGCCGAGGCCCGCCGTGGCTTATGCGCCGCCGCCGAATCCGGCGCTAGGTTCGGGTCCAAACCTGCCTCCAAGTCCGGCCTATGTGGCTGCGCCTGCCGCGGCTGCGCCGGCCCCCGGCCCCGCCTACACGATGGCGCCTGCCCCCGCGGTTGCGATCGCGCCACAGCCAGCTCCGCCGGTCGCGGCGCCGATGGCTGCGCCACAAATGGTCGCCGCGCCTGCGCCGGTAGCGAGTGCGAGGCCGGTGCGTGTTGCTTCGGCGGTCCCTGTGGCGGCTCCGGTCGCCGTCCCTGCGCCTCCGCCGGCAACGGTGGCTGCGCCTGCGCAGACAGCACTTGCTGCGCCCGCGCCGGTACCGGCCGCAAGGCCGGTGCACGTTGCTTCGACAGTGCCAATACCGGTACCAATACCACCAGGTCCCGTGGCCGTGCCGGCGGGGCCAGTCGCTTACGCGCCGGTCGTCGCGCCGCCCGACTACACACTCGATCCGGCGACCGGCTTCGGGTCGTCGTGTTCGGTCAGGAAGGACTGACCAACGCCTATTTGGTCGACGCTGCCGGTTGTATCGATGTGCCGCTCATCGGCCAGGTGCTGGCCCGGGGCGCAACCACCGAAGAACTCGCCTACCGCATCGCCGCCAAGCTGCGCAACGGCTTCATCCGCGAGCCGCATGTGGCGGTCGAGGTCGTGGTGTACCGGCCCTTCTTCATCCTCGGAGAGGTGACTGCGCCTGGCCAATATCCTTATGTGCCGCGCATGACCGCCGAGACCGCGGTCGCCATCGCCGGCGGATTCACCCCACGCGCGTTTCGCAGAAACCTGACCGTCGATCGCCCGGTCGCCGGCCGTATCGTGCGCATGTCGGTGCCGCCGAGCTTCCCGATCCGGCCGGGCGACACCGTCAACGTGCAAGAGCGCTGGTTCTGATCGGCAATCCCGGCGGCCTTCAAATTGCGCTCAGGGGCCTTGCCCGAGCTGAAAACCGGACCGGCTTTGCCGGCCCGGTGAACGCATGAGCGCCGGCGGATTCAACGCCCGATTATTTTTTCAGATTCTTTTGCAGGAAGGCGAGCGACCGCTGCCAGGCGAGTTTTGCCGATGCCTCGTCGTAGCTGCCGCGCTCGTCACAATTGAAGCCGTGCTGCGCGCCCGGATACACGTAGATCTCGCAATCGCTGCCGCGCTTTTGTTTGATCAGCTCGACATCGCTCATCGGGATCGAGGCGTCTTTTTCGCGAAATGCAATTGCGTCGGCACCTTCGGCTTCTCATCGGCATTCTTGGCGATCTGGCCGCCGTAATAGCCGATCGCGGCCGACAGTCCGCTCAGCTTTGCAGCCGCAAGGAAGGCGAGGCTGCCGCCGAGGCAGTAACCGATAATCGCCGTCGGGCCGCTTTTCTTGGCGTCGTCGATGGCGGCCTGGAGGTCTTTCATCATCGCCCCCCAATCGGGATTGGCGACGAATTTGCGGGCATTGGCGATTTCGTCAGGCGAGTAGCCGCTTTCGAAATTCGGGTGCTGCCGATCGAAGATCGCGGGCGCTACTGCGGCATAGCCCTCGCCGGCGAGATGGTCACACACCGCGCGAATGTGATGATTGACGCCGAAAATCTCCTGAACGACGACGATCCCGCGCTTGGGCGTTCCGCTCGGCTCGGCCCGATAGGCGCCGAGTTTGAAATTGTCCGAAGCGGTGAGTGAAAAATGCTGACCCAAGATGATCCTCCTTCAACAGCAATGATGGATGGCCCCTCAAACGAGGCCTAGCATATACCGCCAAAGATGTCGGTCGAAATGACGGGCGGCGCCAGAGCAGGTTCCGAAAGACTAAAATGCCTGTCAGCTGAGACGGCGCTCTAACGAGCGAGTCCCGACTGCGATCTATCTTGATTGTCTCAACTCAGCGTCCCGGACCGCGGATCAAGTCCAGGCAAGACTTTCCGGATCACGCGCTAGCGCATGACGACGATGAAGTCGGTGCCTTCGCCGGTTTCCCCGCCGAGCCCCTGATCGGAGATGATCAAGGACGAGCCTGGGATGATCAGATCGGAAATTCGTTCGATGATGTCCTGCGGGATACCGATGCGCGCAAACGCCTCTTGCGGCGTTTGCGGCGATGGCAGCACGTCGGGCGCGTCAGCCGATTCATCCCGGTGCCTGCCGCGGGCGAACCTTCTCTCCATCTCGATGCGCGAGGTGTTCGCCAATGTCCTGGCGCTCGCCCTGGCCTGCTCGCCCGGGAGCGACACGACATTCCAACGGAAATGCGCGTGATCGTCCGCAAAAGACAGCGCCGTGAACACATGCGTCCCCAGCGGCCGCTCCGGACGATTGATCGTCACCGGCGCGCTGAACAGGGGCAAAAAGTCCTGGCGCACAAAGATCTTCTTTTCTTTACCGCTGACGAAGATCGAGATCGGCGTCTTAGGCGCGCTGCGCGCGATTTCAGCCGGCTTGACGGGCGGCACTGGAACTGCCGGCAACGCGACCGGCGAAACGGCGGGCGGTGCCGGCGGAGCGTCGGCTGTGGTTGGCAGTTCGGCGGGCGCGGGTTCGCTTGCGGGCGCTGCCGGCGGATCGCTGATGCTTGGCCGCAGCGCGCTCTCGCCGCTTCCATCCGCAACGACTGTCAGCGGCGGCGCGCGGTTGGGCTTGTCGGCGGGCTTGGAGGCATCGCTGGTCGGCTGCACCGGTTCCTTCAGGTCTTCCGCGCTCGCCGCCGGTGCGTCGCTCTTCTTGTCCTCGGGCAGGCTTTGCGCCGTCTTGATCGGCTTTTCAACAACAGGCTGCGAGGCGGTCGGAACCGCCGGAGATATCTCGCGATGCACGAACAGATGCGGATCGGCGAATTCTGTCGGCCGCACTTCCGGCCGTGCAATGATCACCCGCGCACCGAGCCTGGTGAGGACCCACAGCCGCGTCGCAAAATCGTGCGGCAGACGCACGCAACCGTGCGAAGCGGGATGGCCCAGATTGCCGCCTTCGTGGAGCGCGACACCTGACCAGGTGATGCGCTGCATAAAGGGCATCGGCGCGCCGCTATAGATGTTCGAGTGGTGCAGACGGTCTTTCTGAATGATACTGAAAACGCCGACCGGCGTCGGATGTCCGGGCACGCCGGTTGCTACCAGCGCTTCCGTCACCTCCCATCCGTCGCTGTAAAGGTGCAGCTTCTGCTGATCGATGGAAATGATGATCTGCAGCGGCCCCTTCGGAATCTGCCCGAATGGATCTTTTGATACTTGATCGGGAACCGGCGCCTGCGGCTTCGCCTTCGGTCTCACCTTCAGTCTTGGGCGCGCCGGATATTCGTACCAGACCGCGTTCAAGCCTTGAGCGGCTGCCGGCTTCACCGGGATGGGGAGCGTGAATGCAACAACCGCCGCAGCCGTGGCGGCGAGCAGTACGGGTTTGAACGAACCACTGTCACGGCACACCGGCCTATAACGCGCAACGTGCCTCATGTCGGTGCTCAAATTTACCACCTAGCCAGTGAGTACGATTCTCGACACAAATCTTAGTTGAGAGCCTAGCGGATCGCCACGTTTTCGCCGGGAAAACGCCCGCGTTGAGTAAATTAACCGTAACCCGCGGCAGATTTGCAACGCTTCGGCCGCGCCAGCAGGTTGCACGCGACACATTTCTGACAAGTGAATTTTGGGGCTAATTCTGTCAGAGGTGGAATGTCAGCCTGCGGAAGGTAAATCGAATGCTTCCGCCAGAAGCTCGTAAGAGCGCCGGCGCGCGGCGTGGTCGTAGACCATGGTGGTGACCATCAATTCGTCGGCGCGGGTCGCTTCGATCAGCGCCAGCAGCCGGGCCTTGACCAGTTCGCCGCTGCCGACCACCAGGCGTTCGCGCTGTCTTGCGATGCGTTGACGGTCGACCGGTGCATACGGATAGGCGGCGGCTTCTTCCGGCGAAGCGAGCGGCACGAACTCGCCCTTAATGCGGCGGACAAAGTGCAGATCGGCGCTGGTGGCGATGCGCTCCGCCTCGGCGTCGCTGTCCGCGGCGATTGCCGCCACCGCAAGGATTGCGCGGGGCTCCGCCAGCGCTTCGGACGGTTTGAAATGCGTACGGTAGCTCAGCATGGCGCTCGCCGCATCGTGGTCGGCGAAGTGGTGCGCAAAGGCGAATCCCATCCCGGCAGCCGCGGCAAGCTCGGCGCTGTAGCCGCTCGAGCCGAGGAGCCAAACCGGCGGCAATGCCACATCGGCCGGCACCGCATGCACGTTGCGGAACGGATGTTCGGGCGGAAAGCCGCCGCGCTCCAGCAGCATGAGTTCCTGGAAGCGCTCCAGAAAGTCATCGCCTTCGCGCGCGTCCTGGCGCCGGCGCAATGCGTAGGAGGTGACCGGGTCGGTGCCTGGCGCCCGGCCGAGACCAAGATCGATGCGGCCCGGAAACAACGCTTCCAACACTTTGAACCGTTCGGCCACCATGAGCGGCGCATGGTTCACCAGCATGACGCCGCCGGAGCCCACGCGGATGTGCGACGTCGCGGCTGCGATCTGCCCGATCATGATTTCAGGCGCTGAACTGGCGATGCTCGCCAGATTGTGGTGCTCGGCGAGCCAGTAGCGCGTGTAGCCGAGGCGATCCGCCAGCCGCGCCAGGTCCAACGAGTTGCGTAAAGCAGCCGATCCCGGTGTGACAGTGGTGACGGGCGACAGATCGAGAACGGAAAGCGGGATCACTGAGCGCGCCCGGGACTCATATTTCTTTTCACAGTCGCAACGTGGGAGTAACCGGCCCGCCGGTCAACCCGGACGTTTACGGGCTGCGCGCGCTGACGAAGGGGCCGCCAATGGCCGAATTGACTTTTCTGGCCGCCAGTCTCGCAGGGTGAAGCCGAACCACCACGATTTGCTCTTGGCCGCCTTGAAAATTCGACTGGCCGTATCCGTAGCTCTGATCGGTGGTTTGTGCGTATTGCGCTTGCGCGTAGTAAGGCGCGGTAAACCGCACGGCACGCACGCTCCGGACAACAACCACGCGCGCACGCCTTGGCCTATAGACGGCGGCGCTCCGCGGGCGTTCGTCCGCCGCGCGTGCCGGCTGCGCATGCCTGACATGCGGCGCATAGCTGACATGCTTTGCATCGCTGACAATGGGGCGCGCACGAGGGAGCGGCGGCTCAAGCAACGGATCACTTTCATTGCGCGCTGCCGCTCCGTCCGGCGTGGCCTCGACCGCGCGGTTGGCAACCGCTGCGGGCTCTGCTTCCGGACTCGCCTCGGCAATGGCTTTCAGGGGTATCGCTTCCGCGATCGTTGTTTGACCGGCGGGCGCGGCCTCGGCTGCCGCAGCCTCATTGGCCGCTGTCGCGTCGATCGCCGTCTCACGCGCGCCGATGGATGTTTCTGCTGCCGGCTCGACTGGTCGGAGAGGCGAGGACGCGGACGCGGCGTCGGCCGCAATGTCTGCGGAGCGACCGCCCGCCTGCAAAGGTGCAGGCAAATCGTTCACCGGCGTGGAAGGGGCGGGCGGTTGTTCCGGGGGCGCCATCGCCGCTGCCCCTTTTTCAGGCTCGGGCGCGGCGCTTGCCTCGGCGTCCATTGCGGCGGTCGGTGATGGCCCCGCCGTCTGTTCGGACTCACTGACAAGCTCTGCCTGATCGTGTTGCTCGGCTGTGCCTGTCGGCGCCGCAATCGGCTCCGGCGTGCTCACCGGAATGTCGAAGTGGGCATGTTGGTCCACAGTCTCGCCGGCGACCAAGACGGCGGAGGGTCCCGCTCTATTCTCCGCGACCAGTTGCAGCGGCGGCGCCGCCACCGGAAGATGAGCAATTGGGTCGCGGCTGACGCGGAAGGCGGCGAAGACACCGAATCCGCAAATCAGCACCAGGACCGAGGCTAACATCGCCGCGATCAACAGGCGTACATTCGGAAGCATTCGACCTCGCTGAACGCCCGCGCGATCCTGCAAGCACGCGTCACATCGAGCGACAGATCATCGCTGTGGCTGTAGCCTCGCGGCGGCCGGGAATTTGACGAAGACCCCCTCGGCCGACGCATCATCGGATCGCAGACACTGCCAGCCTGTCGAATCCGAAACACGACATTAAGTGAGTCGCCAAAAATCCAAAATTAAAAATTCCCCGCGCGCGCTCGAGCAAATCTCTGCGCGCGGGTTCCCGATTACCCACTCGCCGCACGTCATGCGCGGCGATGCGGGTCCGTTGGTTCAACGTGTGACGGAGTTTTGTGCCGAAGCCGACGCGGGCGGCGGCGCGCCCGGCAGCACGACCACGCGCGTGCCGACATTCACGCGGCCATAAAGGTCTTCGATGTCTTGGTTGGTGAGCCGGATACAGCCTGATGAAACAGTATGGCCTATCGTCGACGGCTGATTGGTGCCGTGGATGCGATAGACGGTGTTGCCGAGATAGAGAGCGCGGGCGCCCAGCGGATTGCCTTCGCCGCCGGCCATGAAGCGCGGCAGATAGGGTTGCCGCTCGATCATTTCTTTCGGCGGATGCCAGTCCGGCCATTGGCTCATGTGACTGATACGTTCGGTACCGGACCAAGTGAACCCGTCGCGTCCGACGCCGACACCGTAGCGCAGCGCCTTGCCGCGGCCGAGCACGAGATAAAGGAAGGTGTGCGGCGTATCGATCACGATCGTGCCGGCCGGCTCCGAGGTGGCGTAATCGACGAGTTGCCTGTGCAATTGCTGCGGCAGTTCGGCCGCACCGGTTTCGGGCTGGTCTTCCGGCGGCAATCCCGCGACGACGGTCGTGCCGCTCGGCGGCGCAGCGGTGGGCGCAGTCAGATTGATCGAGCCGGTGACGTCGGGCGCGCCGCCAACTTTGCTTGGCGGCCGCGGAACGTCGGCAGGAGCCGATTGCTCGGCGGTCTGATCGGGATATCCGTAATAACCGCGGCCCGGGGGCGGCGGGTAGGGTGGCGGAGCAGGCTGCGCACGGCCCGGCGGGTAAGCAGGCACCGGCGCGCCGACATCGCCGGGCGGCACCGGCGCGCGGCTATGGGCTGGAACCGGATAATCGTAATCATCCGGCGGCGGTGGATAATAACCGGGAGGTGGCGGCGGATAGTAGCCGCGCGGCGGCGGATAATAGTCCGGCGGGGGCGGATAATAGGTCTGCGCAATCGCAGCGCCCACGGAACCGCCAATGGAACCGCCAACGATCAACGCGACAACGACAAATCCGACACCAATGCGCACGATGAGGTCCCCGCCGACCCACAAAAAACGTCCACAGTTTTTGCTCAATTGATTGGGCGGGAAGAAGGCAACAAAGCGAAGAGAGTCCGGCATTTGACGAGTGTGGCCGGCCGAAGCGCGGCTGCGACAAAATATGGATAACAATTGCTGAACGGCGTTTGTTTTACCGTTGGGCTCGGCCGCCGCAACTGATAACATACTCTTAACAAAAGGGGATCGAGGTCGGCGACCGTGGGATCACTCCGCCACGCGATGCGGCTTTGCGGCTGCGCCGCACTGCTTTGCTTTGTTGCCGTGGCCGGCGGGCGCGCGCAAGGCCAGGAGATCGATGAGGTCAAAGGAAAAATATTCGACGCGCACATGGCGCAGCAGACCTTTGGCGGTCTGAAATATTGCAACGAGCTCAACGGTACGAGTTTTTATTTTCAGCTGCGCAACCGCATTCTCAGTCTGGAAGAATATTTCCATTCGCTGGAAAGTCTGGTGAAGGCCG
Organism: Xanthobacteraceae bacterium; assembly: GCA_035566615.1. Classification (GTDB taxonomy): domain Bacteria; phylum Pseudomonadota; class Alphaproteobacteria; order Rhizobiales; family Xanthobacteraceae; genus BOG-931. The sequence continues at coordinate 10,777 of DATMQV010000399.1, forward strand.
AGGTCTACAATCCGGCAAAGCGGCGCGCTTGGACTCTCGAGGATGCAAAAGAGCGCTGGGAAGAAGTGAAGAAGCAGGCGCAAGACGACAAGCGCAAGTGCGAATTGGTCCAGAGCCTTCCCAAGCTCGAAAAGCGGCTGCAAGAGTTGCAGGCAGCCGCGGAGAAGAAGGAATGAGTTGCGGAGCTCTTCCGGGCTTTCGCGCACCGCCGCTTCTTCGTCACGCGAATGTCGGGTAGCCGGTCGCCGGCGGGCTTGATCGGCCGTTTGGCCCTTCTCAAATAGCGTGCAGCGGCGCCGCGCCGATACCGCATCCGAGCGTAGAAACTGTGCAGCAGTCCGGCACGGGATTTCGCCGCCGCCGCATTCCAGGTTACAAGGCTTACAGCGGAAGGATGAGCCGATGGCTTCTGTGAGCGACTGGAAGGTGCCCTCCTCGGTGCAACCCAAGCCCGAGGACTATTCCTACGATCTCGACCTGGCTCTGGCGGCGGTGGTCGGATTGCGCGCCACCATACCGGCCGATGCCTTCACCGCGGAGACGCTCGGCACCGAACGCGCCGGCAACGGCGTCATCATTCGCAATAACGGCCTGGTGCTGACGATCGGCTATTTGATCACCGAAGCTGACACGATCTGGCTGACATTGAGCGACGGCCGCTCGGTGCCGGGGCATGTGCTCGGCTATGATCAGGAATCCGGCTTCGGGTTGGTGCAGGCGCTCGCCAAAATCGAGATGCCCGCGCTTGCCTTCGGTCGATCCGGCGATGTTTCGGTCGGCGAGCGGGTGGTGGTCGCCGGCGCCGGCGGACGGCATCATTCGGTTGCCGCGCGCGTCGTCGCCAAGCAGGAATTCGCCGGTTATTGGGAGTATGTGCTCGACGAGGCCATTTTCACCGCGCCCTCGCATCCCAATTGGGGCGGCACCGCCTTGATCGGACCGGCCGGCGATCTGCTCGGCATCGGCTCGCTGCAACTGCAACAGGCGGTCGATAAAGGGCCGGCGCAAAATATCAACATGATGGTTCCGATTGATCTGCTGCAGCCGATCTTCGACGATCTGATGAAATACGGCCGGCGCAACGCGGCGCCGCGTCCGTGGCTCGGCTTCTACGCAACCGAAGTGGAAAACAGGCTTGTTGTGGTCGGGCTCGCCGACCGCGGCCCGGCCAAACGCGCCGATCTGCGCACGGGCGATATTCTGCTCTCGGTCGGCGGCAACGAGGTCCACGACTTGGCGAGCCTGTTCCGCCGCATCTGGGCACAAGGCCAGGCCGGGGTCGAGGTGCCGATCACCATTTATCGCGACGGCGAAACCATGCAGGTGCGCGTGAAATCCGGCGAGCGCGACCGCTTCCTCAAAGGGCCGAGCCTACACTGACCCGTCGCGGGTCCGATCCCAGACGAAGGCCGCCTACAAAGTTTCGGCCAGAGCGCGCAAGCCTTCGCGGTAGGTCGGATAGCGCAACGTCACGCCGAGTTCGCGTTTGAGCTTGTCGTTGCGTACGCGTCGGCAGTCCTGCCAAAAACTTAAAGCCAGCGATGACATGGCCGGCGCTGCCGCTTCGAAGGAAATTTCCGGCGGCGGCGCGCGGCCGAGAAGCTGCGCCGCGAAGACGAGCGGATCGCCGGGCGGGCAGGGCTCGTCATCGGCGACGTTGAAGATGCCGGACGCTTTTTGCGTCAGCGCCGCGTCGATCGCTTGCGCAATGTCATCGACATGAATGCGGTTGAAGACCTGTCCCGGCTTGACGATGCGCCGCGCATCGCCGCGCGTAATCTGCACGAACGCGTTGCGGCTCGGGCCATAGATCCCGGCAAGCCGCAGGATCGCGACTGGAACGCCACTGCGCGCGCCGAAATTTTGCCAGGCCTGCTCGGCCGCCAAGCGCTCGCGGCTGCGCGCCATCTCAGGTCGCGGCGGCGTGTGTTCGTCCAGCCAGGCGCCGGCGTGATCGCCATACACCCCGACGGTCGACAAATAAACAACGGAGCGTAGGTGCTTGGCGTCGGTCAGCGCATTGCCGAAAGCAGCCAGCACCGGATCGCCGCTTTGCGTCTGCGGAATCGACACAAGCGCCAAGTCCGCCTCCGCGATCGCTCTTTTCACTTCCGGCGTGGGAAAAGAGCCGTCGAAGGCGAAGGCGCGTAAGCGGCCGCCGAAACGCGCATTCAGCAGCGCGGCGCGTTCGGCGCCGCGCACGGTGCCGACGATGTGGGTGAAACGGTCGCCGAATCGGCCGATATAGTGATCGGCGGAATAGCCGAGCCCAAAGCAGATGAGCGTCGTCATGGTCGCATCATGGGCGCTCATTCTCCGCAGGCCGCGTCCCATTCGGCAGCGACGTCCACATCGGTTTCGGCCGCACGCCGTTTCGCGGCTCCGGTCTCGAGCCGCGCGCGATCGAGGCGGCCGAGCGCCCAGATGGCGGCGCCGCGCACGATCGGCGACGCATCGTCGAGCAGCCGCTCGGCCTCGGGCACGAGCGAGGCGTCGCCCGCGTTGCCGATGGCGATCAGTACATTGCGCAGGAAGCGTGCGCGCCCGATGCGCTTGACCGCGCTCTTTGCGAACAAGGCACGGAAGCCGGGATCGTCAAGCCGGGCCAATTCGGCGAGCGCCGGCGCGCGCAAAGCCGTGCGCGCCGCAAGCTTCGCCTCGCGCCCGGCTTGCGCGAATTTGTTCCAGGGACAGACCGCGAGGCAATCGTCGCAGCCATAAATGCGGTTGCCGATTTTTGGCCGCAGCGCATGCGGGATCGGGCCTTTGTGCTCGATCGTGAGATAAGAGATGCAGAGCGCTGCATCGAGCCGGTAGGGCGCGGGAAATGCGGCCGTCGGGCAAACATCGAGACACGCGTGACACGAACCGCAATGGTCGAGCTCAGGTGGATCGGGCGGCAATTCGAGCGTGGTGAAGATCGCGCCGAGGAACAGCCACGAACCATGCGTGCGCGAGACAAGATTCGTGTGCTTGCCCTGCCAGCCCAAGCCTGCCGCTTGCGCCAGCGGCTTCTCCATCACGGGCGCGGTGTCGACGAATACTTTGACGTCGCCGCCGGCCCTTTCGACCAGCATGCGCGCCAGCGCTTTGAGCCGCGGCTTGATCAGATCGTGATAATCGTCGCCCAGCGCGTACACCGAGATGGCGCCGCGCAGGCGCTCATTCAGGATCGCGAGCGGATCGTCATGCGGGCCGTAATTGACGCCGAGCATGACGATTGCGCCCACGTCCGGCCACAGCGTGCGCGGATCACCGCGGCGGTCGGCGTTGCGCGCCATCCAGTCCATGTCGCCGTGGCTGCCAGCTTCGAGGAATGCGCGGAGCCCCGCGGCCGCGCGCGGTATGGCGTCGGGCCGCGTCACGCCGAAGGCGTCGAAGCCATGCGCTCCGGCCGCTTCGGCGAGGGCGCTCTTGGCCGCTGCCGGCGTCAGAAGTCGAGATTGCCGTAGCTTGGCGCCGGCGCAAGACCGGGCAGCGTCTCGCCCAGCAGCGTGCGGAACGACGGCCGCGATTTGATCCGCGCGTACCACGCTTTGGCGGTCTCGTCTTCGTTCCACGGCACGTCGCCCAGATAGTCGATGGCGGACAGATGCGCCGCCGCGCTCAGGTCGGCATAAGTCAGCCGGTCGCCCGCGAGCCAATCGCGCCGGCGGACGAGCCAGCCGATATAGCCCAGATGGTACTTAATATTGCTGCGCGCCGCCCGCATGGTTTCGGTATCGGGCGGGCCGCCGCCTTTCTCGGCCGGTATGTAGCGCTTGTAGACGCGTTCCATCACCAGCGGACCGCTCGCCTCGGCAAAGAGCTTGTCGTTGAACCAGCTCATCAGCCTGCGCACTTCGACACGGTCGGCAATTTCGCCCGGCAACAGCCGCACCGGCGGAACGGTCGCCGCCGCGTGGGTTTCGTCGAGATATTCGGCGATGACACCGGCCCCAGGGACCGGTGGCGCGCCTTCTTCCACCAGCACCGGCGTGGTTCCCGCCGGATTGAGTATCAGGAACTCCTCGCGCCGCTCCCAAACCCGCTCCTCGACCAGCCGCACCGGCAGGCCGAGTTCCTCGAGCACAAGCCGCACGAATCGCGAATGCGGACAAAACGGGTGATGGAACAGTGTCAGCATGCTCTGGGGCGCGCCGTAAAATGCGGCTCAAGGCAGCCGCGGAACGATGAAGGGAGCATCAGCGAATCGCCTCCTTATAGGCGAAGCGATCCGGCAGGCAACACGGGTCGTGCGACCCTGTTGAGGGCGCAGCCTTTGCGGTTGCCTTAACTTTTGCGCTGGGTCACAAGTTTGCCCCATCATCCTGCCAGCCCCTCCCGGACGGGCGCCGCCGCGCCTTCCTCCGCCGCGGAGTTTGATCCATGACCTTGCAAGAATTTGTTACGGCGACAGTCCTCGGCGTGGTCGAGGGTCTGACCGAGTTCATTCCCGTTTCGTCGACTGGCCATCTCTTGCTCGTGGGTCATTTCTTCGGCTTTAAGGACGAGGAATTCGGAAAGGCCTTTGCGGTCTTGATCCAGCTCGGCGCAATCCTTGCGCTGCTGTCGATCTACGCTGTGCGATTGTGGCACCTGTTCCTTGGCATGTTCACCAGCGCAGACGCGAGGCGCTTCATTTTCGGGGTGCTCATTGCCTTTCTGCCCGCCATGGTGATCGGTGCGCTCGCCTACAGCACCATCAAGACTCACTTGTTCGATGTGCGGATAGTGTGCGCCACGCTTGTCATTGGCGGTTTCGTGCTGTTGTGGATCGACCGGCTTAATCTGAAGCCGCGCTACCATGATGCCACCGAATTCTCACTACCGATGTATCTTGGGATTGGTTTGGTCCAGTGTCTTTCCATGATACCGGGCGTGTCGCGCTCCGGCGCCACGATCGTTGGTGCCATGCTGTTCGGCGCCGACAAGCGGGCGGCAACGGAATTCTCCTTCTGGCTGGCGATGCCGACCATGGTCGGAGCCTTCGTTTACGAAGCGTACAAAAGCAGAGCGGAGTTCGCCGGCGGCAAAATGTGGATCATCGCGGTCGGTTTTGCGGTGTCGTTCATCTGTGGGTGGTTCGTTGTCAAGACGCTGCTCGGTTACGTCTCGCGCCACGGCTTTGCCCTGTTCGCCTGGTGGCGGATCGCGGTCGGCGCGCTCGGTCTTATCGCGCTGGCGCTCGGGCTGGGGCCGGCGCCGGGGCATTGAATAGATCGCCGGTCCAGCCGGCGAGCGTGTCGAGGACTTCGCCGAGCACCTGCGCATCCTTGCGGCCGCTTCGCGCCGGCACGTGGAATGAATGATCGGCGTCAACAAATAGCTTGAGCGTGGCGCGGGCGCCGAGCGCCTGGCAAACGGGCTCGATCTGGTCGAGCATGGCGAGCGTATCGCGGGTTCCCTGCAGGAACAGCATCGGGATCTCAATGTCGAAAAGATGCTCGCTGCGCTCGCGCGACGGCTTGCCGGCCGGGTGTAGCGGAAAGCCGAGAAAGGCCAGTCCGCGCACGTCCGGAAGCGGCGTGCGCGCCTGCGCCTGCGAGGTCATGCGGCCGCCGAACGATTTGCCGCCGGCGATCAGTGCCAAGCCCGGCAGCGCTTGCCGGGCCGCCGCCACCGCCGCGCGCACGGCCGCATGCGCAAGATGCGGCGGGTCGGGGCGTTTGCTGCCGCGTTCCATATAGGGGAACTGATAGCGCAAAGTGGCGATGCCGTGCTCCGCGAGCCCCGCGGCGACGGCGGCCATGAAGGGGTGGCGCATGCCGGCGCCGGCGCCATGGGCGAGCACGTAGCAGGCGCGCGCCTGGGGCGGCGTCTGCAACAGCCCCGAAACGTGAATGTCGTGATCGCCGGCGATGGTGATAGGCTCGGCACGGGCAGACGACATCGCGCTCTCTCCGTTTTGAGCGCCATCATAACGGATGACGATCAGCGATCGAACAAATGATCAGCAAGCCAAGGGATCGGTAAAGATGTGCCGCAATATCCGCACGCTGTTCAATTTCGAGCCGCCGGCCAGCGAGGATGAAATCCGCGCCTCTGCGGTGCAATTCGTGCGCAAGCTGAGCGGCTTTGCAAAGCCGTCGCGCGCCAACGAGGCGGCCTTCAACCGCGCGGTCGATGAAGTCACGGAAACGGCGCGCCGGTTGCTGCAATCGCTGGAAACGGCCAGCCCGGCCAGAAACCGCGAAGTCGAAGCGGCGAAAGCGCGTGCGCGGGCGCGCGAGCGGTACGCGTAAGCTGCGTCGCCGAAAACGCAGACGTTGAATGCCGCCGCTACTTCCGCGGCGGCTTCTTGCGTGTAGCCGAGTGCAATTGGTGAACGGTGGCGGAGACGCCGGCGCTGCGACGCAGCGCATCTTTCAGGTCGACCGGGCGGCCGTATTTCTTGAGCAGATCGCGCAACGCCTCGTCGGCCAGTTCTTGAAAATCCTTCATCTGGTCGTGGCCGAGCAGGTTCAGTTGCTGCCAGGTCTCTTCGTCGATCTGGATACGTTTCCCCGGCATGGCCCGCCCTTTTAGAGCATGTCCCGGAAAAGCGGAAACCGGTTTTCCGAAAAGGACATGCGAATGCGTAAGAATCTTGTGCGCCTGCGAAACGGCGATTGTTTCAAGCTCCATGTTTTGGCCGCGTGTGTCCATCGACGATGATCGACGGACCGCCACGTCTTGATCTAAGCTTTCGCCGCACACGTGAGTATTGATCGCGTGCGTTCATTTTTAACCACGAGAGGATCGATCATGGCGAAGAAGCAATCGGACGGCGTCTATCGCATTATCGACGTAGTGGGTGTCAGCGAAAAATCCTGGGAAGATGCTGGACGTGTCGCGGTGGAGACGGCCGCCAGCTCGCTGCGTGACCTGCGCATCGCGGAGGTCACCAAAATGGACATGAAAGTGGACAACGGGAAGGTCACGGCCTTCCGCACCCGGGTGGCGCTCTCGTTCAAATACGAGAGTTGACCGGGCGCACCGTTCCGCAGTCTCCACGCTTGGCTGTGGCCGCAGAGCATGATCCGGAAGCCTGCCCCGGACCTAATCCGGGGTGGAACTGGTTCCCGAAATGATCATGCTCCAGCAGAAACTTAGAGCGCCAATCCCTTCAATCTGAAGCGATTGCGCTCTAAGCCATGCGGCCGTGGAACTGGCCGGTCTTGCGGAATCGCCAGAGATAGTCAGGCACCACCGACGCCATCGAATTGGGGATGATGCCGAGGCCCTCGAGGGTGCGGCCCTGATCGCGCGCGGCCGCGGAAACGACGTTGTCGGCCTTGAGCATCTCCACCTGGTCGGGCGTGAGCGGCGGATTGGGGAGGAATTGCAGAAAAGCCGCTTGCAGCTTGATCAGCGGAAACGGTACCGGCATCAGCAAGCGCCGGCGCTCGATCGTCGCCAGCATGAACTCCATCAATTCCTTGAAGCTGCGCACCTCGGGTCCGCCGAGTTCGTACACTGCGCCCGGCTTGGCGTCGCCGTCCACCGCCTTGGCAATGGCTGCTGCAACGTCGCCGGCGAAGACCGGTTGCGACCGCGTGACGCCGCCAGCCGGAAGCGGCAGGATGGGCGAGATGCTTGCCATCGCCGCAAAGCGGTTGAAAAACCCATCCTCCGGGCCGAAGGCGAAAGACGGCCGCATGATGACGGCCGAGGGCTCTGCCGCCAGCACCAGGCGCTCGCCTGCCGCCTTCGAGCGCGCATAGTGCGACGGCGAATTCTCGTCCGCGCCGATGGCCGAGATGTGCACCAGGCTTGCGCCGGCGCTCGCAGCGGCCCGGGCGACTGTCTCGGCGCCTTCCGCCTGCACCGCGTCGAAGCGCTGCCGGCCTTTTTCATAGAGGATGCCGACCAGATTGATGACGGCATCGGCATCGCGCACCGCCGCCTCAACCGAATCCGCAAAGCGAAGATTGGCTTGCACGGCATGGATCTGGCCGACCCGGCCGAGCGGCTGCAGGTGCCCGGTCAATTCCGGACGGCGGACCGCCACCCGGATCCGGTAATGCCGCATGGCCAGCGCCCGCACTACATGGCGGCCGAGGAAACCCGAGCCGCCGAAGACGGTGACCAGCTTGTCGAAGTTGTTCTTCAAAGCCATCGCCAGCCGGGAATACAGGATGGATTTTGCGCTGTATAGAGGGTTAGCGCCTTCGATTGACAATGAGAAGACGGCTCCGTACCTATCGCCGCACAGGCCCAGGTGGCGGAATTGGTAGACGCACTAGTGTCAGGTACTAGCGCCGCGAGGCGTGGAGGTTCGAGTCCTCTCCTGGGCACCACCTGAGGAAAACGCTGTTGTTTCTATTCATCTTTCGCCCCTGAAAGCCGCACCTGGTGCCAAGGTGCGGCGATAGATTTTCCATTTTCGTTCTCAAGCTTGTGCATCGCTTCAATCGCGAGTCGGCGTCTATTAGAAGCGCGTGTGTAAAGCGCAGCCATTGCTCCACCAGACCATCCGAAGATTGCTTCGAGCTGTGCGACTGTGGCGCCGTTGTCTGCTGCTCGCGTTGCTGCGGCCTTTCGCAATCCATGCGCAGAACGATTCTTAAGTCCCGCTTCTCTGCATGCTTTGCGGATCAGATTGCCGAAGGATTCTTTGGTCAGCGGTCGTCCGTTTTCGCCAGCAACGAATGTTAGGTCGCCGCAGGGTCCTGCCTTGAGCGTTTGC